>PAZA01000066.1 GCA_002715375.1 Halobacteriovoraceae bacterium
AGAGAATGGGCAAAGTTCAGTTAGATGAGCTTGTTGAAATTCTCGAACGTTTTAAAGAAGATTATTCCTTAAATTCCTTTGAAGCCCCAAAAAATAACTAAGCGGTAAGGTCTGCTTAGTTTTAGTAACTTCGTGTATTTTTCCGTTTAGAAATTTTTCTTAATACCGAATTGTTTATCAATGATACCTAGTTTAGTTCTCGGGGGAAAGTCATGACAACTGAATTAGAAGATGTCTTGATTGTAGATGATGACGAGGATATTTGTGAAATCCTTGCTGAATATGTGAAAGCTATGGGTGTCTTTAGAAATGTTGTTTCTGCGACAGATGGATCCATTGCTGTTGAAAAGCTTAGAAATCAACAATTCTCATTAATCCTACTTGATTTAAACCTCCCCAGGAAAAATGGACTAGAAGTATTAGAATATATTAGTGGGGAAAAAGACCACACATTAAACTCGGTTATTATGATTTCAGGTGAGTTTGATGAAGGCACCATTAAAAAAGCTGTAGAGATTGGCGGACGATGCTTTTTGGCCAAGCCTTTTTCTAAAGATCTTGTCGTGGATAAAATAAGGAAACACGTAGTAGAAAAGCTCGCTGAAAAAAAAGCATCATAGTAAATCTATTCGTATAAATTCTTAATACACTCTTTTTGAAAACCCGACGAAATTAAAAATAGATGTTGCCATCCAAAAAAAAAGTGCTTAAGATTCATTTGAGTTGAGGAATTTTTACATGAATCATAAAAAAAATAATTTTCAAATTTCCTGTTGGTGTTGGTGGTCCTGGCAAAAGAAAAGCCATTGATCACTAGCGGTTAAATCTACCCAAAATTCAGTTGACCGTTAGATTCTTTAGAGAATAAGGAGTTAAACGTGTTAATTGAAATTGAAAGAATAAAAAAGTCATTAAAAAAAGAAAATATCGTTCCAGTTGCTAGAGCATTTAGTTGTGATATTTTAACTCCAGTTTCAGCTTTTCTTCGATTACAAAAAAAGTTTGAAAAGTCATTCTTTCTTGAAAGTGTCGAAGGCGGAGAAAGGTTAGGAAGGTATTGTTTTCTTGGGATAAACCCATTTGAAATTCTTAGAATAAAAAATGGTAAATTTTTGATAGAAAGAGACGGTAAGTCTATAGAAGACTTTTCAGATTCAAATCCGTTCAATGCTCTAAAACTTTATTTAAAAAATTACAAATCTTTAACTTTTCCAGAACTTCCTCCTTTTTGTGGCGGTGCAATTGGTTATATAGGTCATGAAAGCATTCATTATATTGAAGACCTTCCTTTTCATCCTAAAAATAAAGGCCAGTCGGAAGATAGTGCTCACCTTATGCTTTTTAGGGATATCATAGCTTTTGATAGGGCCAAAAACCGAATGATTATAATTTCAAATATATTTTTAGAAGAAGAAAGCCTTAAAGAAGGAATGGTTAAGGCAGGGGAAAAAATTGAAAAATTATATAATATTTTATTTTCTAGTGAATGGGTAAATCCTAAACAAAATAAATTAAAAGTCTATGGAAAAGATATCGGTAGGATCCTTGACTTTAATCAAGCCTACGAATCATTACCTAATGAAAAGGAAAAAGATATTTTTAATAAGGGACTTTTTGGTGAAGAGGAGTTTTATAAAGCTGTAAAAGTTATAAAAAATCATATTAGGAAGGGAGATATTTTTCAGTGTGTTCTTTCAGACCGTTTTACATTCAATCTTAAAGCGGATCCTTTTTCAGTCTATCGGTGTCTGCGGGCCATATCACCTGCACCTTATCTATTTTATTTATCTTTAGGGGATGATGAATACCTTCTTGGTGCTTCTCCAGAAAGGCTTGTAAAAGTTGAAAATAGAGTCATTCAGACTTGTCCGATTGCTGGTACTAGGCCTAGAGGAAAAACAATTGAACAGGATAAAAAGTTTGAAAAAGACCTTTTAATGAGTGTCAAAGAGAAAGCTGAGCACCTTATGCTTGTTGATTTAGGTCGAAATGATGTCGGTCGGGTCGCAAAAGCAGGGACAGTAAAAGTAACTCAATTTATGGAAGTTGAAAAATTTTCAAATGTTATGCATCTAGTAAGTCATGTTGAAGGTAAATTACCTTATTCAAAGTCAGCTTGGGATGCTTTGGGTTCATGCTTTCCAGCAGGAACTTTATCAGGAGCTCCTAAGATTAAGGCGTTAGAGATTATAGACAAATTAGAAAAAAGGCCTCGAGGACCATATGGCGGAGCTGTTATCTATTACGACTTTTCTGGAAATCTTGATTCGTGCATTAATATCAGAAGCTTAAGAGTAAAAAATAATAAAGGTTTTATTCAAGCTGGTGCGGGGATTGTATACGATTCAAGGGCAAAAAGTGAATATATGGAAATTTATCATAAGTCCAAGGCAGTTAGAGAAGCTCTTTCAATGGCCCATTTTATGGAGGAGCAAGGATGATTCTCCTTATTGATAATTATGATTCTTTCACTTTTAATCTCTATCAATATATGGTTCAGGAAGGTTTTAGAGTTAAAGTTTTTAGAAATGATAAAATTTCATTAGAGAAGATTAATGCACTTAAGCCAGATGCGATCGTTTTATCACCAGGTCCTGGTAGACCAAAAGAAGCAGGAATAGGTCTTGATATTGTTGGGGAATTTTATAAGAAAATTCCTATACTGGGTATATGTTTAGGGCATCAAACCATTGCAGAATTTTTTGGTGGAAAAATTATTCGCTCTCCAAAGATTATGCATGGGAAAGTTACTCCAGTTTTTCATAACAGACAGGGACTTTATAAAGGTTTGCCTCGACCCTTTAATGTTGTTCGTTATCATTCTTTAATTGTTGATAAAGACGTCATTCCCAAGTCTTTAAAGCCCACTTGTTTTACAGAGGACGGGATGATTATGGGAGTTAAGCATAGAAAATACCCTGTAGAGGGAATTCAATTCCATCCAGAGTCTCACAAAACTGATTTTGGTAAAGAACTTATCTTAAATTTTTTAAACCTAACGTAAATAAATGTAACAAAAAGGTGGCCATATGAAATCAGTTTTAAAGAAAATAATGGATGGGAATTCTCTCTCTGAAATAGAAGCTTTTAACCTCCTATCTCATATAACGGAAGATAATATTCATGAAGCACAAATAGGTGCCATATTAGGGGCTTTAAGGACAAAAGGTGAAACAAGTGATGAAATTTCAGGTTTTGCAAAGTATTTGAAGCAGAAAGCAGTCCCGTTCCCTTACCAAACGGATGAAAATGAAACACTTATTGATACTTGTGGGACGGGAGGAGACGACACTGGGTCTTTTAATATCTCGACAGCTGTGGCTTTTGTCCTGGCAAGTGGTGGTGTTAAAGTTGCAAAGCATGGTAATCGGTCCGTTTCAAGTCTATGTGGTTGCGCTGACGTTTTGGAGGAGTTGAAAATACCACTTAACTTAAGTCCAGAAGAAAGTGCCGAGAATTTAAAAAATAAAAACTTTACCTTTTTATTTGCACCTGCCTATCACCCGAGTTTTAAAAAGTTAGCAAAGATAAGAAAATCAATTCAAGTGCGGACAATTTTCAATTTACTTGGACCGCTTTTAAATCCTGCATCCGTTAAAAGGCAACTAGTTGGGGTATTTGATGGATCTTATGTTTATAAAATGGCGGACGCACTAAAAAAGATGGGTCATAAGGAAGCTATGGTCGTGAATGGTCATGATGGTATGGATGAGTTTTCTATCTCTGGGCCGACTCATGTTGCTCACTTAAAAGATAATAAAATTAATGAACTAACTTTTAAACCAGAGGACTTTGGGTTTGAAAGAGCGTCTTTAGAAGATATTAAGGGTGGAACTAAAAGAGAAAATGCGAATCTTCTTGAAAAGATTTTAAGTGGGAAAATGAATGGGGCAAAAAAAAATATAGTATCTTTAAATGCAGGCGCTGCATTTTATATTGTTGGAAAAACGGATAGTTTTAAAAATGGAGTTTCTTTAGCTTCTTCACTAATGGCAAAAGGCAACGCATTTGAAGCTTTAAATAATTTAAGGATGAGGGGGTAATGATGAAAATAGAGAATTCTTTTCTTTCCCGTATTTATAAAAAGGTAAAAGAGCAGGTAGAGAGGGAGAAAAAACAATGGCCAATCGAAAGCCTTGAAGAGTCTTTTCAACATATAAATAATTCAGACGAATTGTCTTTTAGAAAATCTTTTCTTAAGGGGGATGGCCCTCATATTATTTCAGAAATTAAATATGGAAGTCCAAGTGCAGGGATAATAAAGCCTCGTTTTGAAATGAGTTGTATTGAAATAGCAGAAAGCTATTTAAAGGAAGGAGCAGCTGCTTTAAGCGTTGTGACAGAGCCATTTTATTTTAAAGGCGATGTTTTGGATATAAAAAGGGTTTCAAAAGAATTTCCCCAAGCAAATATTCTGCGAAAAGACTTTATTATTGATGAATTTCAAATACTTCACGCCAAGACTTTAGGTGCCAACTGCATCTTATTGATTGTAGCACTTTTAGGTCCCCATAAACTGGAGGCTTTTCTAAAACATACTGAGAAATACGGTTTAGACGCTTTAGTTGAAGTTCACAACCAGGAAGAGTTTGAAATGGCTTTAAAGGCGGGTGCAAAAATAATTGGTGTCAATAACCGAGATTTAAAAACCTTTAGAGTCGATTTAAATGTGTCTATTAAGTTGGCATCAATGAAAACTGAAGATGTCATTCTTATAAGCGAAAGTGGCATAAAGTCGGATCATGAAATTAGGTTATTACAATTAGCTGGGTATGATGGATTTTTAATAGGATCGAGCTTTATGAGAGAAAAAGAACCGGGAAAAAAGTTAAAACAATTTATACAATCAAACCGCCCTTTTAGGGAAGTGCCTTTATGAAAATTAAAATATGTGGTCTTAAAAATGAAAAAGATATCAACAAATCTATAGAGCTTGGCGCTTGGGCTTTGGGATTTATCTTTTATAAAAAAAGCTCAAGATTTTTACGGCCTGATATTGCAGAAAGTATTTTAAAAAACTTTGAAGCTAATACCTCTAAAAATTTGGTTGGTGTTTTTGTTAATGAATCTATTTCAAATATGATTGATATTCAAAAAAAAGTGAAATTTCATACTTTCCAATTGCATGGAGAGGAAAAACCCGAAGTTTTATCAAAAATTGGTCATCAATTTAAAATAATTAAAAAACTTAATTACCAGGACTTTCCAAATATTAAATTATTTTTAAAGGCCCATCCGCAGGTTAGTTTCTTAATTGATTCATTGCCGACTCATAATGGTCTTTATGGAGGAGTAGGGGAAGTTTCTGACTGGAACTTTGCGAGAAAAGTTAAAGAAAAAATAGCTCCAAAGGGAAAGTTAATTTTAGCGGGTGGATTAAATTCAAAAAATTTAGCATTGGCCAAAAAAGAAGTAGACCCCTTTGCTTTTGATTTATCAAGCTCAATAGAATCTGCACCAGGGTTGAAGGATCATAAAAAATTAACAGAACTTTTTTCTCACATTCCAAAGGAGACTAATGATGAACCCTAATTCAAGAGGTTTTTATGGTCAGTACGGAGGTTCGTATATTCCTGAGACTTTAAGTGCTCCAATAGAAGAAATAAAAGAAGCTTTTGAAAAGTTCAAAAATGAGGAAAGCTTTCAAGCCGATTTATCTTATTGGCAGAAAGAATATATCGGTCGGGCAACACCATTGACTTATGCTGAAAGACTTACTCATTTTTTAGGAGGCCCTAAAATTTATTTGAAAAGAGAGGATCTGACTCATACAGGGGCCCATAAAATAAATAATACATTGGGACAAATTCTAATAGCTAAGAGAATGGGGAAAAAACGAATCATTGCTGAAACAGGAGCGGGCCAACATGGAGTAGCTGTTGCAACAGTGTGTGCACTTTTTGGATTGAGTTGTACGATTTATATGGGCGAGGATGATACAAAGAGGCAGCGGCTCAATGTGTATAGGATGAAACTATTAGGTGCTTCTGTAAGGCCTGTTACGTTGGGGTCGAGGACTTTAAAAGATGCAATTAATGAGGCCATGAGGGATTGGGTAACCAATATTAAAAACTCTTACTATTTACTGGGGTCGGCGCTAGGTCCTCATCCTTATCCTCAAATGGTTACAGAATTTCAATCTATAATTGGAAGAGAGGTAAAAGAACAGATTTTAAAAAAAGAAGGGCGTCTTCCTGATCAGCTTATTGCTTGTGTGGGCGGAGGTAGTAATGCAATTGGATTGTTTCATCCTTTTTTAGAAGATAAAGATGTTTCTTTGATTGGAGTTGAGGCAGGTGGGTTTGGCATTAAAGAAAAGCGTCATTCTGCTAGGTTTGAAGGAGGAAGTGTTGGTATTTTTCAAGGGACTAAAACTGTTATTTTGCAGGATCAGTTCGGACAAATAGAGGAAACGGAAAGTATTTCGGCGGGTCTTGATTATGCTGGGATAGGTCCTTTGCACTGCTATTTAAAAGAAATGGGAAGAGCAAAATATACATATGCGACAGATGAAGAGGCAATGAATGCATTTTCTATCCTATCTAAAATGGAAGGCATCATTCCTGCTTTAGAAAGCTCTCATGCAATTGCTTACATAATTAAAGAAGCCGCTCATTTATCAAAAGATAAAATTATCGTCTGTAACCTTTCTGGAAGAGGGGATAAGGATGTTGAAACAGCAATTCTCTATTCGAGTAAAGAAGAAGTAAATAATTAAATGGATTTAGACATTTCACTTGGGAATGATTATGAAATCAATAAATGATACTTTAAATAAGATTAGGCAAAATGGAAAGAAAGCTTTTGTCGCCTATATTACAGCAGGTGATCCTAACCTGAACAAGACTGTTGAACTTGTTGAAACAATTTCAGAAGCGGGAGCTGATATTATTGAACTGGGAGTTCCTTTTTCAGATCCTTTAGCTGATGGCCCAACTAATCAAAAAGCAAGTGAAAGAGCATTGAAGCAAGGGTGCCATTTAGGAGGAGTTTTAGAAAGTGTTTCAAAAATTAGACAAAAAGGAATAGAGACACCTATAGTCCTTTTTTCTTATATGAATCCCCTTTTTAGATTTGGCTTCGGAGAACTTTCCAGAAGGTGCAGAGAAGTGGGGGTTAATGGTCTTCTTCCAGTTGACCTAACACCAGAGTCTTTTCTTGAAGAAGAAAGGCATTTTAAAAATGCTTTAGAAAAAGAACGTATTGAGCCTATTTTTTTAATGGCGCCAACAACAAAAACTTCCAGGTGGAAATTGATTGAAAAAGAGACTAAGGGCTTTATCTACTATGTTTCTAGGACTGGTACAACAGGAGTAAGTGATAAACTTTCTGAAGGCCTTCTGGGAAAACTTAAAGAGGTTAGGAAAGTCGTTAAAAAACCTCTCATTGTTGGTTTTGGTCTTTCAAAAAGTGAGCAAGTAAAAACTTTGGCTCCTTATTGCGATGGAATTGTTGTAGGAAGTGCCATTGTTCGCGAAATAGAAACAGCTAAAAACTTTAAAGAAGCAAAAAAAAATACTCATTCTCTAGTCACTAAACTTAAAGAGTCTTTAATTTAAAAAAATATAATAAAGAGAGGTAGATAAGAATGTTAATTTTAATGAAATCTGATTCAAGTCAAAAGGAAAGAAAAGCAGTTTGTAAGCATATTGAAAAGTTAGGTTTTAAGCCACACCCGATCCCTGGAGAGCATAATTGTGCTATTGGAATCACGGGAAATGATGGACCTATTAATGAAAGTGAGTTTTTACCTTTGAGTGGGGTCGTTAAATGCATAAGAGTAACATCTCCCTATAAGTTAGCTGGTCGAGATTTTAATCCAAAGGGAACTAAAGTTAAGGTTGGTTCTGTTACTTTTGGTGAAGGACATTTTGTTAATATCGCGGGCCCTTGTTCTGTAGAAAGTGAAGAGCAAACTTTAAGGATCGCCAAGGCCGTAAAGGAACATGGAGCTCATGTTTTGAGAGGAGGTGCTTTTAAACCAAGAACATCTCCTTACAGTTTTCAGGGACTGGGATTAGAGGGACTTAAAATTTTAAAAAAAGCTTCTTTAGAGTTTGATATTCCAATTATTACTGAGGCAATAGATTTCGAAAGTTTAAGTATGGTAGCTGAATATGCCGATATTATTCAAATCGGTGCCCGTAATATGCAAAACTTTGCACTTCTTCAAGAAGTAGGGAGGATTAATAAAGCTGTTGTTTTGAAAAGGGGAATTTCAGCGACACTTGAAGAATGGCTATCTTCTGCAGAGTACATAATGCAAAATGGAAACAATAAAGTCATTTTATGTGAAAGGGGCATTCGTTCTTTTGATAAGTACACCAGGAACCTTCTAGATCTTTCAGCGGTCCCTTCAATTAAAACTTTGAGTCATCTTCCTGTCATTGTTGATCCGAGCCATGGTACAGGAAGAAAAGAATTGATTTCTCCAATGGCAAAAGGGTCTTTGGCTGTCGGAGCTCATGGGATTATGGTTGAGGTTCATGATAAACCAAGGGAAGCTTTAAGTGATGGTTATCAAGCCTTATTGCCGGCTGAGTTTGCTAAGCTAAGTGGTGAAGTATTTCAAATGAGTCAATCTTTAAGTGATATGTGAGTAAATTGGAGCATTTTTAGGTTTAGAGAAGTTTATTGAGTGTTTTGACGAGAGCTCGTTCAGAAATAGGTTTTTGAATCCATGCAATGACCCCTAATTCCTTGGCATGAGTTTTTTGTTCTGAACTGCTTTCTGTTGTTACAATGAGAACAGGCACTTTTTGAAAGTCATCTTCTTGTCTGAGGATGGAAATCATCCTTAGACCATCCATTCCTGGCATATTCATATCAACTAAAATTGCATCGGCATCAAGGTGTTGTTTACATAACTTTACTCCGTCTTCACCATTGATAGCTTCAACAACTTCAAAGCTATTTGCCTCTAAATCTCTTCTGATTCTTGAACGATAGGACTCGGAATCATCCACGATGATAATTTTTTTCACAGATACTTTTTCCTAGAAATTTATTATTAATCGATCCATGCTACATTCATTATAATAAAAAAAAAGGAAAAAAGCATGAGACTTGAAAAAAATGTTTCTGAGTTAATACTCTCTTTTAGAAAGATTCTTGACAAAACCTGGCCAGAAATTGAGGAGTTTAGCCGTAAAGATGATACCGGTGCCTTGAGGTCTGACTGGGGACAATCCTGCTGGGAGAGAACTGTTGAAAAAGTTTTATTTCAAAATGGTGAGGGAGTTCTTCAACCTTATGGAGAAGGTGGGAATGTTTATGATGGGCCAAGAATTAGTAAACCTGAGAAAAAAGAAACCCATAAGATTTTATGTGTTGGGAAAAAAAGTAGTGTTGGAGATGTTCTTGGAAAGGAAAAATTAGAGATCAATGAAAAGAACCCTCTTGTTTTTGAGCAGTTTGTGACAATGAAAGATAATTTTTATTATGCAGAGCATCCATTCGACTATTGCCTTTTAAAAAATGGAGACCATGAAAGAGTTATAAAAGTTGTTGAGCTTGATTTTTATTTGAGTCTAAAAGACTCTTAATTAAAAAAGCAGCCCCTAAAACACCGGCAGAGTCTCCGAGTTTATGTTGGTAAACTTTGGGAGATGATTCGGGAACAAAAGATTTTGCAATGATATCTTTTTCCAGGCCTTGATAAAGAGACAATTGTTTGCTGACTCCTCCACCTAAAACAAAATAATCGGGATCAAAAATATTTGTTAAATTAACAAGAAAAAGAGAAAGGTTTCGCTTGTAATTTGAGACAATTTTATAAAAAATTGAGCTTTTGTCTTCTGATTGTTCAAAAATGAAGCTCCCTGGATCAACTCCTTCGGGTAGCAATCCGTGAGACTCCCTTTTAAAATCTTCAATAAGTGCTGTTCCTGATAAATAGGTTTCTGCGCACCCACGTAAGCCACAGAAACAGGGTCTCCCTTCGAGTCTGGAGCCTAAAGGACCATGACCAACCTCAAGGCCCCCTCCCTTTCTTCCACGAAAAATTTGGCCTTGGTGAACAAGCCCTCCGCCAACTCCCGTTCCAAGAATTATTCCAATGCTTATTTGCTCTTTCCAGGGTATGCCGACTCCTTTTTCATAAAGCAATCCTGCACCCATTTTCGTTTCTGCAAGAGTAAAGCAATTGGCATCATTTTCAATAAGAATAGGAAGGGCTTCATTTCTAAGAGTTTTTTTGAGGTCGTATTTGAGTGACTGACCCACGAAAAGCGATGTGTTTCCGTTTAGCATAAGTTGGGATTCTGGATCAACAGTGCCGGGTAATCCAACTCCAATTCCTGAAAGGGATCTGCTTTTGTGGGGAAGTTGATGGACTAAGCCCTCAATGAGTTCAGTTATTCTAGTCAGAACTGATGAATAACCTTTTTTTCTTAATGTAGGGATTCTTTTGCGCTCAATAATTTCAAATTCGGGATCTTTTTTTAATGCGAGAAGGACACCTTCTATCTTTGTTCCACCTACATCAATTCCCATAATAAATTTGTATGAGCTCACCATCAGGTATTAAGCCTTTTTTTTGCTGCTCTTAGTTGCATAATAAATTTAAATTATAATCTAAGTAAAGTAGTAAAAGGGACTGATTTGAAAGGTTAAAATGAAACCACCATGAAATTATCTTTTCCTGAGTTTCAGATTAACCTTATTTATTTGTGAAAGGTGCTTTAGTCTAGGGTTTTGAACTCTCTCAAGTGCATATACTTTCGGGCTGCCACTTTTTTGAATAATAAGAGCGGTTGTATCGGGATACCCTCTTGAATCTATGATTTCAAAAAGTTGAAATGTATAATCTGTTCTGTTAAGCCTCAGAAAATAATTGAATCGTCCTTGGCGGCATGAAGGCATAACAAAAAGTCCAATCCCGTCGATACCACTTTTACTTGCTTGCTGGTTTTTGAAATAAGAAAGCCTAAAACCATCAGGATCGACACCATGAGTTTTATTTAACTTAAAGTCGTAAAGGATTTTTTCCTTAGAATCATGACTTGGATAGTCTTTTAGTTGCCATAGTCCTTCAAGGCTAAGATTATCAAGGTTGTATGATGCAAGGGAGGAAAATGAATAAAGAACGCCAATTAAGACGCAAAACATCTTTTTCATACTGCTTCTCCAGAGTTTTGACTAGTTTTAAAAGCATTGTCAGGACTTAGCAAGAAAAAAACAAAACCTTGTTTAAACTTTTAAGTCTAAAGGTGATTTTTAATCTCTTTAATTGAAATTGTTTCTCCCAAATGAATAAGTTTCCCCTCAGAAGTCTGGATAAAATAGGCGGGGAGCCCAAAAACGCCCTGTTCTTTTAGCCAGTTTCCAATGATAGGGTCACGCTTCGTCCAGTCAGCTATGAGAGGCTTAATGCTTCTATCCTTCATTAACTTTGCAAACTCTTTTGTTTGAAGAACTAGTTTTTCATTAACGATGCATGTGAAACACCATTTAGCTGTGAAATCAACGAAGACTGCTTTGCCTTCTTTTTTGTAATAATTCATTTTTTCAGGTGCCCATACCTCCCAATTGGATGGATGGTTGGCCGTTTTTTGAACGGCGGTTGAAGATGAATTGATATCTTTGGAGTTATTAAGTTGAATTCCTACTAAGTAGAGTACGGATAAGAAAGGTATTAAGATAAGGATCAAATTTCCTATCTTGTTTAGTTTCATATGTTTTAAAGAGTAGAAGGCAAAAAAAGTTAAGATGAGAGTCAAAATGAGTATTGTAGAGCTCATAGGGCCTGTAACTATGGTTTGGAAAACATCAAATAGCCAGAGACTTGTTAGAAGCAAGGAAAGCCCTAGGAATTTTTTAAAGTGCTCCATCCATGTACCTGGTTTAGGTAGTAATTTAAGCATCGATGGAAAAATGCCAACGAAAAGAAAAGGTAAGCTTAGTCCTAGCCCCACTGATAAAAAGATGAGAAGCGTTACGGGAAATGATGACGTAAAGGCAAAAGTAAGCGCTACTTCTAAGAAAGGGGCACTGCATGGGGTTGAGAGTATGGTTGCAAGAACACCAGAAATGAAATCACTTCTATAAGAATTATCTATATCAATATTTCCAATAACTTTTCCTCCAGGAGTTCTAATTTCGTAAAGACCAAACAGGTTAAGAGACAGTACGAAGAGGAAAAGAATCATAATAGAAAGAAAAGAAGGAGATTGGAGATGGAAACCCCAACCAACTTGTTCTCCAGAACTTTTTAGGATTAAAACAATAAATGAAAGAACAAGGAATGAAAAAAGAATGCCAAAAGAGTACACAGCATTATGTTTCATAATAGAAAGTTGGCTCATTTCTTTTTGCTTTAAAAGAGAAAAGAGCTTAAGAGAGATAACTGGGAAAACGCATGGCATAAAGTTCAGAATAAAACCTCCTAATAGAGCAAAGAAGAAGGTGAGAAGAAGGTTTTCTTTCTTGGGTTTAACAACGTTTGTTAGGTCCTGGGTCTTTTTACTTTTCGCTGATGCGTAAGGTGATGTGATGTTTTTTTCAGTTTTTTCTGACGACTTGTTTAAAGCGACCTTTTTTTCAGGTTTTAGGTCTTCAGAAGAGGGAAGAAAGCCGGAAAAGCTTTTTTCAACGATTCCTACAGGTCCTTTTGCATTATGATAAAGGAATCTCAAAAGGTAAGGCTTTTCGAAAACACTATTTTTTGGAAAGTCGACAGGGGGCTCCATATACTCACCATCCCATTGAACTTTCATTTTGATTTGAGTTGCTTGATCCTTACTAATAACTTCTTCTTTATGAAAATCAAAAGGTGATTGAGGAAAAGGAGTTAAAATATTATTGTTTCGAGGTACTTCTAAGGAGGAGGAACCCCCAGCTTTTTGCTTAAAGTAATAGGCTAAGTAAAGCTCGTTGGAGTTTTTCTTTTTATGAAGGTTAAGCACAAGGTTTTTGGGAAAGGGAATCTTTTTGGGTAGACCAAGAAAAGCCTCATTAAGAGCGCCTTGGGAAATCGAAACCTTTTTAGAGTTTTTTGTAAGGTTTAAGTTGTTATCAAAACGTCCTTTGAAAACATCTTGACCAGGTATGCAAATGTCTTTGCAGACAAGCCATTTTGATTTAATCGTGAGGTTTTTGCCTTTCAGCTTTTTTATTGTGTCATCATTTAGAGGGAAGAAAAATGTGTAACGATCATCATAGCCATAGGCCAACATATCCCCTTTTTCTATAAACCTCTTAGGATAAGGCCATTCAAGTGCTTTAAGGTCTATTTTTTCTTCGTTAGAAAAAAACTCAAAGGAAAGAGGAATGCCTGCATCTCCTGGGTTTTTCCAGTATGTGTGCCATTTTTTTTCGTTTTGAAAAGTTAATGCGATGAATTTTTTTAAAGGAGATCCTCCACTTTGGAAGATATCAGCAGTAAAAGTCACAGGGGTTACTTTCTCAGATTTTAATTCTTGAAATTGAGCAGAAGCCTTTTCACTATCAATAAGCAAAGTTAGAAGAAGACCCACAAACAAACAATTTCTAAGGAGAGCTAAAGATTGAATATATTTCGCCATAATGTAAGACCAGTTGTTATGCCAAAAACTCATTAATATTATAACCCATCGTGAGAAAACACTTTTGGGTTATTAAGAAGAAAAATGCTTTTAAAATCATCTTTCCAATTTCTATCCTAGCCTCTCTATAATCATAATTTCAATAGGTTACCTAGAAATTGGATTCCTTTCTTCAGACCCATATTTGATCCTTAGACTATTTAAAACAACACTCAAACTGCTAAGTCCCATGGCGAGACTAGCAAAAAGAGGGGGAAAACTCCAACCTAAAAAAGGTTGGAACAAGCCTGCTGCAAGGGGGATACAGAGAATGTTGTAGATGAAAGATAAGAATAAATTTTGACGAATGATATTCATCGTTCTTTTGGAGAGTTTAAGGAAAAGGAGTACTTTTTCAATATCACCTTTGACAATAGTAATATCTGAAGCACTTATGGCCAAATCTGTTCCTGTACCCATAGATATGGAAACATCGGCTTGACTGAGAGCAGGTCCATCATTAATTCCATCGCCCACCATAATGACCTTAGAACCTTTTTCTTGGAGCTCCTTTATATAATTCGCTTTTTCAAAGGGGGAGACTTTTGCCAAATAGTGGTTAAGGTTTAGTTCTTTAGAGACCCATTTAGTTGTTTCTTCATTGTCTCCACTTAGAAGAGAAACTTTGAGGTTGAGGGCCTGTATCTTATGAATGGTCTCTTTGACACCTTCCTTTAAACGGTCTTTTAAAAGAAAGATGCCTATAATTTTTTTATTTTGAGAAATATAGACCCTAGATGTGTTGTTTTCTAAACTAGTGGTATTGTCTGGGAGGGTAACTTTTTCTTCTTTCAAAAAGGTTTCACTTCCAATGAGAAAGTGAGAATCATTCACCTGACCTTTAATACCTCGTCCAGGAACGACTTCAAATTTATCAGGATCACGATAAGGTACCTTTTTATCCTTCAAGAAGCTATGGATTGAAATTGAAAGGGGGTGCTCAGAGTAACGGCATAGTGAGTTTACTTCTTCTTCAGGAAAATTATTTTTATCTATTAAGTAAACAATATCTTCAACAAGAGGCTTTCCCTCAGTTAGTGTGCCGGTTTTGTCAAATATTATATGATCAATTGAATTGGAGCCCTCAATGATATCGCCACCAGAAATTAAAACTCCGTGTCTTGAAGCTTTACCAGTAGAGACAATAACGGCTGTTGGAGTTGCGAGTCCTAAAGCACAGGGGCAGGCGATGACCAAAACAGCTATCATTTTTGATAGGGCATCACTTAGGGCATGAGCGCTTGTTCCAAAATAGATCCATGAAAAAAGAGTTATAAAAGAAATGATAAGGATAATGGGAACAAAGAAAGAACTAATTTTGTCAGCGTAAAGTTGAATAGGAGCTTTTTTCAATTGAGCTTCTTCCACAAATTGGGAAAGCCTTGAAAGAAATGTCTCTTTTCCAACTTTAGTGGCCTTAAAATCAAGAACTCCATCAAGGTTTATAGTGCCAGCAAAGACTTTTCCTTTTTTTTCTTTTAAAATGGGAATTGGTTCACCAGTCATTGATGATTCATCTATATGAGAAATACCTCTAAGAACTTTCCCATCCACTGGAATTTTATCCCCTGGCTTTACCCTTAAGGTTTGACCTTTTTTTACCTGGCTTAGTGGAATAGAGGTTTCTTTATCTTCTTCAAGAAGTAGGGCATTTTTTGATTGAAGTTTGAACAGGGCATCCAGTGATTCCTTTGCCTTTTTTTTAGCTTTTTGCTCAAAAACTTTGCCTAAATAGACAAAAGAAATAATGAAGCCAACAGCTTCAAAATAGATGGTGAAAGATGTGAATTGTTGGTTAAATAATACGACAGCAAAGGTAAGTACAGAGCTATATAAATAGGCCACAGTTGTACCAAGTCCTATCAGCGTATTCATATTAGATTGGCCAGTTCTAATAAAGTGAATAAGGGCCTTTTGAAAGGGGAGCCCTACAAAAATCCAGATAGGCGTACTTAGAATGAATTGAATCATCCAAGAGGTTTTTAAAGAAACTAAATTTTTTCCTGGCCCCATATGGAAGAAGAGAAGTCCTAGGGAGAGCGTAAGAGAAAAGACAAATATCTTAAGGTCTTTGGTTTGCTCTTGGTCTTCATTTTCTTTGGAAGTGCCATCTAGAGGAGAAAAAGTATGCCCTAACCTTTCAAGAGTTTCTTCAATGACTTTAATAACCTCAGGCTTATCTATTTCGCCCTCAAAAGTTCCTATTTCTAAAGTAAAATTAACTGTTGCAGATTGAACGACGGAAACATTTTGAAATGACTTTTCAATATTTTGAGCACAATTAACACAGCTCATTCCGCCAATTTTATATGATATCTTGGCCATAGTTGAATCAACTTATTTTAGTCACTTGAAAACCTACTGACTCTATTTGTTTTTTTATTTCAAGGCTTTCCCCATCATCTGGATTAAAGGAAAGAGAGACGGTTTTTTCTTCAACACTGAAGGATGCTTCAACATCAAAATCAAGTTCTTCAAATGAGTCCTGGATTTTTTTGACGCAGCTTCCACACTTCATTCCTTCCACGGAGAATGTTAATTTTTTTTTCATGGCGAATAATCCTTTGTGCTTTTCATTATTTAATTACGTACAAGGAGGATTCTCGTCAAGATGAAAGTTAATTGTTGCAAAGGATTTTCTTAACCTTCGTTCCCTTATTTTTGCTGTAAGTCGAAGGGTTGATTTTTGCTCCATCTGATAAATCACTAAGAGGGTTTAGTGGGGCGCGGCAACCTAGCGCTCCACACTGCTTTTCAATAAAGGGTTTTAGCTCTGGTGGTAGCTCTTTACCTATTTCTGAGACACAAGCTTCGAAATTTTTATAAGGGCATGCAAAAGTTTGGAAAGAAAAGATAAGGGCGAAAAAAGGTATTAAAAATAATGGTCTTATAATTACTTTTTTCATGTTTACTCCTTTCCTTTCTTTTATCAAATCTTTTATCAAAAAAGTTCTGATTTTTATTTTGTTTAAAGAGGATCTATTGATGATGATAATAGAAGAAGATGGGCTTAACAACACCCTATTATATTCGTAAAAACTCCATAAGCTCTGTCAAACTGATATTTTTAGGATCATCAGACTTTGTTTCTTCTATGGAGTTAAATTTTTGGTTAAGCCAATGATAACGGTTAAAGAGAGATTTATTTGGATTATCTCTGATTGATGAACCAACACCTTTTCTAACTTGATTGAGTTCACTTTTTAAAAACTCTGCTGAGTTGAAAAGGAGTCCAACAACAACTGTCGAAAAACTACTGTCTTTTACAAACCCTAATTTATAGCAAATTGTTTTCATGATATCGCAAAAAAGGCCAAGTTCATTATAGCCTTTATCGAGGCATGCATTTTTAATTTCATCGATTTTGCGGTCAGCTTCTACTAAAAGATGCTTATTATTCAGATCAGCTTCAAATTTATCGAGGATATCCTCTAACTCTATTGTAAGGCGTCTATTTGCATCGTAAAAGTGTTGGAGTTCATCTTTATCTAAACTTCCTCTACCTTGGCTATCAATAGCTTCTCCGACTTTCATCGTTGATCGGTCAACACCTAGATATTGAGTGACTCCTCTAATTCGAACCTCTTCTTCGGTTGGCATCTTCTCACTCATATCTTTAATTTCTAACTTTGAGTTTTCCCAAATATGGAAGGTGACTCTAGAAATTTTGACAAGATCTTCTTCATCGAGGACTGGAAGGGCCTTAAGGTGAAGTTTTATTTTATAGAGAATGGTTTTAGGTTGGACATTTCCGTAAACGTAATCAGCAAGCCGAAGGTTTTTTATAACTTTCATGGCCTTTGGTGGAGCTTCTTCTTCCGTAATTAGAATCATTTTTGAAGATGATTTTTTAACAACCTCATCATAAAGCTTAAGAAAGGCGACCGCTTCCTGGGGACTTCCCGAAACGATAACTCCTGGCACCCTTTTCATGAATTCTTCAGGTTTAAGCTCCTTGAAGTTCACTTCATAGAGTTCGATGTCACCATCTTTCATAATTTGGCGTTTTGCAGAATCTAAAACATCTGAAAGCGGTGTTAAAAAAATAAGGGGTAATTTATCTCTTTCTTCACTCATAATCTCTCACTTTGTTCACCCAAAATATCGACTTATTGACCCCTATTCTTTAGGAATTTTAAGTCCCTTTCTATTGGATCTAAGCTCCTTTACAAGGGTAATCGGAGGCCGTTAATCTTAAAGAAAAAGAGAGTGTTTTAGTCAATAAAAGAGGCGCGTTATGAAAATTGAGAGTTATATTGAAGGAAAATGGTATGGTGCTTCAGGTGCTGGTAAGGACCTTTTTCATGCTGTTAATGGAAGTAAGGTTTATGAAATTTCGAGTGAAGGAATTCACTTTGAAAGGATGTTGGAATACGCCAAAGATAAAGGGGGCCGCGCCTTAAGACAAATGACTTTTCATGAAAGGTCGCTACGGCTAAAAGAATTGGCCCTTTACCTAACTGAAAAAAAAGAAGCTTTCTATGAAATTTCAAAGGCCACAGGTGCGACAAGGAAAGACTCTTGGATTGATATTGATGGTGGTATTGGAACATTATTTGTTATTTCCAGTAAAGGTCGGAGGGAGTTGCCAAACGAAAAGGTTTACATTGATGGGGACATCGAACCTCTCTCAAGAGAAGGAACTTTTATTGGGCGTCATATCTGTGTTCCTTTAGAGGGGGTTGCAGTTCATATAAATGCTTTCAACTTTCCTTGTTGGGGATTTCTTGAAAAGTTTTCGGCCAGTTTTTTAGCAGGAGTTCCTTCGATCGTGAAGCCTGCTAGTCAAACGGCTTACTTAACTGAAAGTATGGTCAAGAGTATCATTCAATCAAATATATTACCTGAAGGTTCTCTCCAGTTGATTTGTGGAGGTGTTGGAGACCTTCTTGATCATATGACAGGCCAGGATGTTGTGACTTTTACAGGCTCTGCTGAAACGGGTCTTAAGTTAAAAAGTCATCCTGCTATTTTAAGGAACAATACTCGTTTCAATATGGAGGCGGACTCCTTAAACTGTTCTATTTTGGGAATGGACGTAAAGCCTGAAGATGAAGAGTTTGGGCTTTTTGTGAAAGAAGTTGTGAGAGAAATGACTTCTAAAACAGGTCAAAAATGTACGGCGATAAGGAGAATCTTTGTTCCTGAAAACCTTCAAGAAGCTGTTATCAAAAGCCTGAAAGAAAAGTTATCGACGATTACCATTGGGGACCCAAGCTTAAAAGAAGTGAGGATGGGACCTCTTGCCAGTCTTGATCAGGTAGAAGAAGTAAAAAGAAATGTTGAACTTCTTCAAAAATCTGCTGATTTAGTTCATGGAAGCTTTGATGGGTTTAAACCTTTAGGCCAAGGTGCAGAACAAGGCGCTTTTTTTCCTCCATTCCTTCTTCATTGTCAGAGCCCTCTTGATTCTAAGGAAGCTCATGCTGTAGAGCCTTTTGGGCCAGTGAGTACTGTCATGCCTTATAAGAATGTGGATGAAGTTAATACTCTCGCTAAAATGGGAGAGGGAAGTTTAGTAGGCTCTCTCTTTACAGCAGATGATGATATGGCCAGAGAGGTTGTTCTTGGAACTGCTTCACACCATGGAAGAATTATGATTGTGAATAAAGAATCTGCTAAAGAATCCACAGGTCATGGCTCGCCTCTTCCTCATCTTGTCCATGGTGGGCCAGGTAGGGCCGGTGGTGGTGAAGAGTTAGGTGGGGTAAGGAGTGTTTTCCATTATATGCAAAGGACTTCATTACAAGGGTCACCAACGACTTTGTCTCATGTAACGAATGAGTGGATGACAGGGGCCAAAGGAAAAGAAGATAGAGTTCACCCTTTTAGAAAATATTTTGAGGAACTTCGCATTGGCGAGACTTTAATAACTCCAAGAAGAACCGTTTCAGAAGCGGATATTGTTAATTTCGCAGGTATCAGTGGTGATTATTTTTATGCTCATATGGATGAAATTGCTGCTAAGGATTCCTTATTTGAAAAGAGGGTGGCCCATGGTTACTTCGTTCTTTCTGCAGCCGCGGGACTATTTGTTGACCCAGCTCCAGGTCCAGTCCAAGCCAATTATGGATTAGATAACCTCCGTTTTATTGAACCGGTGGGAATTGGTGACACAATTCAGGCAAAATTGACATGTATGAGGAAAACAAGAAAGCCTCTTAGGGATGATGAAAAGGCCAATGGGGTTGTTGTTTGGAATGTAGAGGTAACAAACCAAAATGATGAAATGGTTGCTCTTTATAATATTTTGACCTTAGTTGAGTGTAAGGAACGGAAAGCCCTATGATATTTCCTACCCAAAAAGAAGTGAAGGCCACCTTAGTGGAAGTTAGAGAGGAAACTCATTTAACAAAATGGTTTCGCTTTAAGGTCCAAGACGATAGCTTTCACTTTTTGCCAGGTCAATGGCTTGATTTGAAGCCAGACGACTCATTTTCATGGGGAGGTTATTCTATGATGTCTCCTCCTTCTGACCTTCCTTATTTTGAGCTTGGTTTAAGAAAAGGGAAAAGCCATCCTACAACTGGGTGGCTTTTTGAAAAAGCAAAAAAAGGAGACTCGGTTATTATACATGGGCCTGGAGGACGAACGGTTTATGATCCCAAACTTCATCAAGAAGCAGTTTTGATAATGGGGGGGATTGGTGTTACGCCTCTTCTAAGTATGGCAAGAACACTGTATGAAAATAAGTCTTTAAAAAATAATAAAATAGCCATCTTTAACTCAGTCAAAAATGAAGAAGAGTGGTCCTTCAGAAATCTATTTTCTGAATTGGATCAGGATGAAAGAGTGACAGTTAAAACGATTTTCAGTCACAATGATGGGCACCTTGCCTGGAACAATTTGGATGTTTCTTTCCAACAGCCACACTATTTTCTTTGTGGACCTGCTCAAATGATTGAAGAAATATCCCAAGGACTCTTGAATAAGAAACTTGTTCCTCGGGATCATGTACATTTTGAAAAATGGTGGTAGGGTAGGCTTAACTCATCCTGGCTTTAAGAATGGTATAGATTTTTTGAACTTTTCCCCTAAATTCTTTTTGATCAAATGGTTTTGCCAAAAAGTGCTTAACACCCAGAGATTTAGCTTTTTCAATATTATCTATTCCAAGTCCACCTGAAACAATGATAACCCGTTGTACGAAGGTTTCATCTGTCTTATGTTCTTCTTTTAATTTATTGATAACTTCGAATCCGTCAATCCCAGGCATATTCAAATCTAAAAGGATAATAGAATAATCTTGATTGGCGAGCTTTTTAAGAGCCTCGTTTCCATCTTGGCATATAACGATGTCTTCAAAGAAGCCCATATTTGAAAGAAAAAGTTCCAAAGTCTCGCAAACACTCTCTTCGTCATCAATTATGATGGCCCTGTCGTTATCTTTGTCTGCCACGTCCCTATCCCCTTTAAGTTTTAATATAAATATCACCATAAATTATAAACTGAATTATGAGCGAATGAAATAAATTCTTAGTATAGTAAAAGAAGCGGATATAAAATCTGATAATGATCAATGATTATTTAATCAATTGATCAAAAAAGTCTAGATCTTTATTTTCCAAAATATTGTTCCAAAGTATGACGTCTGACCATGGAGTGAGAGTGACTTTAACAGGAGAACCTTCTTGATTTGAAAGAGTCTGTTTAAAGCGTTTAAGATTTCTCAGGAACTCTTCAAGGTTTTTGGGATTAAAGTCATTATTTCTAAAGCCTATTGTTGAAAAGTTTACCTTAATTTTTTTAAGCCAGCGGGCCCTTTTTCTTTTCTTCCTTTCTGCCATTTTCTTTTTAAATCTTCCTCCTTCAAATTTAATACCTCTGTCCCTCAAAAAACCTAAAGAAGAGGAAGTTAAACTAGGTAAGTCATTTTCATCCTCTAGGAATATTTTTTTTCTAAAGGCCCTAAAGTGACTTATTTTCAAGTCAAGGTTGTAGCCTTTTTTAAACTTGATAGATGAAACAAAATGAGTTCCACACTCTTTTAAAAATTGAGGAAGACTTGCTTTAATCTTATCAATAAGAGTTTTTGGTAAATTAAATCTTGAGAGGGCCCTTTTGGAGCTCTCTGAAATAGTTAATGATGAGTTTAGTCTGGCAAAGAAGACACCCTTTTTAAGGGGAGTATAGCGATTTTCTGCATAATTTTCGTTGCTAGTTTTTGGTATGTAAGGAAGCTCAACTTCTTTGAGGCAATTTCTATATACTTTTCCATATGCATCAACTCCTGAACCAATTTGAATATTTAGGTTGGAGGCTTCAATATTTTGAGTTTTTTCCTGATAGATCAAAGGTGATAGTAGAGAATTCTTCGATTTTAAATTTTGACAACTTTTGTCCTTGAAAAAAGTCATGAACTGTCTTTTTAAAGCCGCGCATTCTTTAATCATATGACTATTGCCCGAAGATGAATCGAAGAGGTTTTTCTTACATTCTGAAAAGGTTTTCCAGTTCAAAACTTCCTCAAGCTCTAAGGTCTTTTTATAACATAGCTTGTTTCCACTTTTTTGAGCGATGACCTTTTTTGATTTGAAGAGGAAAAGATCATTTTGAAGTCTTTGAAGAAATTTTCGTGATTTAAGTTGTAAGGACTTTGATTTCAGAGGCGTTTCAGCTTCATTATAAAGTTTCAGTAGGGTTGGTAAGTCACTCCATTTTCTTTTTTGAAAATTTACCAGATACCCATCTTGAGTATTGAGAGACTTTTTAAGGACAGTTTTAATGTAATCATCAAGGCTCTTCCCTTTCCACTTATCCACGCCATACAAGATATCAACATATTGATTAATTCCTTTTTGGATAACATCTAAATGGAAAAAACTATTATATTCGAAATCTTTGAAAAGGTTTAATTGGAAGGAATCTTTAGGGTCGTAAGTAACCCTCTTTTTGATTGTTTTTTTTAAAATACGACGGTCTTTGATCCTTGTCCCGTAAAAAGATGTGAAAAGAAGAAGGCGAGACCTCTTTTTAACGCTTTCAATAAAGTAGTCACCACATTCTTGGAAGAAAAGGTCGTAATTTTTTTCATCTAGGGTTCGCTGAATATCTTTTTGGAAAAGAAGCTTGTCTAGAGATTTAAATTCAATGTTTTTATCAATATCTATAATTATTAAAAATGAAGAAACCTTTTCCTTTTTAAGGCGTCGCTCTTTTTCTTTTAGAAGTTTTAAATTTTTTTTAACAAAGGCTTCAATGTCATAATCTTCGAATTTTTGATTTTGTTTTTTATTCAGATAATGAATTTCAGTATTAATTTCTTTGTTTACGCTAAATTCTTTTGAATTTGCGAGACATGTTTTCAGTGATGGTCTGGTAAGGTTAAACTTTATTCCTGCTCCAAGTAATGGCATAGAATCAATGCCAATTAATTGCTTTGAGAAGGTATTATTGGAAAAAGTAACCAAAGTGACCAAAAATATGAGTTTTAAAAAAATGACTTGTAAACTAACCCATTTCATAGCGGAACCACTTCAGGAAGGCAATAATGATCGATTAGGTAGTAGCTTTGGTTTTGATATCTCATAACATCCATACATGATGGAATTTGATGATAATTTATCTTTTTAATGCCTTTTTCATAAATTTTATCAAGGCATTGAGTTGCCCCAGATTTTTTAGACTCGGGGTCACCATATAAAAACTTGGTATTTGATTCATAAATTTTGTCAATACTGGTCTGGTTTATGAACGTTTTTAAATTCCTAAGAGATTTATAGAGCTTTTTGTTCGTTTTGTTGTAAAGGTCGAAGAAAAAAGTTTTATCCGGATCAAACTCAAATTGCCCTGTACCTTCCTTATATTCCTCATCAAGTATTCTTAAACAATTATAGGATTTATAATAGTAATTCATTTGGTATTCGTTAATTCTTTCAATTTCAGCGATAACAGCATTATTTTCTTGAAGGTTTTTTGTTTCTCTAAATAGGTTCTTATTAATTGTGTTCTTGTCATCTTCCTCAGCTTGTAGAAAATGTATATTTTCATGCCAAGGAGCGATTTCCATTGAGGTAACGACACCAGCATCTGAGTCTTGCATTAATTTAGCCGCGGCATCAACAGTTTTCTTAAGCTCATTGATATCAGTTGGAAGCAAGTCTGAAATATCCCCCTTTCCTAAACCAATACCTTCAACATTAATTCTTAATTTTCTTTTAAAGATTTCTTCAGAGAATTCCTTATCTTCTCTAGGCTTATGGTTAAAGCTAAAAAGCCTGCGCTTAAGTTTTTCCTTGAAGAGTTCATTTTTTTCAGTGTCTTTGGTTTCCTGATATTTTAAAAGGGCCATAAACGATGAGTGTCTACCCAAGGCCCTAATGTAATAAAACCCACATACTTCGTAAAATTTGACAAGGTCGCCATTTAAAACAAGCTTTTTGGCTTCAGAGTCCATTTCAGAAAGAGACTCATTAATGGCGTGATAGAAACTATTGGTGCTGATATGAACCAAAATATTTTTTAGTTTTACTTCCTTTGATTCAGTTCTTCTGCTTCTTCTATTTCTCGAGGAAGAGTCAGAGTTATTTGTGATATCTTTTTCTGAGAAATCAATATGCTTTAAAAGAAAAGAATTTAAGTATGAGTCCTCAAGCTTTCCCGTTTTTGTGATCTTGTTTAGATAAGACTCATCAATTTCCAAAAAGTCATACTTAACATCGAAGCTAGGAGTGGTTGTTTTTATAGAGCTAAAGCACATGGAGTGGTAGGAGTTATTTGTTAAATCATAGCCCCTGCCCAAGTTAGGAGTTACACCAAGGTCTCCAATTCTATTGTCTCTAATGACTCTAGGAGACCCAAAAACGTTTGAGGATAACAAAATGAAAAAGACCCAAATAAAATGCTTCATAAATGCCTCAGAGTGATTCTATAAATTTAAATTAAGGAAGAACACGTGCCAATTCTGGTAAACAGTAATGATCAAAAATAGGTTTGATTGGTACCATTTGTGACCTTACTCTTTTACAAGTTTCAACCTCACGGTAATGTGTTGTATCGATTCCCTTTTTTTGAAGTTCCTTAACACAAGCAACGGCCTTTTTATCTCCAAAAAGAAAGTTTTGATTTTCTTCATATATTCTTTCAATATTTTCCTCATTTACAGTTTCTAAAAGAGCTGAAAGCTTAATTTCTTTTTTTCTATTGGATGGTTCAGCAAGATCAAGAATAAAAGTTTTTTCCGGATCAAACTCATACTCATTGGTACCAAGAGGAAACTTTTCTTTAAGAGATCTTATGCAATTTAGGCCTTTATAATAAGTATTCATAAAAGCACTATCGATACGATCAATTTCAGCGATGAGCTCTGAATTGGCCTCAAGATTTCTTTTTCTTTCAAACTGAATTTTGTCTGTTGTGGATTCAAGCCTAAGTTCATTTTGGAACTCAGGGTTTTCCATCCAGGGTACTACCTCAACTGAGGAGATCATACCAACATCTGAATCTTGCATGGCCAAAATGGAATTTTTAACAATTCTTTTAAAGGAATCTATGTCAGTAGGAAGAAGATCTGCTTGATGATCTTTTCCAAGGCCGTATCCCCAGACACTTATTTGAAGTCTCTTTTTAAAGGTTTCTTTTTGAAAGTCATTAGAAGTATCATTGTCATTTGTCTTTGACTTGAAAAGAGATCTTAAATGGGCCTTAAGTTTACTATCAAAACGTTCATCCCTTTTTGTACTTTCAGTTTTATAAGTTAACATGGCAAAAAATTTGGAGTTTCTACCAATGGACCGAATGTAAAAAGGGCCACATGAATTGAAAAAACTAACGACATCTTTTTTCCTTAAAAGTTGGATAGCATCTCCACTCAACCCTGTCTTTCCTTCATCAAGTGAGTGGTAATAAGAGTCAAGATCGAGGGATACGAAAATATGGTGGTGGTAAAAAGTTTTTTCACCTTCTCTAATTGTTGTATTTGTAAAATTATTTGAAATAAAGAGGTATTTAAGGGATCCACTTAGCTCATTTCTATTTGAAAACTTCTCCTTCCATGTCTCATCAATATCAATAAATTGGTATTGAAAATCATAACTAGGTCTTGTCAGTTTAATTTTAGAGAAACAGGTTGATTGGAGGGTATTTGTGGCCATTGAATAGCCTCTTCCGACTACTGGCGTCATCCCTCTCTCTTTAAATCGGTTGTCTTTAATAACCCTTGGACCAGCTTGAAGTGTTGAAGTAAGTAAAATTATTGTAGAGATTATACTAAGTAGTTGAAATCCTATTGCCTTCAAACGGAGCTCCTTGGTCCTATTTATGTGAAAATTGGAGCCCTTATATACTAAGGATAGTGGCGAGGTAAAGAAATCAATAGGAAAGGGTGCGACAGACAGGGCAGAAAACAGTAGATTGACCTCCAGGACCTCAAAAAAATTTACCTTAAGGGATTGATTTCTTGTGTGTTTCCTTTTATAAATTCTCTTTTGATGCAACGACTCAATGTTTGGCAAACCTTTGAGGGGCTTTATTGGTAAGGGGTAAAAATAGTGCTCAATTCAAGAAATATGATTTCACTTATGGCAATAGAATCTGAAGCTTATGCCCAATTTGATATGCTTGAAAAGTATGTACAAGAGGGGAAAGACCTTTCTGATTTACCAATTCAACCTCTTTATATGATGATGAGATCAAGGCCCTATGAAGAGATAGCTGTTTTTCTATCCAAGTGTAGTCCTACTCAGCGAAAAATTTTTTTAGACCTGGATCTTTGGCAAAGAGATGATCTTGATTTGGATAATTTCAATTTTTGGCTTATGGCCTATTCAAATTGTCCTGATGAAAAAATAAGATTAGAGTTTGCCAAGAGCTCTGAATTTTCAATCTATTTAAAATCAAAATTTAATATTTGGACTTTTGATATCGAGGATCCGCAATACCCTGATCATGATAATTATTTCTTAACGGAAGATAATCTTCTTCTTTTTGAGTTCGGTGAAGACTTTGACAATGTAAATGAAATAAAGAGGGTTATTCTAGATCTTTATTCACAAGAAGGTGTTGAAAAAGCCTACGCTATACTTTTTAAAATCGTATCAGAAAATTTTCTGACAATGCAGGAAGATGAGTTTCGTTTTAAAAAAGAAAGGTTAAGAGATATTGGCTTTGTCGATTATTACGACGCTCTTGATTTGGATTCACCTTTCCCAAATATTGATGTCTTAATTAATTTCATAAAAAAGAAGTCGAAAACTGAAGCTGAAATAAGTAACTTTGGAAAAAATCAGATATTACCAAAGTCATCTCTCATTTCTTTTAAGGAAAAAATTGGTCCCTTGGAAGATGAGCTTCAAAAAGTAAAAACTGAAAAAAGAGAAGAATTTTTAAGGTTCAATTTTTTAAGGCTTGTGAATGGCATGATGGAGCTAGACAGTTCTTTGAAAGAAGGGTCTTTGGCCCTCTTAAGGACTGGGAGTAGAACCAAAAATACACTTCTTTTGGGTCTGGATTATCTTAAAAAGCTATCTCTGGATGGTATTTTGTCTGTTTCTGAAGAAAATAGTTTACTGGAAGTTTTTGATTTTAGTGATCTTTATAGAATAGGGAATACACTAATCAAAGTTGAGCAAAAGAAGCTTAAAAAAGCTTTAAGAGATTCTCCTTTTGAAGGAGACAGAGATGAGTTCTTAGGAAGCATAATAAGTGAAAATCTTCATTTGTCTTTTGAAAACCCTATAAAGTTTAAATCACCTTACCTGGAAATGAGCACTAAGCCTTTGGAGTTAGTTGATGTTAAAACTTATGAAGACTGGCGTGAATTTATAACCTTAATAAGCTCTTTGATTCCTTTTGGTATTAAGTTTTTTGAAATTTATCAAAAACTAGCGAAATCAGGAACTATTTGTAGTGGGTATTATTTAAATTACTCTGTTGAAGACTTAACATTTGAGTCTCTAATTTTAAGTGCTTTTGCAAATTTTAAGCTTGGGTTCTTTGAAAAAGAGCAAGAAAATAAAATGGGGATAACTCTTGAGGAGTACAAAGCGTTTGTTCTGGATCTCCTGGATGAGAATTTAAAAATAAAAAAGTCTGATGATTTAAAGAAATCTATTGATGATTTTATTTCTGCTTTTGGTCTTAATAAAATAAAGAATTTTCATTCACTTTTTGTGTTTTATCTTAAGCAGGAGCTAGAAGATGCAGATCTTTCAGGGTTGGCCGATGAAGAGTTTAAACATGTTGGCGGTCCGATGATATTAAACTCTTTAGTTGAATGAATAAGCTTTATTAAATATTTCGGAAAGGGCATTTTGGAAAACCCCATTTTCTTTACATGTCCTTTTTAGAACCTCTTTTTTCGTTTTCGTTAGTCGAATATTTTCCTGCTCAATGAGAGAGTCTTTTTGATCAAAGCTTTCCAGGTTAGGCAGAATGTTGTGAAGAAGGTTATAAATCATCCTGATTCTTTTATTCTCATTTTCTAAAAAGTTGATAATTTCCATATAATCAATTGATGGGATAGCATTTCTCTTTTGATAGCCTTTTTTTAAAGAAGGTTCAGTCCAATATTGTATAAGCTCCTCAAAGCCTTTTAATTCATTTAAATCATCAGTAGTTAATTTTGTAAGAAGAGAGTCTTTTTCAAACAATTCTATATCTCCTCATCAGTTGTTTCATCTAATATATTTTGAAAAAAATTAAACTCATTTGTTAGATTGAATAATACTTTTTGTTTCTTGGCATTTTCTTTTATGAAATTTATTTTTTTAAATTCATCAATGTTACTAACTCTTTCTGCATTAAGTAAGATTCTTTTTAAGGAGTCAAGCTCTCTTGCTTTTAACTTTTGGAGGTCTTTTTTAAAAAAGGCTGGCAGATCTTTCTTAGATTTAAAAATAATGTCTTTTGATCCAAATCGTTTGCTTGTTGAGCTTACAATATAAATTGGGTAGGGGAAGAATAAGTTAAAGTTATTTTCGTTTATAATATCAAAAAAAAGAGAAATGAATTTATTTTGCATTTCCTCTTCTAGGTCATTTAGAAAAAAGTATACAGGGATTGTTCCAAATTTTAAATTTTCGATAGTCCTTTTCCAGGACTCAATGTCTTTCTTGTCAATTCGAATTTCATCGTAGAATGGTAATTTAATCATGGTATTATTATATTTGAAAAACAGTCCTTCTTTTAAAAAAAAGCTGGGGAAAAAATGTATGGAATTAGGTGAGGAAAAAAGTCCAGGAATCGAGATCAATCGGTTTATTTCTTTGAGTTTACCTAATGATTTTACTCATCTTTTGAAAATGGACATTCACAAAAAAGGGTCTCTCATTAACTATCTAAATTCATACTTTTTGGATAGACCGAGTCTTTATGCTCTTGTTCAAAAATACTTGGTACAAAATAGTAATGGCGATGGATTAGAGGACTTTTTTCACTCTACAAGTTGGTACAATTTGAGGGCCAAGATAGCAGCTATTTATATAGGGTTCAAAGAAGAGGGTCGTTGGCCGGATAAGATAAATCCTTCATATGTTGATGAATTACTTTTATTTGAGGAGAAAATAAAAAGATATTCTGTTGATGGATACTCTCGTGGATTTCTCTTCGCATTTTATTTAAAGATGGTGCAGGTTCATTCAAAACAAAAAAACTCTTTTTTTCCTTTATCAATGATTAATTTATTACCATTAACGAAGTCAAAATCAATTAAAATAGATTGGCTTTTACTAATTATTTTTAAGTTTCAGCAGTTTTTTGGTGAAGAAAAATTAATCGAAAAGTTAAAGATGGGAATACCTTTTGAAAAAAATTTTAGTTCTTTATCTCATTCTCAGAAAGAAGACTTCTTTAGTGAAGGTTTAAGTTATGCTTATTCGATTAATGATAAAGAGACTCTTTTAAATCTCCTCTAATTTACTGTAAATTTTATGAATCTTTTTTTCGTTTAAAGGTGGTATTGTCGAAAATTCCATTAAATTAGAGTATTTTGACTCGCTTTTTTTGTTAATTTTAAATTGCTTTTTTCCAAATCCCCTTTCAAGGTCGGACTCTTTTAAGTTGTCATAATTGGTTTTGATATTAAAGCGGCTCATTTTCCCTATTTCCTTTAAATTGGAATAATCGATAGGTTTTTTTCTTTTTGGCCTCTGCATATCGTTAATGGCCGAAAAGTCTCCTTTAGGTTTTTGAGTAAGAAATCTTGATGAAAATGTTCTTTTACTTTTAAGTTTCTTTGAAACAGGAATTTTATCTTCCTTTCCAGAAAATACATTACTTTTAAAGATTTTTTTCGTTATATCATTCGTTAGGGAGACTTTCTTTGTAATGATTAAATTCAAAACTCTTCCCTTTTTTACCATTTTTTTATTTCTATATTTGAAAACTGACCATAATGACCTGGTAGGAGACGCTTTTATAAGAGCTGCTCTCGCAACTAAACGTTTAGAATCTAAAAAAAACTTAGCTTGATCTCCCTTTTTTAAACCATTTTCCAGGCCTCTATTTATTAAAAGAGTTCTTTTGGTTTTTGAGAAATTTATAATTGAAAACATAAGCTTTTTGTCAACTTCTAAAGAGAAAGAGTTCTTTTGTATTAAGAAAATAAGAAAAGCAAAAAGAATAGGTATTTTCATAAGTTTTTAATGCTGACTATTTTGCCGGGGAAACCAGTGACTTTAACTTTAACTTGTTTATAAAGTGGATTCCAGTTGTTTGTTTCTATAACGTACTGTGGAGACATAATTACATCGGCACGACTTGTTCTGATTGCGTTGTAAGCAGCTGCAGACTTGACTGAATGAGTAAGGCTAAAAAGCCTTTCAAAAAATGGTGTTTCTTTTTGGTTATAAGAGACTCCATCCCCAAACCTGTCATCACCACTAATCTTGAAGAGGTGAAATAAGTAGACTCCGGAGGCATATCCTATTAATTTCTTTGAAGTATCAACTTCTATTACAGCTTTTAAATCACTTTTTACACTAATTTCAACAGAGGAATTAAGGTGACTTTTTTTTATAGAAGTGCAGCCAAAAGATAAAAGAAAAATTATAAATATTTTTTTCATTTCTGACGATATCCCCTTAGGTAGATAAGTCTTAGGAAAATTTTGAATAATGGGACTGAGTCTGTCAAATTTTCTTTAAAGGGTCTTTTCAGAAGTTGAGGTTAATAAACGGGTAAAAGGAATTGATCTTATTTATTGAAAAATTAATGAAAGGTCTTAAAATAAGAATGAATAATTAGTATGGGAGTCATCAAGATGTTTAGCAAAGAAACAAAATTCTTAATCGTAGATGATATGCTTACTGCAAGAAAGTTTATTACCAAAAATCTTAGAGAGCTTGGCTATACTGAGTTCATTGAAGCAAGAAATGGTGAAGTTGCTTGGCAAATCTTATCGAAAGAAGATACTGAAATAGATTTTATTATTTCAGACTACGATATGCCTGTTATGTCTGGTTTTGAACTCCTTAAAAAAGTTAGAGCTTCTGAAAAATTAAAAGAGACAATCTTCTTAATGATTACGGCAGTAGGGCAGGAAAATAAAATGATGGAAGTTCTTGATGCCGGAGTTAATAACTACCTTATTAAGCCATTTGATAAAGAAGTTCTTGCTGAGAAACTAGAGTCTACTTGGGAAAGTATAAATAATCGATAAGTTATGTGCTTACCCAAAAGTCGATTAAGGTAAAGTTCTTTGTCTTCTTATTAGAATTACTTAATGATATAGGCGTCTAACCAGTTTTCTTCGGATACAAAGCGAATGCGGATGGCGCCTTTTTTTCCTACTGCATCTGCAATTTCATCCCTTGATTTTAAAATTTCTATTGAGGAAGGGGAGATTTTATTATCTTCTGCTGATTTTAATTTCGCTCCATCAATAATTTTTTCAATATGGAGAGATAGTTCTCTTGCAGGAATAGAAGAAGGATTTTCTTCAAGAATTTTCTTAATTGTTTTTTCCGAGTAAGCAAAGAGAAGTCCTCCTTTAAACTTTGGATCGAAAAAGCGAATAAGGGAAGCAAATTGAACTCCGGGATCATCAAACTTGATGCAAAGCCTTGGCCTTTCGACAATAACATTTTTTCCTTCGTTTTCTTTGAAAAGCTCTGAACCAGCGGCCAGGAAAGGGTTGATGACATTGACGTTCATTTTCATTCCGGCCCCACCGCCTTGACCTCCTCCACTTGAAGGTTGGGCGGCTGGTTTATTCTTCTTTTTAACTTCTATATTAATGATCTTGAGTGCATCTTGGAGGTCTTTTCTAGGGTTAAAGGTCCTATCTATTCCTTTATTTTGTAAAACAGTTAAAAGATCTGAAGGTATATTGATAGATGATATAGGAAGTTTATTTTTTTCAGACTCTTTGCAATATTCCATGAGAACTTTTATTTCCTTGTCTGTCATTCTATCTTTAGACTTTTTGAAGTCGAGAATTTGAATCATGACATTATTATTGAGAAGAGCGCTGTTTAGGGATTTAAATTCATTAAAGAGGGCAGCATCCATCTCATTAGGAATATAAATATAATAGATTCCTTTTTTGAAGGCGGTTTTTAATGACTTTGGTCCCTCCGGATATGAGCTCTTTATAAGGTTTACAAACTCAGTACCTAAGCTTGTTTTATATTTCTCTTTGCTCATAAATCTAATTTCTTTATCTGTTTCTTGGAGTTCTTGTTCTTCTCCGGAAATATCATCCCCTATAATCATGACGGGAGTCGTTAGGTATAATTTGTCGCATCGTATTTTGCCAAGAATGTCTTTTGCCTTTGTAAGGCCCTCATCAGCAAATTGATTACTTGTGTTGATTATGAGGATGAAATTGTATGGGAGGAGTTTGTCTGCACCTAAGATGAGCTTTTCTCTAGCAAGTTTTATAGTTGGGGAAAAATCTATGACTTCTACTTTCAACTCTTCAAAAATATCTTTGGCGAGGTTCACCATTTCTCTTTCATTAGAAATGATCATTGTTCGAAGTTTACTTGCATATTTTTCATCAAAGTTTTGATCTTCCATGAATTTCCTCTTTTTAAAAAATTCCACCCTCCCATATTTTAAGCTAATTGGTTTTTCTTTTTAAGGGGTATGAATGTGACACTTTTACCAATTTATCCATTTTGTTGTGAGTTAAGTGTTTAAAAAAAATAAGTTGACACTTTAACTTTATTTTAAGAACACTGTTTACTTACTTTTTTTTTACCCAAGTTTTTAAAAAGAGGGTGAATTAAAAGGAATAAAGGAACAAAATTAAAACTTTTTCAAATAAGGGAGTAGAAAATGTCTCAAAAAGTAGAAGCTTTAGGAATGATCGAAACGAGAGGCTTTGTTGCTATGGTAGAAGCCTCTGATGCAATGGTTAAAGCTGCTAATGTTCAGCTTGTGCGTTATGAAAAAACTGGTGGTGGTTTCACGACTGCTGTCATTAGAGGGGATGTTGCTGCAGTTAAAGCCGCTATCGAAGCAGGTGAAAGAGCAGCTGAAAAAGTCGGTGAACTTGTATCTGTTCATGTCATTCCTAGACCACATGCAAATGTTGACCTTGCTCTTCCACTTGGTGGGAAAAATGAAGGTGCTGGTTACCAAGGTTCTAGAAAAGAAGTTTATGTTCAATCTGAAGGACCAACTGCTTAAGAGATTCAAATCAAATTTGATCAAATATTTGGGGAAGGGAAAGAGTAAAACATCGACTACCTTCCTCTTTTTTTCTGTGGTCAATTGGAATAATAAAAAGGGACCTTAGGGGGCAATCAATGCAAATTGGTAAAATTATTGGAACTGCCGTTTCTACAAAAAAAGATGAGAAATTAGAGGGACTTCGCTTTCAAATCGTTGAGTATATTGAACCTTCTGGGGAGTCTACAGGTAACCATGTGATTGCTGTCGACTCTGTTGGAGCAGGTGTTGGCGAAGTGGTTTTGGTTGCATGTGGTAGTTCGGCCCGTCTCACCCATACTTCTAAGGATAAACCAGTGGACGCCATCATTATGGCCATTGTTGATTCCTTGGAAGGAGAAGGGAAAACCTATTATCAGAGCTATTAGAGCTTTACATTCACGATAAATCTTAATTGAGTCGGTTTAGAGTCTTTATTTAAAGATTTTAATTAATGAAGACAATTGAACGAAGATCCGGAGAAAAAACGCTATGAATTTTACTGATCAACAAATTAACTCCATCGTTGATAAAGTCATAGGACAACTCTCAAATACGAAGGGAAGTCCTGAGGAAGCGGTTAAAGGGGAGACCAAAGAGAATTCAAAGTCTATACCTTCCGCTTATGTTACCTACCCTCAATCATCTGGAAAGTTAGGTTGTTTTCTCGATATTGATTCGGCCATAGAAGCTGCCAGAAAAGCTTTTGAGGAATATAAGCTAATACCTTTAAAGCAAAGAAAAAAAATAATTGAAGCTATTCGGACAATATGCCTTGAGAATGTTGATGAGATGTCTAAACTTGCTGTTGAAGAAACCGGCTTGGGTAGAGTTGCTGACAAGGTAAATAAGAATATTCTTGCCATTGAAAAAACGCCAGGAGTAGAGGACCTAGAGCCTTATACATATACTGGAGATGATGGCTTAACTCTTTTGGAGAGGGCTCCTTTTGGGGTTATTGGAAGTGTAACACCTTGTACGAATCCTTCAGAGACCATAATAAATAATGGAATTGGTATGATTGCTGGAGGAAACTCCGTTGCTTTCAATCCGCACCCTTCAGCTAAAAAAATCTCCGCCTTCACTGTGAGTCTTATGAATAAGGCGATTATATCAGAAGGTGGGCCTCCTAATCTTCTTACAACTGTTGCTAATCCAACTATTGAATCGGCCCAAAAATTAATGGTTCATCCGAAAATCCGACTCCTTGTCGTTACAGGTGGACCTCATGTTGTCAATCAAGCAATGAAATCTGGTAAAAGAGTTATTGCTGCAGGACCTGGTAATCCTCCAGTAGTTGTTGATGAAACAGCTGACTTAGATAAAGCAGGTTCTGACATCGTGAAAAGTGCTAGTTGTGACAACAATATTATCTGTGTTGTTGAAAAAGAAATTATTGTCACTCACGCAGCAGCTGAAGGCTTAAAGAAGTCACTCATTAAGCATGGAGCCGTGGAGTTAAGTCCTTACCAATCGAGGCGTTTAGAGAAGGTTGTTCTTACTGAGAATAAAAAAGCGAATAAAAAGTGGGTTGGTAAAG
>PAZA01000067.1 GCA_002715375.1 Halobacteriovoraceae bacterium
GCTTTTCTTCCAAAAACTTTTCTAAAGTTTTATTTCTAGAAAAGTAATCCTCAATAGCTTCTTTCCCCCTAGAAGTTACAAAAATAACCTCTTCAACTCCAGAGTTAATAGCTTCTTCAACAACATATTGGATCATGGGCTTATTAATAATAGGAATCATCTCTTTTGGTAATTCCTTCGTTGCTGGCAAAAACCTAGTACCTTTTCCAGCAACAGGGATGACGACCTTCTTTATTTCCATTATACTTTCCTCTTAATTTTAAGAAATGCTAGCTCATAAATAGGATTAGATTCTTGAATCGCATAATAAACCATTCAAATATAGCCCGTAACTTACAAACTATCAAAATCTACCTTGTTATTGCTGTTTGCACAATCTGTAAACATAGTTGGAGTGCTTCATATAACTTTGAAACAACTCGGCTTAAATCTACAGCTGGCGCGGGTGTAGCATCCTTATTAATTGATGAATCGACAATCCTTAACCCTGCGCCGATAGCATTTTTCAACTTAGCTTCCTTTTATATACAACGATCCGACCAGAAAACGTCAACTAGAGAAAATGGGATAAAAAAACTAATGGATGACTCTAGCCACATAGGGTTCATTGCATCAGACTCCAAAGGCAGGCTTAAAGGTTCAGCAAGCTACCATAAGTATAAAGAAAAAGAGTCTCAGAGTAAACGTTGGGCTATAGCAATAGCCTCCCCATTTGGTGAAAGTTCAGCTATAGGCTTTAATTACTCAACGACAAAAAAAAGAAATGCCAACAAAAAATCTGAATACTCTCATTTAGTAATTGGTTTAAGCCACATTCTTGATGAATCTTTTTCATTTGGCTTTACTATCCAAGATCCATTCAAAAAAGGAGTAGAGTATTATCCCGCTCTTATAGGAATTCAATATTCCTACAAGAGGCTAATAACGCTCATGGCCGACATCGGGGGTAAATATAATTTGGATTTCGAGGGAGATTCAATCTATAAAGCTGCGGCTCAAATAAAGGTATTTGAAGACTTCTTCTTGAGACTAGGAACAAACTTAGACGACTCTAAAAATGAAAAAACAACAGGAATAGGTATTGGTTGGGTTCAACCGAAACTTTCCATAGACTTCGCAATGAAAAATACGGAATCAACGAATATAATAGCTGAAAACACCCAACCTACCGATATAAAAGAGAACTCTTTCTCTCTATCATATAGGTTTTAAACTTATTTTATTTATGCCTACCCTATAAAGATTTAAATTAAGCCTGAATAGACTGGACCACATTGGAATTTGCATGATAGGAAAATTGTTATGGAATTAGAAACCAAAAGAGACATTTATTCACATGAAAAGGGAGACCTTCTTCCTATAGTAACTTACCCTTCACCAGTTCTTAAAAAAATAGCAAAACCAGTTAAGGTCTTTGATGAAAAAATTAAAAAGCTCTGTCAAGACATGTTATACACAATGTATCAAACCCCTGGCATTGGTTTGGCTGCTCCACAGGTAGGGCAATCCTTAAGAATATTTGTACTAGATGTTGATTACAATCGAGTAGAGTCTCTTGGACCCTCCTCAGAAAAAAATTATAAGTTTGAAAACCTAAACCCTCTAATCTTCATTAACCCAGTAATTAAAAGCAAAGAAGGTCAAATGACTTATGAAGAGGGATGTCTTAGCCTCCCTGGTCTCTATGAAGAAGTTAACCGGTTTGAAAAAATTTCTGTAGAATATCAAGATGTTGAGGGCCGAAATCATAAAATGGATGCCACAGAGCTTCTATCAGTTTGTATTCAGCATGAAAATGACCATCTTGAAGGTGTGGTTTTTCTAGAAAGACTTAGCTTTCTCAAAAGAAACTTCTTGACCAAAAAGTACCTCAAAGGGCAAAAAAGGAAAAAAAACTCTTCTCATTCTTGAGCTTAACCTTTTAACCATAAGGCCTTTTGACATGGAAAAGCTTAAAATAGCCTTTTTTGGCACTCCAGATTTTGCAGTGCCAACAATAGAGATGCTTCACAACCATCCTCAGGTAGACCTTATCCAAGTGGTTTCTATGCCCGATAGAAAATCTGGAAGAGGACAAAGACTCCAAAGCCCGCCAGTGGCCATATTCGCAAAAACAAACAAAGTTCCACTTCTACAAACTGAAAATATTAATAAGGAGGAAAGTGCGCTTGCCTCTTATCAAGAAAAAGACCTGGATGTGATTATTGTCCTTGCTTTTGCCCAGTTTCTTGGAAAAAAAGTTTTACAGATTCCAAAAAAAGGTTTCTTTAATATTCACACATCTCTGCTCCCTTCATACAGAGGAGCTGCTCCCATTCAACATGCTCTTCTGAATGGTGACAACATTACGGGAGTCTCTATACAAAAAATGGTAAAAAAGATGGATGCGGGAGATGTCGTTCTCTCTAATGAGATTGAAATTTCAAACAATGAAAACTTTGGCCAACTTTATACCAGGTTGAAGTTCCAGGCTGCATTATCAACTAACACCTTTTTGAATAATTTAATCGATGATAAATTGACCTATAATAGCCAAGATGAATCTAAAGTTACTTTTGCACCCTCCTTAAAAAGGGAAGATGGCCATATCGATTTTTCAAAAATGAATTTTATTGAAATTAAAAATAAAATGAAGGCTTTTGATCCTTGGCCTGGAATTTTCTGTTTCTTAGGCAAAAAAAGACTTAAAATATTCTCTATACAACAAAGTCAAGATACCGTTCCCCCAGGCCAAACTCAAGTCGACTCAAATGAGCTTTTAGTTGGTTGTTTGGATTCAACTATAAGACTTTCAGAGGTTCAGTTAGAGGGTAAAAAGCGCAGCTCAGACATAGACCTTCTAAATGGATTAAAAAATTCACAGGAGCCTTTTGAGGTGAACCCCAAAGGAAAAGAGGTTTAAATCGATGAATACTATTATTTCACCAAGCCTTTTAGCATGTGACTTTCTCAATATTGAAGAAGAAATCAAATCATTTCCTAACCAAAAAGACCTCTGGTTTCATTTAGACATAATGGATGGACATTTTGTGCCTAATCTGACGTTTGGGCATCCTGTTATTGAAAAGATAAGTAAGGTTTCAGATTATCCTCTTGACGCTCATTTAATGGTTAATAATCCTGAGTTTTATATAAATACTTTTAAAAACTTTAATCTCCATAATTTTACATTTCATTTTGAAGCTGCTGAAGACTCCAAATACATAATATCAAAAGCCAAGGATAACTTTCCTAGTGTCGGCATTTCTCTCAAGCCAAACTCTCCAGTCAGTTGCCTTAAAGATGACATCCTAAAAAACCTAGACCTCATTCTTATAATGTCTGTTGAGCCAGGCTTTGGAGGACAAAAGTTTCTACAAGACTCTCTTGAGAAAGTTCAGTTTTTTAATGAATTAAAAATCCAAAAAGGATTTAATTACATGATCCAAGTTGATGGTGGGATTAATCAAGAAAATGCGCCCTTACTAATTGAAAAGGGTGCAAATAACCTTGTTGCTGGATCATATATATTTAAAAACCCCAAGAAAGATTATCCAGCTAAAGTCGCATCTCTAAGATCATAAAAAGTAAAAGGTCAAAAAAATGGAAAACTTTAAAAAAAATAAAGAGCTTACTTTAACAGGTGAAAACCTCACAATTGAAAGCTTATATGAAGCCAGTATTTCGCTTCATTCAGAAGTCAAAATTATAATTTCAGATCTTGCACAAAAAAAAATGGCAAGGTCTAGAAATTATGTTCATGAAGTTGTTAAAAAAGGAGAGCCAGTTTACGGTATAAACACAGGTTTTGGCGCTTTATCAAGTAAGTTTATTCCAGAAGAAGACCTAGCGACTCTTCAAGTAAACCTTATTAGATCTCACTGTACGGGGATTGGTGAACCCTTTTCAGATAAGTTTGTTAGAGCAATTATGATTCTTCGAACAAATTGTCTATGCTCAGGCTTTTCAGGTATAAACCCAGATATTGTCATTTTACTAAAAGACTTTATAAACCACGGAATAAACCCAATTATCCCCCAAAAAGGCTCAGTAGGTGCCTCTGGAGACTTAGCTCCTTTAGCCCATTTAGCATTAGCTCTTATTGGTGAAGGTGAAGTTAATTATAAGGGTAAAAAGAGAAAATCATTTGAAGTCTTAAAAGAACTTCATTTAAAGCCCGCAGTCCTAGGACCTAAAGATGGGCTAGCCCTCATAAATGGCACTGCTATTATGGCAGCATTAGGTGCAATGGCTGTTTACGAGTCAAAAAACTTGATGAAACTCTCTGACATCGCATGTGCCTTAACTGTTGATGGAATCAGAGGAACCTCTAAAGCTTTTGACTTAGATATTTCAAACCTTAAACCACACCCTGGCCAAAAAGAAAGTGCAGAAAACCTCCAAAAACTTTTGGCAAACTCAGAGTTAATGCTATCCCATTCAGATTGCGAAAGAGTTCAAGACCCTTATTCTCTAAGATGTGCTCCTCAAGTACATGGTGCCATTCGACAAACAATTAGACATGCTGAGGAAGTTGTTCAAACAGAGCTAAACTCTATAACAGATAACCCTCTCATTTTTTGTGATAAAGAAAAAGTTATCTCAGGTGGTAACTTTCATGGGCAAGCACTTTCTTTTTGCATGGACTATCTTGCAATGGGGCTAGCAGAAATTTGCAATATCTCTGAAAGAAGGGTGGAAAAAATGATGAACCCTAGCTTTTCTGAGCTACCAGCTTTTCTAACTAAAAACTCTGGTTTAAATAGTGGCCTTATGATTGCTCATGTTAGTGCTGCTGCTTTAACATCAGAAAATAAAGTGTTCTGCCATCCCGCTAGCGTAGATAGTATTCCAACATCTACGGATAAAGAAGACCATGTCTCTATGGGAGTCACCGCAGGACTTAAACTTTGGAAAGTTTTAGAGAATGTTAAAGCTTGCCTTTCAATTGAGATTCTCTGCAATACACAGGCTCTTGAGTTTCAAAGACCATTTAAATCAACACCATGTCTAGAAAGTGTATATAATGTAATTCGTGAAGTAGTTCCCCCTATTGAGGAAGATCGTGTATTTTATAATGATATACAAAGCATTTTAAACCTTGTGGAAAAAAATAATATAATTAAAGCAGTTGAAGATAAGATAGGAGAATTAAAGTAATGGAATCAAATCAAATTCCCCTTCCCCCAACAGGAACAAAGCTTAACTGTAAAGGTTGGCACCAAGAAGCGGCTCTTAGATGCCTTTTAAATAATCTTCATCCAGATGTAGCTGAAGATAGAGATAACCTCATTGTCTATGGTGGAAATGGTAAGGCAGCTAGAAACTCCAAAGCCCTCCGGAATATTATTCAAGCCTTAAAAAAACTTGAAAATAATCAGACCCTCTTAATTCAATCGGGTAAGCCAGTTGCCATAATTCCTAGCCATGAACATGGCCCGAGAGTCTTGATAGCTAACTCAAACCTTGTTCCAAATTGGTCTAATTGGGATCACTTTAAGCTGCTTCGTGATCAAGACAAGTTTATGTATGGTCAAATGACAGCAGGGTCATGGATTTACATAGGGTCTCAAGGAATCCTCCAAGGAACTTATGAAACTTTTATGGCAGCTGCTGAAAAACACTACGGAGTTGGAAGCGACTTAAGTAAAAAGCTTGTTTTAACAGCAGGGATCGGGGGAATGGGTGGTGCTCAACCGCTAGCTGTAAAAATGGCCAATGGAGTTTTTATTGGTTGCGATGTTGAAGAAAAAAGAATCGATAAAAGAATAGAAACTGGTTATCTTGATATTAAAGTTGAATCCTTTGAAGAAGCCCTAGAACAAGGGCTAAAGTATAAACAAGAAGGTACCGCAATTTCTATAGGTGTTGTAGGAAATGCTGCTGACTTTTTTGAATTTATTCTCCAAAAAAACGTAACTCCTGACCTGGTCACAGATCAAACTTCTGCCCATGATCCTCTAGAAGGCTATGTACCAAGAGGACTCGAGATGAGCGAAGCCCTTAGCCTCAGAAAAAATAACCCAGAAGATTATACAAAGAAAAGTTATGAGACTATGGGTGATCATGTGAAAGCAATGCTAGAATTTCAAAAAAGAGGTTCGCATGTTTTCGATTATGGAAATAATTTAAGAGCTGGAGCTGAAAGAGTTGGTGTTACCAATGCCTTTAACTTTCCGGGATTTGTCCCCGCATATATTAGACCACTATTTTGCCAAGGCTCAGGCCCCTTTCGCTGGGTGGCCCTAAGTGGAGATCCTGAAGATATTAAAGTTACGGACGAAGCACTCAAAGAGCTTTTTCCAGAAAATACAAAACTTATTAACTGGCTTAATAAAGCACAAGATATGATCCAATTCCAAGGCCTACCCTCTAGAATTTGTTGGCTTAAATATGGAGAAAGAGAAAAAGCTGGCCTTCTTTTCAATAAACTTGTCAGAGAGAAGAAAGTCAAAGCCCCCATTATCATTGGAAGAGACCATCTAGATTGTGGTTCTGTAGCATCTCCAAATAGAGAAACAGAATCTATGAAAGATGGTACTGACGCCGTTTCAGATTGGCCTTTGCTAAACCTAATGATAAATACAATGAATGGTGCTTCCTGGACTAGCTTCCATCATGGAGGAGGCGTTGGTATGGGTTTTTCACAACACGCTGGTATGGTTATTCTTGCTGATGGTTCAGAGGATATGGAAAAACGACTCTCAAGAGTATTAAACTCAGACCCTGGTATGGGTATAGTAAGACATCTTGATGCAGGATATGAGCTCGCTAAAGAGGAATCGAAAAAAACAAATATCGATTTTCCATCTGAGTGGGAATAAAAAGGAAAAAAATGAAGCCACTAAAAGCTTTTAGAAACTTTGATCAAATCCTTACCCTTGAAGGATCTTATAAAAAAGATGGTAGAAACCTTAAACCAGAGGATTTGAGTGTACTCAACAAAGCAAGTGTTGTTTGCTCAGCAACTGAAGTTTTATGGGTTGGCTTAGAAAAAGATTTTCCTCAAAAATATGAAGAATTGGCTGAACACTTATACTTTGAAGGAAAAGTACTTACTCCAGAAGTCGTTGACTCTCATACACATCTCATCTTTGGGGGTAATAGAGCTGATGAATATTCGATGAGACTTAACGGAGCTGACTATCAAGAGATAGCAAAGTCTGGTGGTGGTATTTTAAATACCATGAAAGGAACTCAAGCGCTTTCAAGTGAAGACCTTTTTAAAATTAGCGTTGAAAGGATTAATAGAATAAATTCTTATGGCGTAGGAACTATTGAAATTAAAAGTGGTTATGGCTTAACTTATTCCAAAGAAATGGAACTTACCAAAGTTATAGATAAACTTAAAAAACATTTTTATCCTAAGGTTCAAATTAAAAATACTTATATGGCAGCTCATGCTGTTCCAAAAGAGTTTAAGAGCTCTAAAGAGTTTATGAACTCAGTAGTTATTCCTCTCTTAGAAGAGCTGTCAAATAAAGATATTATAGATGCTGTTGATATCTTTCATGAAAAAAATTATTTTGACCAAGAAGATACAAAGTTACTTTTCGAAAAAGCGAAAATTTTAGGATTAGACCGCAAAAGTCATGCTGATGAGTTTTTTGATAACAAAGGTGCCATTTTAGCTGCAAAGTATAAAGCATTGAGTACTGACCATCTTTTAAAGACAGAACAAGATGGTATTGAAGCTTTAGCCCAATCATCTACTGTTGCAACACTTTTACCAGGCACAGGCTTCTTTTTAGGGAAACCACAAGCCAATGCGAGACGCTTCCTTGATCAAGGTGTAAAAGTGGCCATAGCCTCAGACTATAACCCTGGATCTTGCCATTGTGATAATGTTCTACTTGTGGCATCTCTGGCTGCACCTGCTTATCAAATGAATATGGCAGAACTATGGTCTTCTATAACGTTAAATGCAGCTTCTGCTCTTGGTCTTAAAAACCAAGGAGCTATAGTCCAAAGTCTAAAACCAAGATTCACGATATTCGATGTGTCAAACATCAACTCGATTACTTATAATTGGGGAAGACAACTCTCATCAGGAACAATAACGACTGAAGCTTAGTCATTCTCTAAAATACCTTCTAATTTGCTTAGAATAGCCTTAGACATGAAGTCAATTGCACCATAGTTTACCTTTAAGATCTTACCTCTATAAAAAAATAAAGTTAAAGGCAATGCTTCCACATTAAAATTTGCTAGAATTTCTCCAGTAGAATCAGCGACTTGAGGAAAGTTTAAATTTAACTGTCTTGTCACTCTTTTTATTTTAAAGCTTTGATTTTCTTGGTCTGAGTTTAGCCCTATTATATAGATCTCTTGCTCTGAAAAAGTTTTTCTGAGAGCAACTAAAGAAGGAAGCTCTTCAATACAAGGCAAGCACCATGAAGCCCAAAAATTTAAAATTACGATTGGTGCTTTAATTTTGCCTAATTCTATTCTTTGCCCAGTTGTTGTCTTAAAAGAGTACTCATCAAATAGTTTTTGATAATGAAGATAGGACTCATCGTTCAAATTACCTTTTTTCGAATAGGCTAAATCGTAAGAAACTTGACCACCCAGAAACATAAAAAAAACTAGAAGAAAAGTAAGGATTGGAAAATATTTCTTCATTAAGTCCCTAAAAAGCAGATTAGTCTAAACTATATTCATTAGATACAAATTTATAAGGAAACAAGCAATAAAATTCTCAAAAAAGGCGCTACGCAAAATAACAATTCCCATCTCCAAAGGTTTATCCTCTAAAAGAGGTCAAACCTTAATAGAGTTTATTCTCCTTCTATTAACTATCGTTATATTATCCTTGGCCTGTATCAAATTATTCAATACTGGTATAGGAAATAGATGGGAAGCACTCATCAAACTCATTTCCAAACCCACTTCAACTGATATAATTCTTCTTTAATGTTTTTTTTTAGCTGACCTTTTTATAAGATAAGAGAAAATTAAAATTAGCTGGGGAAATTTAAATGAACTACATTTTATCTATTGATCAAGGCACAACTGGTACTACAAGTCTTTTAATAGACTCTGAGTCTTTTGAAGTAGTAGACAAAATTAACAAAGAGTTTCCTCAAATCTTTCCATCTCCAGGCTTGGTAGAACATGATCTTAATGATATCTGGAATACTGTCAAAATTACTGTTGAAGAATTAATAAATAAAAATAATGTTGACCCAAATTCAATTTCTTGCATAGGAATTACCAACCAAAGAGAAACCACCTGTGCATTTGACTGTAGTGGAGCACCACTCGCAAATGCTATTGTTTGGCAAGACAGAAGAACATTTCCACTTTGCGAAGAGCTCAAAAATAAAGGTCTTGAAGAAAAGTTCAAACAAAAAACTGGTTTAACTTTAGATCCTTACTTCTCTGGTTCAAAAATGAATTGGTTTTTAAAAAATAAAAAAAGCATCGCTGATGCTAAATCAGAAGGAAATCTTAAGTTTGGAACTATAGACACTTTCCTTCTTTTTAAACTTTCTGGGATGACTTCATTTAAAACAGAACCATCAAATGCTTCCAGAACACTACTAATGGATTTAGAGACTACACAGTGGTCAGAAGAGCTTTTAAATATTTTTGAAATACCTCAAGAGACCTTGCCTGAAATTGTGGACTCATTCAGTCTTTTTGGAACAACAAAAGGCCTATCTTTTCTACCAGATGGAATACCTATAACAGGGATTTTAGGAGATCAACAGGCTGCCCTTTTTGGCCAAGCAGGCCTTCAAGAAGGCGATGTAAAATGTACCTACGGAACAGGAGCTTTTATGCTCTTAAATACTGGGGAAAAAATCCATTATTCTAAGAACGGTCTCCTTTCTACTGTCGCCTTTAGATATAAAAATCAAACAATTTATGCTTTAGAAGGAAGTTGTTATATTGCAGGAGCAGCTGTTGGCTGGCTTAGAGATCAGTTAAAAATTATAAAAACAAGCCCCGATGTAGAGAATTTGGCCAAGAAGGTAACTAGGCTTGAAGAAATGGAAAATTTATTATTTCTTCCTTTTTTTACTGGTATTGGATCACCCTATTGGAAGTCAGATGCAAAAGCTGCAATTTTAGGTCTCACAAGAGATACAGATGATTCTCATATCGCTAGAGCTTGTCTAGATGGTATCGCATTATCAATTCAAGATTTGATTGAAGCAATGATTGAAGATACGAAATTAAATTTAAGAGAACTTAAAGTTGATGGAGGTGCTGTAAATAATGATCTTCTCATGGAAATACAAGCTACTATATCTAATTTAAAAATTATCAAACCTAAAATAATCGAAACTACTGCCTACGGAGCAGGTTTAGCTTCTGCAATCGGAAATAACCTAATTAAAAAAGATCAAATTTTATCATTATGGAAAAAAGATAAGGTTATTGAAGGGGTTAGGTCAAATGCCTCATTTTATCAAAAAAAACATAAAGATTGGAAAGAAATTATTCAGACACTTTTTAAAGTTAAAAATTAAAACTTACCCCAAATTTTAAAGCACTTTGCTTAAATTTTGAGTTGGCTGTATCCGAATAAGTTCCATTACTTGTATCCATTGCAAATGCAGCCAATAGTTTAATGTTTTTTGCAAATTTATAGTCCCCTCCGATAGAAAGATGAAAATGTGAGGATGACTTAACCTCTCCATTAAGTGTTGTTTCCTCCGTAAAACTTGACCCTAAAAGAAAGTCAAATGCAATAAAGCCTCTTAAATCTTCGATAATAGGCATATTACCTTTTATCCCCATCAAGAAGCCGGAAGAACTAATAGATGTTAGCTTTACTGTTTGTAAATGATCTATAGAAAAACTATAATTAGCAAAACCAAAATAGCCATCTATTTGAGGGCCATAATAAAAACCTAAAGGTAAATATTTATAACCAAATTTAATTTTTAATTGACTAAAGGAACTATTAGATGTGACCGCATCAAAGCTTCCTTCTTCTTTTTCAAAACTGCCAAAGTTTTTTCCATAATTAATTTCAAACCAAAAATTTCTTGTAAACCAAAGCTCTAAGTTAGAGTCTATTCCTAATAAAGCTCCTCCAATTTTTCTAAGATTTTGAGAACTTTCATTTGATGTCGCACTACCAGTTCCAAAGCTTAACAGTATCCCAAACTGACCAAGACGACCAAAATTGAAGTCCTTATTTTTTACCCTGATGGAAAAATCATCATCTATTTTTGTTTTTGAGCTATCCTTTTTTTTATCAAGAATTACCCAATCACCTATTTTTAGTTTTTGTTTTGGTTCATAGTCATAAACTTTTCCCTGTGATGATAAATCACTCGATAGAAAAATTTTAGCTGATCCAATTTCTTTCGTTTCCCAGTCAACAATTCTTTTTAAAAGAGGATGCTTTCTCTTTACTATCGGTCTAATAATCTTGACCAAACTCCCTTCAATTAAACCAATCTCATTCCCCATATCTATAGTGAACTGATCTCCAAGGATACCTACTATTTTTCCATCATAAGGTATCTCTTTTGAAAATAAATTTAACCAGTTCTTTAAAACAAGGGTAATTTTATTTAACCCCAGCTCATTTATGTCTTCAGTTTCATCGAACAAAATATCTGTACCATTACTGCCATAAATTATTAGGCGTACTCTAGCCCCTCTATTTTTCTTAAATACATTTATCTTAATTAGAGACCCTGCTTTTGTTTTATCAGAAACTAATCTTAAAACATTTTTATTTCTCAAATGTGCTGATAAATTATTTTTATAATTACCTAAAATATTCAATATTTCTGAGTTGTATTTGTAATAACACCAATTACTTTCTTTAAGGTAATTTTCAATCTCTAAAAAGATCTTGAAAGATATTGTCTCTTGAAATGAGTCCTCAACAGGCAACAACATGCAATTTCTTAAATTATTATCTTTAGAATAAATATTATTCATAAATATAATAAAAAAAATACAAAACAAAAATGGATTAAATAGATTTCTGATTTTATTTTTCATATACATTATTGAACTGTTAAATTCATATCATCATTTTTAAGTTTAAAATGATGTATGATATTTTGGAGTTCTTTATTTTTAACATTTAACTCGGATATTTCTTTCCTTAAATTATCAAGTTCCAATTTAATGGCCATATATTTTTTTTCTCTGTCTTTTGAATAGATTTTAAAGTCATCCTCGTTAACTAAAATATAATGCCTTCCTTCTCTTAGTTCAGACTTAACTCGTCCTGTTTTAATAAATGATCGTGCACCAGCTATTGAAATATTTCTAAAGTCAGCATATTCAATAATTGATAGCCAAGATCCCTTATTCAAATTTACTCCAATATAATAAATTATATCTCACAATTATTTTACCCTAATAGTCTTCACAAAAAAAGTTAGATATTAGTAAAGCCATATAATAGACAATATATTCGACCTTAAAATTGAACTCATATTTTATTATAATCTCAAGATGCAAAGAGTAGATATAACAAACTTCAAAAACAAAAAGGTCGGATTAGTTTTAAGTGGAGGTGTTGTTAAAGCAGCAGCTTGGCACATGGGAGTTGCTTTAGCCTTAGAAGAATTAGGATTTACCTTTAAAAGTAATCTTTCACCAAGTAATTCAAGCTTAGAAATCTCTACTTATGTTGGATCAAGTGTAGGAGCTTTAGTAAACCTTTACTTTGCTTGTGGCTATAAACCTATGGAAGTAATAGAGGCATATTTAGAAAAATCAAAAAATTCAATAATTAAACCCATTACTTACTCTGATATGCTCTCTTTAAAATCTATTTCCAAAAAACCTAAAAAACCAATGTTTTTTAATCAATTCGATAACTTTCCTCCAATAGTAAGAGCTCTTATCAGTCCAATTGAAAAAGTTGATGGTTTTTTTAGTACATATGGACTTTATAACTACATTAAGGATCATGTTTTAATTTCTAATAAGTTTGAAGATTATAAAGCTGACCTTTTTATAGTGGCCACTCAACTAGATCATTCGAGAAAGGTTATATTTAATAAATTTAATTACCCAAATCCTTCTCATGATTCAACATCAGTATACTATACTAATACTCCAGTAGCTGACTCCGTAGCAGCTAGTATGAGCGTTCCGCCGATCTATAAACCTTTTCCTATTAAAAATCAGGAAACAAACAAAATTGACTATTATATTGATGGCGAAATTAGAGAAACACTTTCCAACCATGTCGCCGTAGATAATTCATGTGAGTTCATAATTAGTTCATGGACTCATACACCATATCATTATCATGACGAGATTGGTTCCCTAGTAAATTATGGAATTCCAACTATTTTATTACAAACAATTCACCTAGCTATTCAGAAGAAAATAATATCTTCGAGAGCAAATAGAAATACAGCAAGTGATATTATCAATACTGTAAGTGATTATATGAAAAACAATAATCTTTCTAATCATCATAGAAAAAAAATATGCAATATATTGGAAAGAAAACTAGATTTTAACCCAAGAATTCACTTTATTGATATTTACCCAAAAAGTGATAGCTTCAAAATGTTTTTTAAAAATCCTTTTTCATTAGATCCTGACAAAATGTCTGAGCTTATTTCATTAGGTTATAAAAGGACTATTGATATATTCAAAAATCACGAATACGAAAGTTAATTACAGCTGTTCTATTAAATAATCATCTGCTGAACAAATCGTTTGCAAGATATCAGTTTGACCGTTTATATAGTTAATTCTTGCATTAATAGTTCCTTGTAAATCTCCTAAAATAAAGATTTGATCCGTTAGCTCATTTAAATTTTCCACATCTGATTCAAAGACACCTTCTTTATCCAAAAACCTTGTCTCTAAATCAATTGGCCCTAATGAGCTATCACCATCAATAAATACTTCTAATGGAGCATTTTTTAAATTAACCTGAATCAGACAACGTTTTTCTAAGCCTTCTAAGTTAAACGACTCCAAAACTCTTTCTATAAATCCTCTACTTGGTATAGTTATTTTAGTTTCATTCCCAAACCCCAAATAAAGATTTTTTTCATAATAATCTAATCTTAAATATTCTCTTTTTCCTTTTTCAGTAAGGTTAGTTTTAAATTCGTATCTGTTTAAACCTATTTTTCTTACTAATGTTTTGGGTTGATTAAAAACTCGAATTTTATTTTCATCAATTGAAAAAGAAGATTTCCTATTCCCCATTACATTCTTTTTAAACAAACTGACTTTTCTGATAAAACCTGCTTCTATATCTGGATTTTCGTAAGTTACTTCAGACCCTTCTACAAAAATAATCTTTTCGGAGAATTTTTCTTTAGATTTCATAAATGTTAAAAGTGTATTCCCAGGATCAACGCCTATAAATAATGTAAAACGATGACCTCCAAAGAATTCAGATACTTTTAAATCATCATCAAGGTATAGTCTTTTTTCAAAAGGTGCATCTACTGAAACCCTTAAAGGTGCCTCATCTTTAAAATCTATTAAGATAGACCCACCAATACCTTTTAGGTTATTTTTATTTAAATAGTTTTCAAAGCTAGAAATATCTATCAATGGAATTTCTTTTTTCTCAATTCCTTCACTTAGTGGTAACGATATTCTAGTAATCATTGAACCATGATGAAAAATAGAGCCTGCTAATCTTGAAAATTTATTAAATGGATTTTCCCTAAACTCCAACTTTCCTGATCCTGAATCTGCAACTCGTTTAGATTTATTATAATGTGGCCTGAATTCTAAATTATATAATTTTTCATTTTTCTTTTTATCAAGGTCCAATCTATAAAAACTCAAATCAAAATAAGCTTCTGGAAAATTCTCATTTAAACTTCTTAATATTTTTTTTCTAGGAAAAAATTTATTATCTATAAAAGTTTGTCTTAAATTCTTAGCAGCTTTTAAATTTATAAAATCTTTCCTTATTGGCTCCCGTAATTCCCTTCTAATAGCCATTTTAACAACGCTAGAGATTCTTTCCTCAGATACTGATGAAAAATTTTTCTTTCTTGAATTATTTCTAGCCTTTATCTTTGATGAGTCATGCTTTTTTTTGTTTGAAAAGTCGTAGAAGACAAGTTGTTCCGGATCATCTTTATTATCGATTTTAAATTCTGAATTAAGAATTTTATTAATTTCTTCATCTTCGTCATTAATAAAGTTTTCAATTTTATTATCTTTAATTAGCTTTTTCTTATTTAAATCTAAAGGTATCTTTTCACTTTCTAATTGATCATCTAGGTAGGACTCTAACTCAACAATTCCCTTATTTATAAAAAAAGTTTCGTCTTGAAAGACTAAATCCAAAGGCTTTATATTTTTCTCTTTTAACTTGGTGAAATGAAAAAGTAAGTTTTTCTCAGCTTTACTAAAACTTGACAACAATTCTTTCAGAGATTCAAGCTGACTGCTGTACAAAGATATAGATGCATAACTTTTTAAGGATATAAAAATTAAGGCAGTAAAAGCAATGAAAAGCTTTTTAAAATCTGTATTGTTCCACATGAATTTAATTTTCGCTTAATTTGTAGTAATTTCAAGTACCAATAAGACAAAAAAGGAACAAAAATTCAGCAGGCTCTTAAAAATAAAAGCCTGCCTTAAAATCTCTATTTTTTTATTATTTCTAACCTAGTCCTAGCTCTCCGATTTTTTTCCTCAAGCTCTTCTCTTTCCCCATCTTGAAAAACTTCAGCTGATTCAAGCTTAAGTTTACTTTCTTCAAAAGATTTTTGGGCTCTTGAGAAATTAATATCGCAGTCTTCTTCCCCAGCGGATGTAAGAATAGTTATCTTGTCTTTTAATACCTTACACACGCCCTTTGTTACAAAAAATAACTTACCTTTTCCACCATTGTCTTCTAGTCGTAAGACACCAGTATCCAACTTAGCCATTAAATGGGTGTGCTGAGGTAAAAGATTTATTTCACCTCTTTCCGTAGGGACTAATACAGAGCTTGCCCCCAAGCCTTTGGCGACAACACTGGATGGCGTTAAAATATCTACTTTAAAATGGCTCATTTTTTAGTCCAGTCTATTAAATTAATAACAAAGCCTACGCTTAAGAAGCTCCTAATTGCTTAGCTTTTTCTTTAACCATATCCAGGTTTCCAACCAAATAAAAAGCTTGCTCAGGAAGATCATCCACTTCCCCGTTAAGTATTGATTTAAAAGCAGAGATGGTGTCATTAATATCAACAAACTGCCCCTTAAGTCCTGTAAACTGCTCAGCAACTGTAAAAGGCTGTGATAAGAATTTTTGAACTTTCCTTGCTCTAGAAACAACAACTTTATCTTCTTCAGATAATTCATCCATACCAAGAATTGCGATAATATCTTGTAACTCTTTATACTTTTGTAGAATCGCTTGAACTTCTCTAGCGGTACTGTAATGTTCATCACCAACAATTTCAGGTGCTAGGATTGTCGAAGATGATGTCAAAGGATCAACCGCAGGATAAATACCTAATTCCGCAATTGGTCTAGACAATTCTGTAGTTGCATCAAGGTGAGCAAAGGTTGTTGCAGGTGCAGGATCAGTATAGTCATCTGCAGGAACATATACAGCCTGAACAGACGTAATTGATCCATCTTTTGTAGACGTAATTCTTTCCTGCATAACACCCATCTCAGTTCCTAAAGTAGGTTGATAACCAACCGCTGAAGGAATACGTCCAAGGAGAGCAGAAACTTCTGAACCAGCTTGAGTAAATCTAAAAATATTATCTACAAAAAATAGAACGTCTTGGTTTTCTTCATCTCTAAAGTACTCAGCCACAGATAGTCCTGTAAGAGCAACCCTAGCTCTAGCTCCTGGAGGCTCATTCATCTGGCCATAAACTAGTGCAGTTTTATCAATAACTCCTGAGTCTTTCATCTCATGATATAAATCATTACCTTCACGAGTTCTTTCA
>PAZA01000068.1 GCA_002715375.1 Halobacteriovoraceae bacterium
AAGAGAGGTTTGATTAAATGCCAGAAGATGTAACAGTGGTTGATCTTGCTAAAGAAGCAGGTATCGAGAAGGCAGATGCAAAAGAAATTTGGAAGCTCTTACGCTCATATTAAAGGTCTTAAAAAGTAAATTTCTGACTGATATATTCTTTTTTAGAAAGATAAAAAAATCCCTTTTCAAGAAGGGATTTTTTTTATCCAATTTTTAAAATCTACAATTTCTACTTGCCAGTTCTGAGCTGAAACTTCCTTAACCTTATTCAAAAAAACCACCTCACCGACACTAACCTTCTTTAGTATTTTTTGATCTTTTTTCGAATAATATTTTTTTAAAACATCTACATTTATTAAAGAATGGTTTAAATTTCTTTTAATCCCTTCATCAAGGTTTAAACAAATTTGCCATTGAAAGGAAAACTTCGTTTCTTTCAAAACTCTAACTAAAGTCCCTTTTTGGACACCTTCAGGTACGACGCTCTTTTGATTTGCCTTACTATAAATATGTCCAATCATTGGCATGACCCTTCTATTTTTACTCACAAGCTGACATAACCTTTCTACCCATGGATCATGAGTAACCTTTAAAACTTGATGACACCAATCCTTAGTCCCATCCATTGGACACCCTAAATCCAAAGAAGAACATGGATAAAGAACTTTATATCCCTTTTCTTTCATGATCTTCCTCATAGCAAGGATGGATTTAAATGTTTCCGGGGTACCTGGCTCAATAAATGAAACAAAATGTGGGTCACAGTCATCTACCCATTTATCTGCTTCAGAAACACCCATTTCATTTAGACTATGTCCGAAAAAAAGCATTTTTTTCTTTTTTTCATCACCTAATTCAGAAGATAATTCCTTGCGGTTTTTTTGAAACCTTATTGATTTTTTAAGGTCGGGAAATAGGCCATTTGTAATTTTCTCGGCCTGTTCAAGCATCAAACTAGATTGATCAACTCCAAAAACTCTTTGACCAAGACTTAATTTTTCTTCAACAAAATCAAGAAAAGATAATAAATAGGTACCAGGCCCGGTTCCAACATCTATAAAGTCACAGGTCTTAATTGTTTCTCTCACTTCAATCGGAAGCTGATTCATTAAAAAGAAAAGCTTAGGATAATTTGTTGGTATATAAAATAAGGCGTATGCAGAAACCATCTGAGAAGAAAGGACATACTTTTCAATTTTTTCACGATGACTTGTAAAATTAGAGCTGATCGTTAGTAAGAGCTTTTTAAACTCAGACTCACTGAGATTGGGGTTAAGCAGGTATTCTTGTAAAGACTCAAAATTGGAACGCATAATTAACTTATTCGAAAGAGGCTTCCTCCAAGAAGCCTCTTATTAGATAAGACTTAACGGTCTTTTAAATCAACATAATTTCTCTCATTATGACCGGTATAAATTTGTCTTGGCCTTGCGATTTTTATTCCTTTCGTTTCTGTCATCTCTCTCCATTGAGCAAGCCAACCAGGCAATCTTCCTAAAACAAACATGACAGTAAACATATTTGTAGGAATACCAAGTGCTCGGTAGATGATTCCAGAATAAAAATCCACATTTGGATAAAGCTTTCTATCCACAAAATAAGAGTCCTTAAGAGCTTCTTCCTCTAAGCCTTTAGCTATATCAAGAAGTGGATCCTTAACACCTAGTTTTGTAAGAACAGTATCACAAGCCTTTTTGATAATCGTGGCCCTTGGGTCGAAGTTTTTATAAACTCGGTGACCAAAACCCATCAACCTGAAGGGATCATTTTTATCCTTCGCTTTCTCCAAATATCTTTTATGGTCTCCGCCATCATTTTGAATTGCCTCAAGCATTTCTAAAACAGCTTGATTGGCTCCACCGTGAAGAGGACCCCAAAGAGCACTGATCCCAGCACTTATCGATGCAAAAACATTTGCTTGTGAAGACCCCACAACTCTTACTGTAGAGGCTGAACAGTTCTGTTCATGATCAGCGTGAAGGATAAGTAGGACATCAAGCGCCCTTGCAACATCCTCGTCAACTTTAAAACCATCTCCAGAGAACATCATTTGCAAAAAGTCAGAGGAATAGTCGACAGATGAATCAGGGTCAACTGGGCTCTTCCCTACAGACCTTCTAAAGAAATGACTTGCCATGGCCTTAGCTTGGCCCAATAGCTGGGCAAAGAGATGATCTTTCATTTCATCATTACATTCACCCAGAGACTCCGGATAAAAACCGCTTAAAGCAGCCATTGCTCCAGCCATAACCCCCATAGGATGAGCATCTTTTGGGAATTGGTCGATAATATTTTTTATTCCATCTGGTAAAGAAGCCTTTTCCTTTACGCTGCTTATAAATTTATTAAGTTGATCACTATTAGGTAGCTCACCGTAATTGAGAAGATACGAAACCTCTAAAAAATTTGAATTATCAGCGAGTTGCTCAATAGGGTAACCTCGATACCTCAAAATTCCTTTCTCGCCATTCAAAAATGTTATTGCTGACTGGCAAGACCCGGTATTCATAAAGCCATTATCTAAAGTGATGGCCTTTGTGTTTGCACGTAAAGTCGTTATATCGATTCCAGTTTCGCCTTCACTGCCCTTAACCATAGGGAGTTCATATTCTGTTCCATCAATATTGAGCTTCGCTTTTCCCGACATCCAGCCTCCTCATTCTCATTAATAACTGTGAAATTCAAAAAACTTTTTCAAATGGTTTCTTTAAAAAAGCCCTGTTAATCAAGCTTAGATCTTTTAAGTACTGCGGGCATAACATACAGCGATTCTAAGCCTTTTTCAAACAAACCCTTACACTTTTTTGTTTATGGTGGCTGGTAACTTTAAACTAAGTCACTATGCCACTTTGCTAAATTCTGACATTCTTGATCGGTTAGGTAAGAAATTTCTTTAGCCGTTTCTACCAATTCGTAAAAGTTCGTGAGGGAGAAAAAAGGAATTTTATTTTCCTCAAAAACTTTTTTTGCTGGCTGCATTTGGTAGTCAACAATTGAAAAACACGCTATTGGAAATAAGCCCTGTTCTTTTGACGCCTCAATACCCTTCTGCACACTACTTCCCTGATTAACCAAATCTTCAATGAGAATTATTTTTTGACCACTAGAGTATTCACCTTCAATAAGGTTCTTTTGGCCATGCCCTTTAGGTTTAGACCGGATATAGATCAAAGGTTTTTCTAGATGATCTGCCAAAATTGAAGCGTAGGGAACACCTGCTGTAGCAAGTCCAGCAATGACATCATACTCAATGCCTGAGCTTAAAATTAAGTCCTTCAATGCTTCAATAAGACTCGCTCTTTCTTTAGGGTGGGACAAAACCTTTCTGTTGTCACAATAGATAGGCCCTTTCAGCCCAGAAGCGTATGTAAAAAAATCGTTAGGGGATAATTGAACGCATTTCAAGTCCAACAGATGCCTTGCAACATTCTTTCTAATTGATTGCATTTATTCGCCTTCTTGTTTATAAGGACAGCTTTCAATCCTTATATATTTATCAAAGTGTCTCTGCAACATAAAAGGAGAGCTTCAAATAAGGTTATCCAAACTATTTTGTTATTATGATCACTCTCTTTTTCAAGTTTAAAATAATTAAAAAATGCTGAGGTATCGAATGAAGTTTTTAGCACCTATTACTGAAGGAATTATCCTCAAAAGATATAAGAGATTTTTAGCAGATATCCAATTACCCAATGGCGAGGTTGTTACGGCCCATACAGCAAACACAGGCAGTATGAAGACTTGTTGGGAGCCAGGCTGGAAAGCTCTCATTAGCTTTCATGACAACCCTAAAAGAAAGCTGAAATATTCTCTTGAAATGACTTTTAATGGTCATACATGGATAGGAATAAATACATCTTTACCAAATAAATTGGCCCAAGAAGCTATTGAAAATGGTTTGATTAAGGAGTTAAAGGGGTACCCTTTCATCAAACCTGAGGTTAAAACTGGAAATAGTCGAATAGACCTTCTTCTTTCAAAAGAAAAAGAAGCTGAATCTAAAAAAGATCAATTTTTTGTGGAAATTAAAAATGTAACACTAAAGGGAGAAAATCATCAAAAAAAAGCGGCTCTTTTCCCCGATGCTGTTTCAGTTAGGGGTCAAAAGCACATTCAAGAGCTAATAAAACTACATAAAGAAGGGTACAACGCGGCACTCCTATTTATCGTCCAAAGAGAGGACGTGGAATACTTTACACCAGCTCATGAAATAGACCCCCTTTATTCGAAGCTTCTTAAAGAAGCCGCTGCCGAAGGTGTTCTCATTCTAGCCTATCAGTGCACAATGTCAAAAAAAGAGATTGTGGTCAATAGAAGCATTCCTGTAAAACTAAATAATTAAAATTTTGACGCAACAAAAACCTCTTCATGGCTTATATATCTGAACTAAAGCCTAGCCTTCTTATGGAGCTAATGATAAGAATTTCTAATCAAACTTCATAAGAAAAACTAATAACTGGGTAGAGCTTGTATGCGTTTAAAAGCCTTTTTCCTCTTTTTAACTCTCATTAGTTTAACTTCATGTGGACCGCAAAAAGAACACTTAGCAAATCTGTCACTACAATCCTCAAAGGTCATAGTTGGTGACGAACTCCCTGATTGGGATATTGTTGATAAAGAAACGGAGCTAAATTTAAACTATACCCGTCCTGTGGGAAAGCTAATTATTGGAAACCATAGATGTACAGGCTTTCTGATAGGCCCTAAAACTGTCATGACTAATCATCACTGTATTTCTAATGAAACTGAAGCAAAAACAGCTATTTTTACCCTTCAAAAATGGGCCGTTGATTATGATGGACGCCCCTATTTAAGGAAAAGCTCATACTCGTGCCCCAAGTTTATATTGGCAAATAAGAAACTGGATTTTGCGATTGTTGAATGTATGGAAAATTTAGGTGAGAAATATGGTCATCTTGAACTATCAAGTGGAGAAAATACTGAGTATATGGATGTTCATGTTATTCATCACAATTGCAATTACCTTGTAGGAAGAAACTGCTCGCCTCAAAAATTAATATCAGAAGGCGAGGTCCTTCCAAATATCGAATATAATAAGTTTTACCACACTGGTGACACTCTATCAGGTTCCTCTGGTGCTCCAGTTATTTCAGTCTTAACAGGAAAGGTCATAGGTCTCCACAATTCAGGTCTTTCAACAATGAACGAATCAAGACCTGGAATGGGAATGTATAATGGTGCGATTAAAATCAACAAAATTATAGAGTACATTAATTTCGAGAAACCTCTTTACAAATGGAGCTCAAGACAATAATCCTTGGGCCCTTAAAACCACTTTTTTTTACCTAATGTACCTTGTCAATTCCCATAAAATTAAACAGAATTTCTTAGATCCCCATCCTTTAAAACCTCTAGGAGCTTTCTTATGTATTCAAAGTTGAAAAAAAAATTTCCACAAATGTTGGCACTTTTCTTTTTTCTCTCACAGTCGGCTTTTGCCGCTAAGAGTTTTATTTATTGCTCAGAAGGAAGTCCAAGCGCTTTCAACCCACAAATAACGACAGATGGAACATCAAATAACGCCTCTTCGCATACAATATACAACAGGCTTATTGAATTTAAATATGGCTCCACAGAGCTTATTCCGGCTTTGGCTACATCTTGGACAGTTTCAAAAGATAAGAAGGTTTTTACTTTTAAACTAAGGAAAGGTGTAAAATTTCACAAAACTAAATACTTCACTCCTTCCAGAAACTTTAATGCTGACGATGTTCTTTTTTCTTACAACAGACAAAGACTTAAAGACCATCCCTTCCATAAGATTAATGGAGGCCTTTACGAATATTGGCAATATATGGAAATGGGCAAGCTCATAAAAGACATAAAAAAGATTAATGACTATGAAATCCAAATAACTCTTACTAAACCTGAAGCTCCATTTTTATCAAACATGGCCATGAGTTTTATGAGTATTCTTTCAAAAGAATATGGTGACCAACTTATAAAACAAGGGAAAAAAGATAGAATAGACATGTACCCTATTGGTACAGGTCCTTTTAAATTTAGAAAATATCTTAAAGATTCCCTTATTAGGTACAAAGCCCATAAAGAGTTTTTTCTTGGAAGGGCAAAAATTGATAATTTAATTTTTTCAATTACAAAAGACTCTAACACAAGGTACCAAAAGTTGAAAACTGGCGAATGCCATCTTATAAACGAGCCTGCACCTTCTGACCTTGCTTCCATGCAGTCTAACCAAAAGTTAAAAGTACTAAAGGGGCCTGGCTTTAATGTTGGGTACCTTGCAATGAATGTAAAAAAAGGCCCCTTTAAAAAGCTCCTTGTAAGAAAAGCTATTAATTTGGCCCTTAATAAAAACTCTTATATAAAAGCGATCTATATGGGTAATGCAATTCCTGCAAAAAACCCTCTTCCCCCATCTTTATGGTCCTATAATGAAAAAACAAACCCGTATCATTACAACTTGAAAAAAGCGAAAGAGCTTCTTAAAAAAGCTGGTTATCCAAATGGATTTGAGACAGAAATTTGGACCCTCCCTGTATCGAGGCCTTATAACCCAAATGGAAAAAAGATGGGCGAAATGATGCAACAGGATCTTGCTAAAATTGGAATAAAAGCGAAGTTAATCACTTATGACTGGCCTACATATCTTGCAAAGTCTCGAAAGGGCGAACATCAAATGATTCAAATGGGTTGGACAGGAGATAACGGAGATCCAGATAACTTTTTAGGGGTTCTTTTAGGTTGTGCTTCTATAGCTTCTGGAGGCAACTTAGCCAATTGGTGCCACAAAAACTTTAATGACATCATTTTAAAAGCTAAAAGAACATTAGATCCTAAAAAACGGGAATACCTTTACAGAAAAGCACAACAGATTTTCAACAATGAACTTCCATGGGTACCTCTAGCACACTCAGTTGTTTTTAGAGCAATGGATAATAGAGTTAAAGGATATAAAATAGACCCTCTTGGTGGAGATATTTTTAGAGAAATCGACCTCCTATAGGAAAAATAAATGAGTAAAAAGCTTTTTATAAAATTTCTCGACGTCATTCCAACAGCTATCGGGATAAGCCTGATAGCTTTTCTTCTTATAAGACTTATCCCAGGAGACCCAGTTATGCTCCTCCTGGGAGAAAGGGGCTCTGATCCTATCGTTTATGAAAAGATGAAAGTATCTTTAGGGTTGGACCTCCCATGGTACGAACAGTACTGGAGTTTTATCACAAAAGCTTTTTCAGGAGACTTTGGTACATCAATCATTTCTAAAAATAGTGTTTGGGAAGAATTTAAAACACTTTTTCCTGCAACTTTAGAGCTCGGTATTGTAGCCTTGTTTTTTGCTTTAACAATAGGCATCCCACTAGGCATAGTTGCAGCGATAAAAAGAAATTCTTTTTTAGACTATTTATTTATGACAGGATCTCTTGTCGGTTATTCAATGCCTATTTTTTGGTGGGGATTAATTTTGATTATTGTTTTCTCAGTAAACCTTGGGTTAACTCCCGTTTCTGGAAGAATAAGCGTCCTATATGACATCGAACCACTTACGGGCTTCATGCTAATTGATAGTCTTCAAAAAGAAGTCATTGAAGAAGAAGGGTTTAGTGCATTTATTAGCGCCCTAAAGCACCTTATTCTGCCTTCAATTGCAATGGGAACTATTCCACTCGCAGTTATAGCAAGAATGACACGTTCAAGTCTTTTAGAGGTCTTAAAAGAAGATTACATAAGAACTGCCAAATCTAAAGGTCTCTCTCCCTTTTACGTCATTTGTAAACACGCCTTAAGGAACGCTTTGGTTCCTATAACAACAGTCATAGGCTTAATGTTTGGAAGTATTATTACAGGTGCAATTTTAACTGAGACAATTTTTAGTTGGCCTGGAATTGGAAAATGGATTCTCGATGCTGTTAATGGAAGAGACTATCCTGTCATACAGGGGGGAGTTCTATTCATAGGCTTTATCGTGGTCACTATCAACTTAACTGTCGACATCCTTTACTCAATTATTAATCCAAAAATGAGGTAACTCTTCCTACAATAAAAAAGTAAGAGAAAAATAAAGGTTGAGAGAAAAAATGAAAACTAATCAGTCAGAAGAAGTTACTATAGACAATTATAAACCTTCATTTCTAAAAAAAGTTACTCAGCATAAAGGGGCTTCAATAGGCCTTTTTATCATTTTATTTTTTTTGATAACTGCTTTATTTGCTCCCTTTTTTGTGAATCACGATCCTGGAACCATATACGAGAATTCTCTTAAAGTTCCACCTGTATGGGCTGCTGAAGGGCAAACATCCTTTTTTCTAGGCACTGATGATTTGGGAAGAGATATTTTAAGCCGCCTTATTTACGGTTCAAGAATCTCTATCTTTATTGGTTTTTTCGTTGTTATTCTTTCTCTTACTCTAGGCACCCTTTTAGGCCTTATCTCAGGTTATTTTGGTGGAACAATCGACAGAGTCATTATGAGAGTCATAGATATAATTATGTCCTTCCCGAGCATCCTGCTTGCAATTGTAGTTGTAACCCTATTAGGCCCAGGCATTAAGAATGCCGTATTTGCTGTTAGTATTGTATCCATACCCGGTTTTACTAGAATTGTGAGATCAACGGTCCTAGTTGAAAAAGAAAAAGAGTACAAAGCCGCATCTGAAGCTTTTGGTGCATCTCCATTCAGAACATTATTTCTGGAAATTTTTCCTAATTGCCTGGCACCTCTTATTGTTCAAGGGAGCCTAAGCTTCAGTGATGCTATCTTAAACGCTGCAGCCTTAAGCTTTTTAGGTTTAGGTGCTCAACCTCCGATAGCTGAATGGGGAATCATGCTTTCCGATGCCAAGCCATTTATTGAAAGTGCCCCCTGGATGGCCACTTCTCCAGGAGTTTGTATTTTACTTCTTGTACTAGGTTTTAATTTATTTGGAGATGGACTGAGAGATATTCTAGACCCAAAACTAGAACGATAATTGCATTCCATTTCTACCGGTCCTACTTTTTTTTAAATTTCCTCGTAAAATGAAAGGTGTATGATTTGGTATGATACAATCGAACAAAATAATCTGACTCTCCATCTAAAGCCTATCTCAATACGAGATCTTTTCTATTTCCAATACTCTCCAGCAACGATTTTTTATGTCAATAAAGAAAAGGTCTTCCAAGAAGTATATAAAAAAAATTCTCCCATAAATAGAGAGGCCCTTAGCTTTATTATTAAAAAGACTGATGGAAATATTTTTATCGACTCTTCTGATTATGAAGAAGTTATAAACCTTCAGCAAGGAAACCTTAGAAAAACGATACGATCCATTTCAATGAGTAAAAGCTTAAAAAATATAAAAAAATTGATTAATCTACTTTCTTTAAATTTAAAATACCTGTATCAAAACCCTCAGTCTGACAATCAACTAAATTTACAATACCAGAGTATTATTAGCACTTTTAATTTAATTATAGAAAATGAAGATGTTATACCGTTTTTATTTCAGGAAATTTATAAACAAAAACATTATTATATTATTACTCAACCATTTATTTCGTCTTTAAACCTACTAAGTTTTTTATTAAAACAAAAATTTTACAATAAAAAGGAAATGGAAAATCTATTTGTTACAAGCTACTTTAAAGACATTGGTATGTCTTCCATTCCTTTTGAGAATTATGAGGGATTAATTCAAACAGAGAGAGAAAAAAAATTATTCTCTAATCACCCAAACGTTTCAGTAAAATATCTTTTTGGTCGTCTACCTCTAAATCTAAACAACCTAAATATAATTAAACACCACCACTCATACCATAGTCTTGTTAATAAAGATTTAAGAGAAATAAAAAATCAAAATAATGAAAGTATTATACTTGGTTTTGAAACATTACTTGTATCTGTAATGGATATAATCGCTGGAATGACTAGTAATAGACCATTTCGTGAAACAAAAAGCCTTTTTGAGTCCCTTATTGTTATTAAGAAAGTTATGATAAAAGATTACCCAAAAGAATTTACTATTTTAGTTAACTTTTTTAAAAGATTCTTTGCTAAAAAATAAAACAAAATTTTTCACAATTTAAGGCCTCCAACTTAAAAGAATTAATTCTTTTCATTTCACATTTCTTGAATAAAAATAATTATTAGAGAGCAAAGGATTGCTATTAAATAAGTTCTAAGGAGGGAATGATGGCGCAAGAAAATCAAAGTCCACTCACAGGCATTCTTGAAGAAGACAGGGTTTTTATTGACTTTGGCGAACATGAAGGAAAATCTGTCCTAGAGGTAGCTGACACTCTCCCTGATTTTTACGACTACTTAATTGACAAGAAAACAAGTGGAAGCTGCACAATTCGAAGAACAAAAGATAAATTGTATAAGCTTTATCTTACACCAACAAAGTTATAGTTCTATTTTACAAAAGCTCTTGATAAATAGATCTCAGGATTTTAGATGTATTCCTAAAGTGGAATTTTTTCACAAATTCTAAACTATCTCTAGAAATTTTGCTTCTTAATAATTCATCGCTTAAGAGCAAAGACATTGCTTTTGAAAGATCTTCTATTGATGAGGGGTCTACATAGAGGCTGTGAGGCCCTCCTGCTTCTTTAAAGCAGCCATCTTTAGAAGTAATTACTGGTGTACCAGAGAACATAGATTCGATAATCGGAATACCAAAGCCTTCATAGAATGATGGAAAAATTAAAGATAAAGCACCTTGATAAAGATAAGGCAAAGAATCACTAGGTAAAGAATTTTTAAAAATCACTTTTTCTTCTAACTTATTATCACTAATAGTTTTTAAAACTTTTTCCTTGTACAGTTTATTTCCACCACCTGAAACAACAACAAGGTATGTATCGGGAAAATCTTTTTGTATCTTAGAAAAAGACTTAATCGTTAAAAGAAGATTTTTATTTTCTTCGATTGAACCAATTTGTAAAAAATATTTTTTTGGAATTTTTAACTTTTTTAAAAACGTCTTAAGGTCATTTTTTGGAATTAATTTTTCAAATGAAGGATGACAGCTTTGATAAGCAATCCGAACTTTCTTTTCATCAACTCCTAAGAATTCAATAATATCTTTTTTGGTATTTTCACAAATTGCTAAAATAATATCCGCTCTATCGCAAGCACTCTTATACTTTGCCTTATAAACCAACCGGTCGACTTTAGGAAAAAAGTGAGGAAACCTCATAAAAATTAAATCATGAATAGTTACTAAACATCCCTTTGCATTCTGACCTATACTAGGAGGAAGCTCATGACTTAAGCCATGGAAAATATCTAACTTATCACTCTTAACAACGTTAGATAAAAAAAGACTCCGCCAAAAAGAAGAGCAATGCTGAGATAAAAAACTTTTAGGCCAAACAAGCTTTGCTTGGGTTAAAGAGTTTCCCCAATTTACAAAATTTTTATTACGACTAACTGGAGAATAAAGAAACAAATTTAGATCATCGAAAGATTGATCTAAACCATCAATCAAATTTCTACTATAGTTTCCTAGACCCCGAAAATTGTGGAAAGCCCTTTTCGCATCAAAGCCAATTCTCATAATATGCCCCATTTTGTCGGGTTATATCGGAATATGGATCTTCTGGCGAGGAAAAATTTTTTTCGTCTTTAGAGAGTTAAAGCGGACAATTTTTCTTACAGATGTTTTTAACTTTCTCGCAATAATTGTAAGGTTATCCCCCTCTCTTACTGTGTATTGCTTAAGCTTTTTTACTTTAAGAACCTGGCCTTTAAAAATCCGACTCCTCTTCAATCGATTCCAGGCCTTTAAACTACTTAAGCGAACTCGATATCTTTTTGCTATTTTCAATAAGTTATCACCTGACTTAACTTTATATTTTTCATAAACAACTTTAACTCGAATCCTTTTACGACTCGCCACGTCTTTTTGATGTGTTCTTTTAAAACGAGGAGTCGTAAAGCGTTTAAAATAGCTCAAAGAAGCCTCAAAAGTCCCACTATCCAGATAGAACGCGAAAGGCCTCCTTGAATCTACCCTTACCCTACTTCTCCTTAAGTCAGGATTATACTTTCTTAATGATTTTATGCTCGCCTTGGTATTCTTAACAAAGTCAAAAAGAGAAAAAGACCTTTTAAAGTATACTTTACCCACATTCTCTAAATCTTTTCTCCCTTGCCCTACAAGGCTTTTTCCCCTCTTCGTTTTATAAAAGAGGCTTCCTATTTCTTTCGCAGCAGCAAACTTTGGAACGTAGTAGATCGTTTCTTTAGGAAGTAACTTCTTTTTAACTAATACTTTGTAACTTCTTGAGTTACCCCTCCTAATTGCATTAATAACCCTGAATTCGCCTGCATTATAAGCACATAAAGCGAGCTCCCAACTCCCAAATATATTGTATAAATCCTTAAAATATCGCGCAGCAGCTTCTGTCGCCTTAAATATACTCTTTCTTTCATCGACGTAACTATTAACTTTCAAGCCGTGCATTTTGGCGGTTCCCTTAATAAATTGCCAGGGACCAACCGCATTAGCCTTGCTTCTGGCCGATAAATGAAAACCACTTTCAATCAAACCGACGTAATAAAGGTCTTCTGGTAAATTATGGCGGTTAAAAACATCTCTTATAAGTGAAAAATAGCGAGACCCCCGGACAAGCTGACGCATAAATCTTTCTTTATTTTTTCCTTTGTAGTACTTCATCCAATGGTTATAAATTCTCACTGGGTATTTTAATTTCATTTCTTTCTTTTTACTCCCGTCAGAAACAAAAGCTTTTTTCGGAGGAGTAGTGTGGTTATTAAATTTTAATTTTAACTTTTCTTCACCACTTTTTTTTCTATTAATTGATAGTATTTTCTTTTTGGGTTTTTCTATAAATGAGGTGGTCTTATTTTTTTTTACTTTAACGACGCTACTTCTTCTTACAGGCTCATTATAATCATGAAGAATCTTTACAGGTCTAATAAAAGTGACACTTTTTTCTTTTAGTTCAGGTTGTTTATTTTTAATCTTTAAGTTTCCACAAGAAGATAAAAAAAGAGATAAGATTAACAATTTACTATTGAAGTAGTTCATTCAAAATTCCTGATCAAGTAATAAACTTCTTCAATATTATACTATTTTTTTTTACTTTTTTAGGTCTTGATTTTTTATTTCATTGTAAACCAGCTTTAATTAACCTACCATTTTCCTCACCTAAAAAAGAAAAGGGGTCTTCTTTAATTAATAGACACCCATCTAAATCGATATAATCAGCTCCCTTAGCAATAACCATTGCTGCTGAAATAGAAAGGCTTGTTTCAATCATACATCCGACCATTACTTTTAAGCCTAACTTTTTTGAGTCATTAATTTGTTTAATTGCCTTTAGGTAACCTCCCGACTTCATCAACTTTACATTTATTCCATCAAATCTATTTTTATAATAATCTGTAATCTCTTGGTCGGTTAGTGATTCATCAGCGATTATTTCTAAATTCAAATTTTTCTTCAAATAAAGAGCATCATCATGTAGATGAGCAGGCAACGGTTGTTCAATAAATTGGATTCTATCTATTTCATCAATACTTTCGACAAACTTAATTACCTCATCTGGGTTATTAAATGATTCATTTGCATCTAAACGAATTTGCCCCTCAAAGTTACGCATCAATTCTTTAATTTTTTCTTCAGATTCTTCTTCACCAATTTTTAATTTTAAAAATTTAAATCGGTTTAATTGGTATTTTTTTACAAATTTACTTATTTCCTCTACCTTCATTATTGGAATAGAAAAAGATGTCGGTAAAGTTCTAATTGAGTTAATGCCCAAAAGTTCAAAAACATTCTTGCCTGAAACACGTGAAATGTAATCATAGAAGGCTGACTCGATACCAAACCTTAAAGAAGATGGTATCTCTAAATTATCAAGACAATGATATAATTTTTTTACAGAATCAATTTCGCTAGGCTTACTTTTTAAGAACGCTTCAAAGCCGACCTGAATCTTATCTTCACTCTCATCATATCTTTTATTAAAAGCGACTTCTCCTTTTCCTTTAAACTTTTCATCCCCTAACTCGACAATAAAATTTGTCTTTTCACTACATTCACCCCTTGCTATTTTCCAAGGGAACTTCAAATCAAGCTTTAACTTATTAATTTTCCAAATCAATGAAAAGCCATTAAAACCGTCATCTAAAAACATATTTTTTTGATTATTTATCGAACTCAAAGCCAACCCTTTTTTATTAGGAAAAAGATACTATGTTATTTATCGACTAAATAAAAAAAAATGTAATTGAAGAGTGTATAAAAAAATTAAAGGAAAAAAAGGTCAACAGAAATAAATTCTTTCCTCTACATAAAAGAGCTAACTAATTCTGGAGTTATTTTAATCATACAGTTTTGGTAAACATCCTGAGAGCATTTACCTCTTCCATCCTTAGAACAAGGTTGGCATGGCAAATCAGATTTAATTGACTTTACCCACTCACCACTTGGATCCCCAAATGCTGTAGGCCCCAAAAGAGCTATTGCTTTCTTCCCCAAATGATCTGCTACATGAAGAAGCCCTGTATCAGCTGAGACAAGAAGCTCTCCCTTGAAAACAGCAAAACAACTTTCAACTAAGCTAAATTTACCTGCAAGGTTCTTTACTCTATCAGGGTAAAGCTCTTCAAACTTTTTACAAAAATCGTCTTTTGGCCCACCCAAGATCACAAACTTTTTATTTGGATTAATTTCAATTAATTTTTTCCAATATTCTATAGGCCACCTTTTCATTTCCCATGCAGCAGATGGGGCAAGACAAACAAAAGGCTCATCTTTATAAAGTAAACTGTCGACTTTCTCTTTTACTTTAGAGGAGAACTTCCAAGTATTTTTATTAAGAAATAACTTTTCTTCTTCATTTTTCCTCAGAGGTTTTAGGTAAGAAAGAGCTCCTTTAAAAGGTTTATCAAAAAAGTTTATTCTTAATTTGAATAGAAAAAACCTCTTCAATCTACTCTTGCTTCTAGAGTACCATTTTAATCTTTTTGGAAACAAAATACTTAGTATAGAAAATGGATTTAAGACGTAGGAAATTAAAAGAGACCTTAGATTTTTATGAGCATCATAAATTATAGTAAACCTTTCTTTTCTTAACATATTGGCCAGACGATATAGATTTGAAAAGCTTGACCTTTTGTCTAAAACCCAAACTTTGTCTATCTCGGGATGCAAATCAAGAAGAGGTGCAAACTCCTGTTTTGTAACCCAATGAATTTCACTATTGGGGTGATTTTTTCTCAAATACGAAACCGCTGCCATACACTGTACGATGTCGCCAAAACTCGAAAATCGAATTATAAGAATTTTTTCTTTAGAACTCATCAGGGATCCATTTTTTACAAATTATGCCTCTGGAAGTCATCGATACTAAAAAAAACCTTAGAATGCATCAGCATAAGCATAAGCATAAAAAGATCGAAGAAACTCAACCATTGATATCAAATTTCTTCAATCTTTTTAACTATACTATCGACATCTTTTTTAGCATCCAAACATAGTTTTTCCCAGTCAGAGTGAGAAAGGTTTGGGTCCTTATTAGTAATAAGTTGTCCTAAAACTTTTGTTTTATCATTAAACTCTTTCAAAAGAGAGACTGCTAATTGTTCATCTTCAATTAATTCAAGTTTTTCCATTATCTTATCAAGTTCAACATTCTCAATTTTAACCATTACTTTACCACCGAAGCCATCTTATTTTCAGATAAATGATCCATTACTATATGCATAGTCTCTTCAATTCCTGGATCTAACCTTAACCTTTTAATCCACTCATTTTTTCTTTGCTTAAAATCTTCATCCCACTTTTCTTTGTCGGATGCTTTTATACTCTCAGAATCTTTAAGTGATTGCTCAAAATTAGATACCATAATCGCATCATTTTCTGATGTAATTTTCAATCTCTTTGTTATCTCTTCATTTTCTTTTTCTTGTCTCATTGTTTCCTTTAAATTTAAAGAAATCTTTGTATCTTCTCTCCTCTCCTTAAGGTAGTTGATACTCTCAATGATCTTTTTAAACCTATCATTTTTTAAAACTCTCTCCCCACTTTTTTTCTTTAGCAAATCATACTTGTAATTAAAAGCATTCCAAATATTATATTTTTGTGGAGAGATCTCGTCCCATGGCAGAGAGTGGTCTAGGTCTTGCTCTCTATTTTTACCGTAATCAAATGGATCAGGTATAACAATATCTGACTTAATTCCCTTAAACTGGGTAGAGGTTCCAGTAATCCTATAAAACTTTTGTATAGTTACTTTCAAAGCTCCAAATGTCTCTCCAAAAAGGCTTAAAAAAGGTCCATTATTTAAATTGTATACTGCCTGAACAGTTCCCTTACCATGAGAGTGCTCCCCACCAACTATAATGGCCCTTTTATAATCTTGCATAGCCCCTGCTAAAATCTCTGAAGCTGAAGCACTAAAGCGGTTGATCATGACAAATAAGGGGCCTCCGTAAATGATATCTGGGTCATCATCAGACATTACCTCTATCTTTCCAGGTCTATCCCTCACTTGAACCACAGGTCCATTTTTTATAAATAATCCAGCCATTTTCTTGGCATCTACTAAAGCCCCTCCACCATTATTCCTCAGGTCTAAAATAACCGCATCGATATTTGATGACTTTAACCTTAGGAGTTCTCGCCTTACATCAGAACTTGCATTCCTACCCTTCCCATCAAAGTCACGATAGAACTTGGGTAACTGAATATAACCAATACGAGCTTTCTGATCTTTAAAACTTAATACAGAAGATTTAGCATAAGAGGCACCTATTTGAACGACATCTCTTTCAATTTTTATTAATTTCCTTGTTCCATCGACCTTTCTTACCGTTAACTTTACAATAGAACCTTTAGGCCCTCTTATATACCTAACTGCATCTTCGACTCTCATATCAACGAGGTCCACAGGATCTCCTGTTTCTTGAGCAACCATTAAGATAACATCGTCTACTTCTAAGTCTTTTTGCCTCCAAGCTGCACCACCAGGCACGATTTTAACAACTTTAATAAAGGATCCATCTTCTTGAAGAACAGCTCCAATACCCTCAAGGGATCCGGAAATATCGATATCGAAATCCTCTTTTTTCTTTGGCGGAAGGTATGAGGTATGGGGATCAAAAATATTCGAAATGGAGTTAAAAAACTTTTCTAGGTAATCATCATGAGTTTCTTTTAAGATTCTTGAAAATAAATTCTTATACTTTTTTGAAATTGACTTCTTCGCCTTATTCCTTAAGTCAGTATCACTCATTTTAAGAATTTTTTCGTCTATTTTTAACTGAGCTTTTTTATTTTCGCTTAATTTTTTTCCTTTACGATTCTCTTCTCTGTCTTTTTTATCTTTTTCCAAACTTTTCTTTTCTTCAAGTAACGATAGATATCGGTTTAAAACAGATTGCTTGAAAATTTTTCTCCAATGCTCACGAAAATCTTTTTCTGATGAAACAAATTCTTTCTTATCTGGATCTAATTCTAATTCCTCATTTAAATCAAAATTAAATCTTTTTTCAAACATTAGCTTCCTGAAATCTTGTGCTTCCTTCACACGAGTCATCATGATATTTCTTGCTTCAATAACCAAATAATGATTTCCATTAACCATTTGGTCATCCATGAGTGATTTATATTTTCTTAATTTTTTAACATCGCTTGCGTAAAAAAACTGTTTCGAGCCATCGACCTTTTTAATGAATTCTATAAAAGCCTTGCTTGATAAATCATCATTCACACTCTGTGGACGGTAGTGCTGAGTTTCAAGATAGTTTTTTAAAACATTCCCAACCAAAAGAGACTTTCTTTCCTTTAAGAGAGCAATAGATTCACTAATTTGAAGAGATAAGACTAAGACGAAAAGGATCACTATTCTCATTAATACTCCCTATATAAAGTAAGACCTATTACCTATTTTACAGAAATTAGCTAACAACTCAAAGCGCAATTTTTCCTCGATAAAAGAGTTAATCTGTCACACTCTCTACTTCACCAAGAATAGAGATATTGTATATTTCAGCCTTACTTAAACATTCCTCTAAATCATCCTTAAAACTATTATCACGATCAAAATCACTCCAATATTTTTTATCAGGCCTTATAATTGGGAACTTAGGAGCAAATAAGCTACAAGCATCATCGTGAGGGACCTCAGATAATTTATAAATATTTATATTTTTTGCAATTGACAAGGTTTCAGATTTGTTAAACCCCAAAAGAGGACGAAAAATACTCATTTCACAAGTCGAATCAATAACTGAAATATTTCCCATGGTCTGGCTTGATACTTGAGCTAAAGAGTCTCCAGTACACAAGGCTTCTCCATTTATTTTTTTTGCTAATAGAGCGGAGCACTCTATCATATACTTCCTAAAGAGAAGTGTTCTATATTCATTCCTACAAGTTTGAGATATTTTCTTTTGAACATCCCCAAATGGCACAATATATAATCTTGTTTCTCTTTGAAACTTCCCCAAAGCCGAAGCAATGTTTATGATTTTTTCTTTAACCTCGTTCCCTACAAATGGATAAGCATAAAAGAAAACGAATGTCTGATGACAACCTCGTTTGGCCATCAAATAGCTCGCTACTGGAGAATCAAAACCACCTGAGAGTAAGGTAACCAAGTGCCCTGTAGTTCCGTAAGGTTGACCTCCCATCCCAAAGTGTTTATCAACAGAAACAAAAATGTTTTCCTCAGTAATGTTAATTTGGATTAATAGCTCAGGATTAACCATTTTGGCCTTCAAGCTAGAAAAGTCATTAAGGACCTTTCCTCCAATCTCTCTTGAAATCTCCTGACTATCCTTTGGAAACCTTTTAAAAGACCTAACAGTTTTTACTTTAAAAGTATTTGGAAGACTTTCTTTTGCAGAAAGCAAAGCCTTAACAGCAGGGTATATTAAAGAATCATCAACAGCGACTACTTTTGCGTAAAAAAACGAATGTATCCCAGCAACCCGCTTTAGTGCTTGATAAACACGCTCGTTAAAGACTCCTTTTGTAGTTACCAAAATTCTGTTTCCCTCCTTATTACAACTGAAATCTGGTCCATGATAATGCCAAAAGGTTTCACGAACATGCTTAATAAGGGCCTTAAAGTACACATTTCTATTCTTCCCTTTCAACCATAGTTCATCAACATTAACTACGATCCCCTCATTCAACTCTTTTTTATCCTCTACATTCATATTCGTTTTTCCTTAAAAATTTATTTTTTCTTAGGCATAAGAAAACTCATTTCATCAATACAATTTTTTAACTTTTCACAAAATATTTTTCCTTCTTCCCACGTTGTTTCATTAGAAAAAGATATTCTCAGAACATTTTTGTGATACTTGTTATCTATTCCTAAACCTTTAAATACAGTATTTTCGCCTTTTACTTTGGAGGAGCAAGCAGAGGTACTTGATAAATAAATTTCTTCTTGCTCCATATGCCGGAGAATAATATCACTTGAAATATTTGGCACGACAAATGTTAATATATATGGGCTTACTTTACATTTATCGGAACTTGAAAATGGGAAAAGAACCTCTGGGATGTTTTCCTTTAGGGTTGTTCTAATTTTTTTATAAATATTATCAACTCTGTTGTACTCACCTTCTAACGAGTCCATCCCCTCCTTTACAGCCCGAGTAAAACTAGAAATTAAAGGAAAAGACTGCGTAGAAGATCTTAAATTTTTTTCCTGGCCACCACCATAGAGAAGAGGTTTGATTGAAACTCCCTTTTTCACATAAATTCCTGCTATCCCTTTAGGCCCTCCTAATTTATGACTTGAAACAGTCATATAATCTATATATTGATCAAATAAACTTATACTTAGTTTGGAGAAGCTCTGGGTAGCATCAACATGAATTTTTGTTTCTTCCTTTATTTTTTTTAACCTTTGAGAAAACTCTTCAACTGGTTGGATGACGCCTGATTGATTATTTACATGGCTTAAAGCAACTAAAATAACTTTAGAGTCTAAATTTTGAAAAAAAGTTTCTTGATCTAAAATACCACTTTCATCTAAAGGAAGTTCTTTGATTACTAGCCCTCTTTTTTCACACTCCTTTAAAGGTCCAATAAGACTTGGATGTTCAGAACTAGAAATATAAGCGACATCACCTTCTTTAAAGTCAAAACTTAAAAGGGCCATATTATTGGATTCAGTAGCAGATGAAGTAAAAACAAAGTCGTATAAATCTTTGCCTTTAACAGTCTTGGTGAAATAGTTTCGATGATCCTCAATTTTTTTTAAGAGTGACTGACCAAATTTATGCTTTGCCGATGGGTTCGCAAAACAGTTTTTTAAACCTTTATTAAGAGTTTCTAGTGCTTCTTTTCTAATTTTTTGTGAAGCTGCATTATCGAAATAAATCATTTGTAAGCCTACCCTAGTGCATAAGGTTGAAATGCCGAATTTTCGCTCTACTTCATACCTCTGTCCACCCTTTTTATCCAGTTTTAGGTCCAAATTGTTTAGTTTAAAAAAATTTATAAAAATAAACTTGATGAAAAGGGTTGATTTTTTTTTAAAATGGACGATAATCACATTACTCACCGCAACAAGGCTCTCGCTGTACGTCTGTAGAAGCCGCACGTCCGAAGGGTCGGAGCCTTACCAGAGAGATGAAGTCTCTTTGGGGATTCTGAAATGAAAATTCAAATTAACTCTAAAAGATATTTGCTTTTATCTCTTTTAGCTTTTTCCCTAATATCCTGTAAGCCTTTGGACTTTCTTTATAAGGAAATTAAGTCCTTGGGGTACATAACCTACACAACACCCTTAAAAGATGCAGGACCAGGAACTCTCCTTGGAGGTAATCCAAAAGGACTAAAACTGGTTGCACCTCCAGAGGCATGTTTTCCAAAAGAAGTCCAAGAAGATAAGCTCCTAAGGGTCGATTCAACAACAATTGCCCAAAAAGAAAAAATGATTACAACTAGTGGTAAAGCTAATATTAAATTATTTAATATGCTTTCAATGGGAAATGCTAGCATTGGAGCAGGAGCTTCCTTTAATAAAGTCCAGACTGTTGTTCTTACAATGAAAGGAGTTCACATAGAATATTTTGATTCTGTACAACTATCCTACTACTATCAAGAAGAAATGAGCGAAACTTGTAAAGACTTTCTCGATAGATTTGGCTTTATAATACAAGCAATTAAGGTCGAAGAACTTGTTTTTCAATTTTATGATAAATCTGGTGTTGCAATTAAGCTTAACCTTGATAAATTGGAAAAAATTTTGGAGCTCGATACTTCATTAGATTTTTCTATTGAAAATAAATTAAGTCTCGTTATTAAAACTCCCAAGTACATTGGTTATCAACTAGGTAGACTTATCCGTCAGGATAATGGTTTATCTATATATAGAGCATCTAAAACTCGGTTTGGAAAATTTTATTTTGAGTCCCTAGATTTATTTTCTGAAGATAGAGAACAATTTTTTGACCAGAAAAGAGGTCATCAATTTATGACAAATCAATTTAAAAACTTAGAAATTGAGGATGAAATAGAAGAAAATTCAGTACTCATAAATTTATAAGGATTAATAAATTAGGGTTGTTGCTGTCCGTAAGTTGCTTTGGAACGTTTTTATCAAAACAAGCCTAATTCCTAAAGAAACGAAGTTTCTTAGGAGAAAAGTATGAACCATTTGTTTAAAGGAAAAGAAAATCTAAGAAAAATTTTTACGCTAATCCTTCTCATCTCTACTCTTTTTTTAGTCTCTTGTGGTAAGTCTCCTGAAAATCAAATTGTGAAAGACGTTAATATCAATTCTTCTTTAGAAGATGGTGATGTTTACGTATCTTTTTCTTCAGTATTCAAAATTGGTGCTGTATCAATGACTTCAATTCAACTGCCAATTGTTGACCCTAGAGACTCCTCAATTAAATACGGAGAAATTAGTTTTAAGCCAACCTTAGAACCTGGTCATAATGAAATTGGTTTTAAATTTAACCTTACAGCTTCCTCAGAAGTTCAGGGTGGTTATGGAACACTACCAAATGGTGAAGACCTTCCAATTAGTGGCTTTGGGACAACAGACATCATAGAGTTAAAAATTGATAAAATTAACTCTAAACTTTATCTTGCCTTTGGAAAAAATCATACCCTTTTAGGTTTTGCAGTTGTCATTAAAGAGTTTGATGTAGTGGGAGATGCAATACCTGGAGCGAATATCTTTCTTGGCTTTGATATCAAAGGCGTTCAGGGAATGGCCGGACTGTTTTCATCTCAAGAAGAAATGCAAAGTGGTTTAGGTTTTTTCCTTGATTTAAGCAGTGTTGTATCTAACGATATCATAAACGATATCATAGATAAAAAACCAATTACTCCTGAAGCATTTGCTCAAATGCAAGAAAACGTAGCAATGGAAAGTATTACTAGAATGACCGTAGGGGAACAAGAACCTCTCTTTAATGATGTTAATGCTAGCAAAAGGAACCTAAAGAAACTCAATAAAGCCTTTAAAAAGCTTGGTAAAAGAAAAGTGAATTACGCAAGAAGAGACTAAGACGACCCATTTATTATTGAGGTTCCTCCTTTGGAGGAACCTCTTCTCCGATACAAAACTTTTTATCTCCTAGCCTGCAAGCCTCATTGAAATATAGTCTCGAAATTTTTTTTCGCCCTATTTTTTCTGCTCTTTTTCCACTCTCAATACACCCTAAAGAATAACCAAGCTCACACGATTTCTGTAGATAATGATCGGCTAAATCTTGATCTCCTCTGTCTTTATAGTTCAACCCGGCAACCATACAGGCAGCTTTATTTTCTTCATTATTACAAAACCATTTATAAATATCTACTTCATAAATCCTGTGAAGAAAGTATAAGCTAAGCATTGCTAAAAAAAAGAATAGATACCTTTTCAAATAATTTTTATTACTTCTCAAAGTATTTCCTATATTTAATTTATTTAGATTATAAAACAGTTTATAAAATCATCTATTTTTATTCAATGATTATCATTTTTTAATAGTGGACTTAAATACACTCTATTTTTTATATTTTCTAAAGAAAAAAATCCCAAAAGTCGATTAATTAATGACAGTTTAGTATTGTTCAGGGTCAGTATTTGGAAAATATAAACATACTTGTCGTTGACGACGAAGAAATAAATTTAGAACTTATTGAAGAAATCATTAGAGATGATGATATTAAAGTATTTAAGGCATTAAATGGCGTAGAGGCCATAAAGGCTTCCACGAAAAGAGAATATGCAGTCATCATCATCGATGTGAATATGCCTTTAATGGATGGCTATGAACTCGCCAAACTTATCAAAAAAGAAACCAGAACAAAAGACATTCCAATAATATTTATAACTGCTCTGCAAACAAAGACAAATACCTATAAAGCATATAAAACTGGAGCGATCGATTTTATTACAAAGCCACTAGATCCAATTGTTATAAAAAGTAAAGTCGATATTTTCGTTGATGTATTCAAAAACAAAAAGTACCTTGAACAAATCTCAAAATCCAAAACTAATTTTTTGGCCAATATGAGTCATGAAATCAGAACACCCTTAAATTCAATCCTGGGTATGACTCAAGTTATGTCGGAAGGAGATTTAACATCCGATCAAGAGAAATACATCAGTATAATTCAAAGAGCAGGTAAAGACCTTCTTAGTTTAATTAACAATATTTTGGACCTATCGAAAATAGAATCCGGAGAACTTAAGTTAGACAAGGAAGAGTTTTTTATCGATGATATTTTTAACAATTCCATTGATCTTCTTTTGATGAGTGCGAGGAAAAAAGGAATTGAGGTTTATTGTGATATAAAAAGAAGTGTTCCTGACTTCTTTTATGGCGACCCCACAAGACTCAAGCAAATATTAATTAACTTAATTACCAATGCGATTAAATATACAGAAGAGGGAAATGTTAAAGTTTCTGGTGAGCTAATTGAAGATTCCAACCTAGGCCCAAATACTTTAGTCATATCTATAGCTGACACTGGACGAGGAATTCCTGAAGAGAAAAAAGAGTCTCTTTTTAAAAGTTTTTTCCAAGTAAATCCTCTAATGGACAAGAAAAAGGGATTTGGTCTTGGTTTGGCCATAACAAAAAACCTTGTTCACTTAATGAAAGGACAACTTGATATTGAAAGTGAAGTCAATAAAGGAAGCAAATTTATAGTAAAATTACCAACTCAAATTTCTAACAAAACTGTCTTCAAAAAAGAAATATTACAAGATAAAGAGGTTTTACTAGTAAATTTTGAAAAGCCATTTTCTGATATTGCGATTCCAATATTAGACGATATGTCAGCAAAAGTATCTTCTTTAAGTGATCTTGAAAAAGCGAAGAAAGAAATAAAAGAAAACTCTAAAAAGTATAATATGATACTTTTCTTTTGGAATTTTAAAGAGAGCGATCATTTTACTTTGGAAGATATATATGAAGATAACAAAACACTTATCAATAAAACGGTCTTTCTAGTCCATAGTTCAATTAATTTTAAAAAACCCCCCAACGGAAGGTTTATTTATACACCTTTGAAAAGATCTGAACTGAAAAGACACACAAGCCAACTTATGTTTTTACAAAGTCATCCCGAAGGAAAACAAATTAAGACTAGCCATGTTGAAGAAGATCCAAAAGAAATATCTGGAAATATTTTGCTTGTAGACGACAGCGAGGACTCAAGACTTTTAATAAAAATATTTCTGAAAAAAACTAATATTAATGTGGATACTGCGGTCAACGGTTTAGACGGGCTTGATAAATATAAGAAAAAAAACTACGACCTCATTCTTATGGACGTTCAGATGCCTGAAATGGATGGGCTTACCTGCACTGAAGAAATCAGAAAATATGAAGCAAAAAACCCAAATAAAGGCAAAGTTCCGATCCTAGCAATGACAGCCTATGCATTCAATGAAGATATCCAAAAGACCAAAGATGCAGGTTGTGATGAGCATATTTCAAAGCCAATCAATAAAGGAAAACTTGTTAAATCCATCAATAAGCTCTTGGACTCAAAATAAATCCTAAAAAAGGGCCAACTGATCCCCTCCCATTAAATCGTCAAAGTTTGAACCGCTAATCGCTAAAATATCTTCAGCAAGAGGTTTAACTTGTCTCTGAATATAGTGTTCATAATCTAAATCCGAATGGTCATTCACCAAAGGGACAGGTCCTCTAGATGTTATTACATACTCTACTGACTTTAGATTTTTTCTTTTAGATTCATTTATTTGAAGTGCTGCCTTTACATGGGGAGGAATATTGCTTGTGTACTCTTCTGGTCTTTTGGTGAGTCTTTTTTTGTAAACCAAATCAGAGTCATATTGATGATTTTTAACTTGGTCAACAAATGACTTTACCCATTGTTCTACATTTTCATCATTAAAAAACCTTTGGAATAACTCAAATTGAAAATTCCTCGCTAACTTTGTCCAATCAGATCTAACGTATTCCATCCCTACAAAATTTATTTCTTCCTTTCCATCCTTCATTAAAAGACCAGCATAACGCTTTTTAGCGCCCTCACCTCCACCATTACGAGCTTTAGGTAAATAAAACTTCCTATAGTATTTTTCAAATTGTAAATCCAAAAGAGAATCGACTTTAAATTCCCTTTTTATTTTTTTCATTAAATGAGTATTTGTCTTTTCAACCAATTGATTTCCCAATTGATTGATATTCCCCCAAAGTCCTGCATTTAAAGAGACAAACACTGAGTCAGTATCTCCATAAATAACTTCATAGCCCTGAGTTTTTATAAAGGTTATAGCTTCTTCTAATACCCATCTGCCTATACCTGAAATTGCTTGAGGTAAGTCTGCATGATAAAACCTTGAATTCGTAGACCCCATTACTCCGTAAAAACTATTCATTAATATTTTTATGGCCTTAGATAAGGGCTCATCCCCTTCCAATTTCGCTTCTTCTCTCCTGTTCATAAGCTCCTCCAGTCTCTTGGGCAAAACGTGATTAGAGGAGGAAAAGGCAATTCCTGCAGGAGTCTTAATAGGGTCTTCTTTGGCCAACAACCTTGAAAGAGGGTCAATTTTAAAAGTCCTCATTATTGATGGGTAAAGACTTTTGAAATCAAAAACTAGAACATGCTCATGAAGACCAGCTTGTGGTTGTAAAACAGTTCCACCTTGATTGGGCGACTCTCTGTTAATATCTAAAATATTTGAAGCGACAAAACCTTTCCTATGAATTTTAGGTAACATAAAAAAATCGAACGCTGCTGTTGAAACACCGATTCTATCAAGCATTAGCCCAGATAAAATAGACTGGTTTTGCACCAATTCAATCAACTTAGTTTTTTCAAATATATCTAAAACAAGAGTACAATCTAATAAATTATACAAAGCAAGGGCATTTTTATCTTCTCTAAAACGCCTCTCTATCTCTCCCACTTTATCAGCAGAGTTCTCAGAGCTAATATCCTTTCCTTCACCAAGCAATTCATGAGCAACAGTATCTAACTTAAAGTTTTCAAACTGAAACCCTGCTCCCCTCATCGTTGGTGGGCCATCAACGATTATCCTTCCATCCATTTTGGCAAAATATCCGGCACCTTTCTTCTCTTGAATAATAAGCTTTGAGTGACCCCGTCCTAAATTAAAGGGTATCTTGTATTTTCTACATTTATTTTCTAAAAAAGAGAGGTCAAACCCAATGACATGCCAACCAATAATTATGTCTGGATCAATTTTGTGAAAAAAAGAAAGAAAGGACCTTAAAACTAACTCTTCACTATCTAATAGACTTAAATGATGTTCAGGCCTATTTTCATTTTTTTCACCCACCATAAAAACTTTCTTTATATCTTCCGAAGCCGATTTTTGATGGACAGCGATTGAGTATAACTCACCCTTCATACCCGTTTCAATATCAAGAGATAAAACCTTAAATCGAGGGTTATATTTGGCACTTTTTATTTCAGGGTTTTTAAATACCCATAGACCATCAATATTTTCGCCCTTACCAGTTACCTCCACCTGGCCAAAAATGAACCTTTCCATTAGATACCGCTCTGTCGACCTAACATCTGCTTCATAAGTCCTTATACCTGCTTGCGAGAGAGCATCTTTAGCTTTAAAAAGGTCTTTTTGAGTCTTGAAGTAAAGAGCATCAACATCTTGGCCACCAAAGTTTTTCAACTTTAAAGGATTTCGCTTAAAAGCTGGCATTCCATCTGGAAAAGCCGCATTCCTTTCCACAAAGAAAAGAGGAAGAAAATTATTGATAAGGATTTCAAAAGGCCCCTTTTCACCAACACCATAGAATTTTATTATATGCTGTTGGTCATTATCTTCCCAATTTCCAGTAAGAATAAAACCCTTTTGAATTTCCACTTTCCTTCCTTCTTTAAACTTTTAAGACTTGTACTTACTACACATACACAAAACTCAAAACACATAATTTTTTTTTTCGAAGCCAAAAGATGACGCAAAATAATTTTTTATCCTTTTAAACCTTTTGCCATTACTCTATATTTTATCTTTTATATATTATTTTTCTTTTTTTAGTGGAGCAGCAAATGCCAAAAGACCTTTTTCCGGCAATAGAACCTTTCAATACTGGATTTTTAAAAGTTTCAGATATTCACAATATATACTTTGAAGAAGCCGGGAACCCTCAGGGAAAACCAGTTGTTTTTATACACGGTGGTCCTGGAGGAGGCATAACCCCTGATTATAGGAGGTTTTTTAATCCTTCAAAATGGCGTGTCATTTTATTTGATCAAAGAGGGTGCGGAAAAAGTGAACCTTTTGCAGAATTAAGAGAAAATACGACCTGGGATTTAGTTGAAGATATTGAAAAAATTAGAACTCATCTAGATATCAAAAGTTGGTCAGTCTTTGGAGGAAGCTGGGGTTCCACTTTAGCCTTAGCCTATGGGCAGAAGCACCCAAACTCAGTTGATTCATTCTTTTTAAGAGGAATCTTTATGCTAAGGCCAAAAGAGCTTCGATGGTTTTATCAAGAAGGTGCAAGCTATATCTTTCCTGATGAATGGGAAAAATATGAAGAAGCCATTCCTCATGATGAAAGGCATGACTTCATATCTGCATACTATAAGAGGCTAACTTCTGAGAAAAAAGAGGAACGGTCAACCTGTGCAAAAGCCTGGTCTCAATGGGAAGGCTCCACAAGCAAATTATTTCAAGACCATGACACTATTGACTCTTATGGGGAAGACCAATTTGCTGAAGCTTTTGCCAGAATTGAGTGCCATTACTTCTACCATAAAGGTTTTTTCGAAAGTGAAAACCAACTTCTAGATAACGTAGACCGTATCCGACATATACCTGCAGTGATAATCCAAGGGCGTTACGATGTCGTTTGCCCAACTAAAACAGCTTGGGAACTTCATAAGAAATGGCCTGAAGCTAAGTTTCACATTATTAAAGATGCTGGACACTCTGTATCTGAGCCCGGAATTACTTCTAAACTTATAGAGTATACAGAAAAGTTTTACGACCTCTTGAAAAGCAAGAAACCAAAGTAGTTTCTTGCTGTAAAAGTAAGCTCAAATTAAAGCTCTTCGTATATCTGATTGTTTTTTTCGATCAAAGACTGATCTATTTTTTTATGATCCGTTTTGAAAAGAAAATTATTGGCCAAGTAGATACTTAAAATAAGCCCTACAAAAATAAAAAGATAACGCTTCTTATTTATTTTCAAATTAAATAAACTTTGTTTAACTCTATCCATCAATAATTTTTGTTGGTTTCCGGAAAAGATTTTACTTTTAAAAGAAACATCAAACATGCAAAGACAACTTGGGCATGTAACTCTCAAAGTTTTTCCTGGCCTTATTGGAAAACGTATCTTCCTATGACACGAAGGACAACGCATTACCCTTTTCGTAAACTTTCCAAAAAATGATTCTAGATATTTCATATGAACTTTCAACCTATACTCTTTTTAAGTCTTCTCAAGACGCTCTGAATCCTTTATATATAAACGCGACTAGTTGAAGGAAATTAACGCGTGAAAATTACACCAATTAACCAATGGCTACCATTTAAAGATTATCTTGTCATCGCTGGGCCCTGTAGTGCTGAAACTGAATCACAAGTTTTATCCACGGCTCACTCTGTAAAAAAAATTGATAGGGTAAAAATCTTTAGAGCTGGTGTTTGGAAACCAAGAACCCGCCCAAATACTTTTGAAGGAATTGGCTTGAAAGGTCTTAAGTGGCTTCAGAAGGTAAAAAAGGAAACTGGGCTTCTTACCTGTACTGAGGTGGCCAACCCAGAGCATATAAAAGCCTGTATCGATCATGACATAGACATTCTATGGGTAGGGGCACGAACAACAGTAAACCCTTTCCTCATCCAAAATATTGCTGACTCCCTCGAAGGAAAAGATATTCCTGTTATGATAAAAAACCCCATAAATGCAGATATTTCCTTATGGGTTGGAGCGATTGAAAGATTCTTAAACAAAGGTATTACTAAATTAGTTGGGATTCATAGAGGCTTTTCAACAGCCCGTCCATCTCCATACAGAAATGAACCTTGTTGGAAGATTCCCATAGAAATTAGACAAAAAGTCCCAGGGCTTCCCTTAATTTGCGATCCAAGTCATATTGCAGGAAGTAGAGAGAAAATTTTTGAGGTTAGTCAAAAAGCTTTTGATATTGCAATGGAAGGCTTAATGATCGAAACTCACCCTGACCCTGATAAGGCTTTAAGTGATCGAAAGCAACAAGTGACGCCAAATCAATTGGAAGAAATCCTCAAAGGTCTTCAGCATAGAAAAGAGTTCTGCTCCGATGAGCTTTTTGATGATAAGTTAAGCTCCCTAAGATCTAAAATTGACGCTTTAGACAAAGAACTCTTAGATATCCTTAAAGTTCGAATGAATATAGTCCATGAAATAGGCCAAGAAAAAATTAAAAAAAATATCGCCGCCCTTCAAAAAAATAGGCTAGATCAGTTAATTGACCAGAGAGTAATCTGGGGAAATAAACTTAACCTTCCTGAAGATTACGTTGATGAGGTTTTCCAAATTATTCATGCTGCATCGGTAAAAACACAAACCCAACTGATGGAATAAAAATCTCTTCATTTTTTCAATAGCTGACTTTAGCCGCATAACTCAATTAATCTTGCAAAATATTAAAAAGAAAGAAAAAACAAATATAAAGGCAGTATTCTTGACCTTTACTCTTGCATTACTCAATCCAATTATGTCATTAATACCTCTAGAAAAATTACAAATCTTTTAAGGGGAAGTGAGACATATGGACACTCAAAGCACTCAGACTAGAATCATTAAAAGGTACTCTAACAGGAAACTTTATGACACTCAGGGTAGTTGTTATGTTACACTTCACGAACTAGCTCAAATCATCAAAGAGGGTTCTGATGTAGAGGTTATTGAAAAGAAGACTAATACTGAAATTACATACAAAACTCTTATGCAAGTTCTTCACGAAAAAGAAAAGAAAGCTGGCGCTGAAGGTGATACAGCATTCTTAAACAAAATTATTAGATCCAAAGAAGGTACTTTCACAGGCTATATTAAGGAGCTTGAAGGAACAACTGATTCTGACGAATTGGGTGAAACAAATTACCTTTCTTCTCAGTCTCAATCAGAAGCACCACTCGTTCAATAAATTTAGAAATATATTTCACTTTGGGAAGGCCAGCCCCTGGCCTTCATAATTAAAAAATATTTTAAAAGACATTAGAAAAGCTCTAGAGCTTTTTAACCTGCTTTTTTGATTGCTTTCGACCTATGATTTTTATAATCATCGAGTTCTTTTCTTAAAAAGAATGGATCAATAATTTCTACCTGATTGTCATTTTTCAGTAACCATTCAAACAAATCATTCCCCAACTCCAACGATGCAGACCAAATCAAACTTCCGTCTGATGAATAAGTTACATAGGGTTGGTCATAAAAGTTAATTGGAGGAGTTAAATTAACATCGTTAGTGTAAAACTTAAGAACAACTCTCAATTCTTTTCCGCCCATATGCCTGAGTGAATTTATAAAATCATTAACCTCCTTCAGCGAAAAGTTCTTTTTATAATCTTCTCCACACATTAAATTTACTGATTGAATTTCCTTTGTGTTTACGTAAACCAAACACCTATCTTTTTTCTCTTCTCCAATAAAATGGAGTTTCCCATCAACATAGCTCAAACTTCTTGGATAAATTTCTTCCTTCTTTGAATTAGAGAGCTCAATAATCATTATAGAGCCATCTCTAAGAGCTTTTTCAATAGAGCTAATGATTTCGTAGTGTTTATTACTGTCAGACCTGATTTTACTGATCAATTTTTCTTTCTTTTTTTCAAACGCAAGAATTTCAAAGAAGTTCTTTTGGATATTTTTATGAGTTCCATTACCACTATTTACTGTAAAACCTGAACTTTCACATCCATCTTTAGGAAGGTAGTTTTCAAGTGATAGCCACTCAGTCAAAGAAAGAGATACAGACATATTTATTTGACTTGGAAATGGGTAAACAACCGTTCTTGACCCTCTTTTTTCACATTTATACTCAATATTGAACCTTTCAAAGAATTGAATCCCTCTAAAAATAAGGTCTTTTTCAACCCCTAAAAGAATCGCTAAATCTTCAACCGTAATTTCTTCCTCAAGGTTATCCAAGTAAGTTAAAACTTTCCAAAAAGACTTTTCATATGAGAAATTTTCTAGCATTTGGACCTTACCTTTCAAAGAGACACCCTGACTAAAACTGTCGGCTATTTTTTTTCCTTACTTTAGTGATTTTTCTTTGGTGACCTGCCATAATAAATCTATGTTTATAAACAAGTTAATTAAGAAACCAATTTTACCTATAGCTTTTCTCCTCACATATCTTCTAATCCATCAATTAGAGGAAAAAAAAATAATAGATTTATCTGAAAGGGCTGAAATTCTAAAGGCAACTTCTTGCAGGGCCGTTCTTGTAAACCTAAAACGTCGAGTTCCAAAAAACTGGTCTACAACTTGTGAAAATAATATCCTGACAATTGAAATGGAGAAATCCCTTAAAAATGTAAAAAATAAAAAAAATTTCCAGGCATACCTTTATAGAGAACTTGCTAATGATATTATCTTTACAGCAAAAAGCTCCCCAGTAGATACCTTGGAAAATGTAACTTTAGCTCGCTTTATCGTAAATTCAGACAAGATTATTATCAAAGCAGCTATTTTCGGTGACGATTTGGTAAAATTCACAACACTTAAGAGCAAAAGGTTAATCCTTAATCACTTCAAAAAAACTGTCAAGGTTAAAGAATTTTTCAAATAAGTAAGCATTCATAGCTTTTCCCTTTATAGTCATTCCTTCTAAAGGAACTTCATAGTAAAGAGCATGCAAAAAAATTCTTAGTGACGGCCCCCCCCCATACAATTCGTCTCCTAAAATAGGAAAACCTAAATGAGATAGTTGAGCCCTTATTTGATGCCTAAGACCTGTCTTTAATTTTATCATTAGAAGTGAAACTTTTTTTTCAGAATTATAATGAACTTTCTTAATTAATATTTTACCTTCTCTGGTTTCTTTCAAGAATTTTTTTTCTCTATGATCGGAAACAACCATTTTCTTTCCATGCTTTAAAGATGGACGAAGAAAAGAGGTATACTCACCATCGCTTTCAAAATGCCCCTCAACAATAGTTAAATAACATTTTTCTTTAACCAAATTATTAAAATCTTCTCTTATATTTAAATAATCTTTTTCATCTTTAACAAGAACTAAAACTCCTGAAGTTCCATAATCAAGACGATACAGCAACCCTCGATCCATATTATTTTTATTAACTTTTAAAGCCTCGAAATAATTATTATTTCTTAAAAAACTTAAACAGTTATCTTTTTCATTATACTTCAAAGGATGAGAGTGAATTCCCGAAGACTTATTTAAGATAATACACTTAGCATCCTCATGAAGAACTTCTATTTCAGGTCCTTCATAAACAGGATAAATCATCTTTTTATTGATTATATCGATTGGTATACTTATTTCCGTTTTAGAAATGATTTTTTTTTTAGAATTTTCTTATTTAAGACAAATTTCTTAATTTCTCTTTTAGAGGCTCCAAATAGAGTTATCAATAAGTCTTCAAAAGTCTCATATGATTGCAATATAGATAATTTTATTTCTTTTTCTATTATCATATTCTTCCAAATATCAAATAAAACTCCTATTGTGAATCAACCTTTTTTCCTGGAGTCCTCAAATCTGTCTTTCTTAATAAAAACTCTACTCTTCTACTTTGAACTTCATCTGGACTCCCTCCTTCATTATAACGGAAGGGCCTAGTATCTCCATAAAAGACTGTGCTTATTTTTGAGGGTCTTACACCTCTTTTAATGAGTGCTCTTGTTACACCATCAGCTCGATAAGCAGAAAGGTTGAATGCATCTAATTTTCCGTCTAAGGAAGTCTCCCCAAGGCTAGCATGACCCTCAACAAATACATTCCAATCTTTTGCCCTTAGAAGCTGTATTAGCCTATCAAAAACTTCTATCGAAATTTCTTGAATTTTTACAGAGCCCTTCTTAAATAAGATACGGTCTTTAATTCTTACTTTAATTCCCTCAGGCAACTCATAAATGTCTACGTTATCTGTAAGAGAATATTCTCTTAAATCCTGCTTCATCACATTCAAGACTTCATCAGATTCTCTATTAACTTCATGTTTATTTAGTAACCCTTCCATTGTTAAGAAATCGATAGGAAAAGGTTTGACTGGCTGTTCAGCTTCAATCATTGTCGGTGCATTGTCGGCAGACTTACCACGATGGATAATTTCACCATGTTTTAAAACATTCCCGCCAAAGGTATTTCTTAAAGATCCCAAGGCAGCTTCAAATTTAGCTGATTCAGTCTTCGCAAATGAAAGAAGGAGGACAAAAAATGTCAAAAGAAGTGTCACTAGATCTGAAAATGTGGCCATCCACCCGGGAAGACCAGGAACACATATCTCACATTCCGGACACTCTTGCTCCTCAGCGCCTCCACCGTCTCCGCCGCCTGCACCTTCTTCTCCTTCAGCCTCTTCTGCCATACTTTAAATCCTTAACTTATTCTCCAGCGTCCTCAACTTCTCTCTGAGCTGGAGGAAGAAACGAACTAAGTTTTTCTTTAATAAGTCTTGGGTTTTCACCCGCTACAATACCTAAGGTTCCGGCAATTATAATGGACATTTTAGTTGCCTCTTGCTTTGACCTAAAGGCGAGCTTCGCCTTGACGGGGTTACCTGCAATGTTTGCAATCAATGAACCATAAAATGTAGTCAAAAGTGCAATGGCCATAGCAGGTCCAATAGCTGACTGATCCTGTAAGTTACCAAGCATGATAACCAACCCAATAAGTGTTCCAATCATTCCAAAAGCTGGGCCATCTTCAGCTACTCCGGCAAAGAGGTCAGATCCCATCTTATGTCTTTCAACCATGGCATCAATTTCGAGCTGTAAAATTGCACTGATGACTTCAGGAGGACGGTTATCTGCAGCTAGAGTCATAGCTTTTTTTAAGAAAGGATCATCTATAGGAACCTTTTCAAGGGCAAATATAGACTCTCTCCTGGCAGTCTCTGCTAAATTTCCAATCTCATCAATCGTAGATTTTGGATCGGCTGGAGAGAAGAAGATTGCCTTTAAGAAATAGGTAGGAATTGATAGAACGGTTTCCAAAGGCCACTTAATAAATGTCGCTCCAACCATACCGAAAATAACTGTGAACATACTAGGTGGGTCAATAAAAGCACCAAGGCCTGAAGCCATAAGAATTGTAGCTAAAACGGCACCTATACAAACAACAAAACCAATAACTGTGGATATATCCATACTAGTTCCTCTAAATTAGTTCCTTTCCCTCTAATCGGAACCAATGAGAAACAATTAATTTTTTTTATAGAACATTAAGAAAGGCATTTTTTGCCTATATAAAATGAAAGCAAGTATTGCGGGTGTTAGTTTTTAATTTATTGATTTTCCGTATCAATTTCGGAGATTGATCCTTCAAAATTAGAGTTTAAAAAGACCATCATATGCTCTCTTAATTGTTCAAGAGTCACTTCCTCTTCATCTAGTACTAATTCTTTTTTTATGTAATCAACAGGAAAGCCAGTCAGGCTTGAAAGAGAACTCATTTGGATTTTTTCTTGGCGGTCATCAATTTTTAAAGCGCAATTTCCATTTAAGGAACTTTTTATGTCCTTACTTGGGATATCCATATACACTCCTTTGTAATCTTACAACCAATTCCTAGGTTTCTTACTTTCACCAAGCGTCAAG
>PAZA01000069.1 GCA_002715375.1 Halobacteriovoraceae bacterium
ATAATTGAAAGTGTTGCTTCGGAAGTTAAAGAGTCTATGGATAGGGCCATCGAAACACCTTGGCCACCCATTGAGACGTCCACTGATTATTTATATTCAAGTTCTGTTGATCCTAGGTCGGATCAATTTGAAAAAGAGCCTAGCTTTTCTGGGAAAGATGATATTCCTATGGCCCTTGCTCTTAATAAAACCTTAAAGACAGAAGTTTCTAAAAACCCTTTTATAAGAATGTTTGGTGAAGATGTTGCTGACTTTTCTGAGCTAGAGAAGTTGGACGACAAGAACCTCAAAGGAAAGGGGGGCGTTTTTAGTATTTCAAAGGGAGTTCAGAGAGTAGGATACACAGGCCAAGTTTTTAATTCACCTTTAGCTGAGGCAAACATTATAGGTCGAGCTATAGGGATGGCCTTAAGAGGAATTAAGCCTGTTGTTGAAATTCAGTTTTTTGATTATATATGGACGGCGTTCATGCAACTCAAAAATGAAATGGCAACAACTCGTTATAGATCAGGTGGAGACTATTCCTGTCCAATGGTTGTTAGGGTTCCAATCGGTGGATACCTTAGAGGCGGCTCGATTTATCACTCCCAGTGTGGAGAATCTCTTTTTACTCATATACCAGGGCTCTACGTCTGTTTTCCATCCAATGCACTTGATGCGATGGGATTGCTAAGGACTGCAATTAATTGTGATGACCCTGTAATGTTTTTAGAGCACAAGCACCTTTATTATCAAGGGTATAATAGGATGGCAGATCCAGGGGATGACTTTATGATTCCTTTTGGGAAAGCAAAGATCGTCAAGGAAGGTACGGATGCCACTATACTTGCTTGGGGGGCCCTCGTTCAAAAGTCAATTGATGCTGTTAAAGAAGTTGAAAAAGAAGGTTACTCCATAGAGATAATAGATGCGAGGACCTTGGTGCCTTTTGACATGGAAACATTAAAATCCTCTCTTAGAAAAACAAATAGAATTTTAATATGTCATGAAGAAACAAAGACATCTGGTTTTGCTGGAGAAATTGCAGCAAGAATTAATGAAGAGCTTTTTGAGTCTTTAGATGCACCTATTCTAAGAGTTGCAGCAAAAGATAGTCATGTAGCTTATTGTCCTCAACTTGAAGATGATATTTTGCCTCAGGTGCAAGATGTAGTTCAAATGCTGAAAAAATTACTAACCTATTAGAGTAGATTTGTTGTACTAGATTTTTCAAAGATATCTGCATTTTTCTGAAATGCCTTGAGGTCTTAGTTCGTGAACGCACCTTTTTCCATTTTTAAAAATGATAATGACCCTGCCTCGATTAAAGTAAACTGAGTCGATTTTATTTTTTTTCAAGTTCTTATAATTCACTGGATAAAGTGGCTTTTGGAAAGTTGATATTGGAAAATTGAGAAGTGGGTTTGAGTGCAATAATATTAGAGTTGTAAATAAATAGAGCTTAATTTTTGTCTGTAATTTATAAGAGCAAAGTAAAACAGATAAAATCAGCGGCAGACTTGAGAAGAAGAAATTAAACTCAAAGACTATATCATTTAAAAATAAAATGGATTTTACAAAAAGGCTTATGCTTTTTTCAATTAGAAAAGTGATTCCCAAAATAGATTGTATCTTCATGGGTATAAAGAAAATCGGTAACCAAAATGGGAAAAGGAATGAAAATAAATAGGTAAGGAGAAAGCCAAAGAATAAGCCAAAAATAGAAAAGAGGTCCAAAGAAAAAAATGCAAGGATAACTTGCGCTCCAAAAAAGTAAAAAAATATTCTCTGAGGATTAAAGTCATCATAACAGAATAGAAGACCTAGAAAAATAAAAGAGTAGCAGAAGCTTAGGGGGGATTCAAAAAAAGAACCTCTTATAGCATCAATGAGGAAAGTAAATAAAATTAAGTAAAAGTTGTCTATTTGTTTAAGCTTTTCCTTATCTAAAAAGCTTTTCACGACTTTTAATGTATGAAAAATACAGATCCGCTTTATGGAGTTGAAGCCTGTTAATAAGAATGGTGTTGCGCACAGTGTTGTGTGTGCAAAAAGATAGCTTGGAGGGCTTCTTTTCTTTAGATAGCTAAAAAGGGGAATAAAAAAAAAATAGAGTGAAGAGAAGTGGAGACCTGAAGGCGTGAATAGGTGCGTTATACTTAAAGTTTTATGGGATTTTTTTAGTTTTGTTGGCAAACTCTTTTTATTTCCAGTAACGTACGCGATTAATAAGTCGAAATGAACTTTTTTCTTAAATCTTTCTCTGATTGGATTTGAACTGGAGATGAGAATTTCTTCCAATTTAGAAACTTCTTTATACCAGGTTTTAGAGGTCTTGGGTCCAACTTTTTTAGCTGAGACAAGTAGCATTATCGATGTTAGATAAATAAAAAAAACTCTATTCATAAGTCTTTAAACTAATGCTAAAAAGAGTTCGGAGTTTGAGGCTAAAAGCCATTGAAATAAATGGAGTTTATTTTTTAGGGATATTTTTTTGTAATTAAAAAAAAATTTGGGGAAGTTTATGAATCCAGAGAACAGCAAGGGTTCTTATTTTAGTATTTCTTTGAAAAACCATATAGAAAATTTTTTTAAGGAAGATGACCTTGATAGAAATATTTTCTATAATCAAGGACTGCCCTGTGACCTTGTGGAGTGTACTCTTAAATTTAAAACAGATAGGACTCTAATATCTGGTCTACCCTTTTTTATGGAATCATTTATTTTTTTAGGTGCTGAAAAATCTTATTTTGGAGATTTATTATCTCATGAAGGTTGTAGAGTTAAGTTTGAAAAGGGTAAAGAGACTCATTCTTTAAAATTTAATCTTCCTTTCTCTATTGCCCTATCCGGCGAAAGAATTGCTTTAAATCTTCTTCAAAGATCCTCAAATATTGCAACTTACACTTCTAAGTTTGTAGAGTTGGCGGAAATTAAAGGGATTTCAATTCTTGACACTAGAAAAACAATGCCAGGATTAAGGTTTCTAGACAAGTATTCAGTAAGAATTGGAGGAGGAAAAAATCATCGTTTTGGCCAGACTGATAATTGGATGGTCAAGGACAATCATAAAAGTTATTTTGGTGGGATAGAAGAAGCAGTGAACTTCTTTAAAAAAATAGGAAGTTTTTATAATCCTCTTGTCGTTGAAGTACATACTTTAGAAGAATTTGAAAAGGCAAATTCTTTAGGAGTAAAGCACTTTATGTTAGATAACTTTACCCCGGTTGACATAATTGAAGCTGTAAAGTCTAAAAAAGAAGGAACAACAATTGAGGTTTCAGGTGGTATTCAGTTGGGTACCTTAGAAGACTACTTAATTGAGGGAGTGGATGCAATAAGTGTTGGCGCTCTTACTCATTCACCTGAAACAGTCGATATTTCTCTGAAAATGAAAAGACTTTAACTTAAGCTTAAGAATAAAAAAGGTTATTTAAATGAAATCATATGAGTTCGACGTAATGATTATAGGCTCGGGCATTGCAGGACTTTCAGCGGCTATAACCTTGGCAGAAAATGGTTTGAGAGTAGGAGTCGTTACAAGAGAAGAAGACCCTAAGGTTAGCAATACTTATTGGGCTCAAGGAGGAATCATCTACCTTGAAGAAAAGGACGATGATTTTATACATGATCTGCAAAAAGCATCAGCAGGAACTTCAAATCTATCTGCAGGACAGATTCTTCTCAACTCAAGTGGAAAAATTCTAAATGAACTTCTTCTAGATAAAGCTAAAACAGATTTTATGAGGTGTCGTGAAGGTCGCTTGAAATTCACAAGAGAAGCAGCTCATTCCAGAGAAAGAATTTTGTATAAAGGAGACTTTACAGGAAAAGAAATTCAGATATCCCTTCTTAACTATATTAAAGATAAGAGCAGGTTTCCAAATGTAACAATGTTAACTTCTCATACAGCTATTGATTTGATTACTCCTCTTCATCATGGAGTAAATATTACCCAGAGATATGAAGAGAATAAAGTCGTCGGCTCTTACCTTTTCGACCAAAAGGAAGGGAGAGTTAAAAAAGCACTTTCCCATTTTACTATTTTAGCTACAGGTGGAGTTGGTGCTCTTTATCTTCATCACTCTAATTCCGAAGGTGCTAGGGGTGATGGTCATGCGATGGCCAAGAGAGCTGGAGCCGTTTTAACAGACATGGAGTTTATTCAATTCCACCCGACAACATTTTATGATCAATCATCTCATAGGAGGTTTTTGATTAGTGAAGCTTTAAGAGGAGAAGGAGGGAAATTAATAAATTGTGATGGTCTATCTTTTATGGAAAATTACCATAAGGATAAAGAGTTAGCTCCAAGAGATATTGTTTCGAGGGCCATTGTTGAGGAGACTATTAAAACAGGTCATGAATGCGTTTATTTAGATATTTCACATAAAGAATCAGAGTGGATAAAGGATAGATTCCCAACAATCTTTCAACATTGCCTAAAGAACAAAGTGGACATTACTAAGGATCCAATACCTGTTGTTCCTGCAGCTCATTATACTTGTGGAGGAGTGAAATCGGACTTAGTTGGACAGACAAGTTTACCTAGATTGTATGCTGTTGGTGAAGTAGCATGTACAGGTCTTCATGGGGCCAACCGATTAGCTTCAACTTCCTTATTAGAAGGTTTAAGTTGGGGAACATATGCAGCAAAAGATATTTTGACGAAGAGTGCCCACTGTAAAGTGCCAGTCTATCCAGAAGATACGATAAAAGATTGGCTCGATGGTTCTGCAGAAGTAGATAGCGCTCTGATCACACAAGATAGAATGATGGTTAAGCAAACTATGTGGAACTATGTTGGCTTAAATCGAACTTCAAATAGGTTGAACAGGGCCAAAGCCATGTTTAACGAGCTTTCGGATGAAATTGTTAAATTTTATAAAAATGCGACCTTGCAAGATAACTTAATTGGATTAAGGAATTCTGTTGAGGTCGCTATGATGGTTTTGAATGCTTCAGTGAGGAATAAAGACTCAGTTGGTTGTTTCCACCGAGAAGATTAGTTTACTTTGGCCTCCCTTTTTGATCCTAAGGGTGGTTGCTTTAGAGCTTCCAGCTCTTTTTCTTTCAACTCTAGATCTTTCCTTAAAAGTAGGTCTTTTTCTTCTTTTTCATTGGTTAGGAAACTCATGTACTTTTCAGTATCATTCAATTGAGATTTTTTTGTGAAAGGTTTATTTATATAGTCACTAGTTATAATTAAACCCAAGTTAGAAATAAGAAGCCAATCTGCTTTAGATACCCCTTCTTCTTTAATATTTTCGCTTAGAAAGTCAGTAATAGTTCTCCTAATATCATATGATAGCTCTTTAGCCAGTCTAAGCTTATTTTGTTTGGAACTCTCGGTCATTAGATCCTCCTTTTTCCCAAAAGCTTCAATTCTATTTTAAGGTTTTTTACTAGCTTTGGTGATATGAGAAATTTTTTCAATTGTTATAGTTGAAAATTGATTGCCAGTTTAAATAGTTAGAGTGTATTCCGTATCCTATGAGTCAGGAATTAATTAATTGGTCAAAGAAAAACTATTCTGGTCTACCTTGGCGGAGGAAAAGGAGTCTTTATAATACTCTGGTTTCCGAAATCATGCTTCAGCAAACTACAGTGGGAACTGTCATAAATCACTTTGAGAGCTTTATTACTAAGTACCCCACAATAGAATCTCTTTCAAAGACGAGTGAAGAAGAGATATGTATTGCATGGAAAGGACTTGGTTATTACCGACGTGCAAGAAACTTGAGAAAAGCCGCAATAAGTATTGTTGAAGACTTTCATGGCAAGATCCCACTAGATTTTGAAAAATTAAAAACTATTCCTGGCATTGGTGAATATACTGCGAGTGCTTTATTATCAATTGGTGCAAATAAAAAAGCACTGGCAATTGACGCAAACTTAGAAAGAGTTTTGTCCAGAATATATCGTATATCTGTTGAAAAAGGTCCAAAATTACAAAAAGAACTAAAGAGGCTTTTTGAACAAGGGGACTTATTTAAAGGCAGATCAAATATTAATTGGCGTAACCTCAATGAGTCTCTGATGGACTTAGGAAGGGTTTATTGCCAGGCTAATAAAGTTGACTGTTTATCCTGTCCACTATCTAAAAGCTGTGCTGTTATAGATGAAGACCCTCTTATTTACCCAAAAAAACTAAACCAGAGTAAAAAAAGAGAAAGCATCGACCTTGAATTAATAAGAGTGATTGTAAAAAAAGACGATTTGCTCCTCGCCTATAAGAAGAGTGAAAAAGAATGGCTTTCTGGTCAAAAAGAACTTCCCACATTCATTTTAAAAACAAATGACAAAAACTTATCTCAATATCCTTATTGGAATGAGCAAGTAAAATTGAATTTGGGATCATTAAAAAAATTCAAGACAGGAATAACTAAATATAAGATTACAAATTATGTATTAGAAGTTTCTGAGGAGAAATGGAAAAAGAATTTCTCATATGGAAAAAGGCGTTTCTTTTTCGTTAATCCTGACTCAAAGGATGAAAATCTTTCAACTTCTTCAACAAAAGCCCTTATTGCCTTAAATAATTAAAATAAAGGTTAAAAATGGGTGAAAATAAAAGCTCCATCTCAAAACTTTTTTTTAAATTTAAAAATGAAGAAATTAAAAATATTCGAGAGCTAACAGGGGGTAGTGCCTCAGATTGCTTTCAAGTTTTTTTAAATAACGGAGAGGTTTATTTTTTAAAAAAATTAAATTCCAAGGAGGGGAAAGACGTTTTTAAAAAAGAAGCAGATGGGTTAAAGAAACTGGGCCAGGCATTAGGAGTACCTACTCCAAAGGTACACTATTTTGATGATGATATCTTGATTCTTGATTATATAGAGAGTGGCCGGGAGAAAAGCAACTCATGGTTTCGCCTTGGAGTGGGATTAGCAAAGATTCACTTATTTCAATCTGATTTTTTTGGACTTAGTTATGACAACTGTATTGGAAAGAATATACAAATAAATTCTCAAGTTGAGTTTCAAAATAGAAAATCTTGGGGGGACTTTTTTTTTAAAAACAGGCTTGAATTTCAAATTGACTTGATGCTTGAAGAAAAAAAATTGGAAAAATACGAAGGTTTGGCCCTTAAGATTAGAGGTCTTGAAGAAAAAATTAAAGACAAAATTTCAAGTGATGAAAAACCAAGCTTGATTCACGGAGACTTGAGGTCAGGAAATGTTATTTTTGATTTGAATGAAAATCCAATATTAATTGACCCAGCAATTTACTTTGGAAACCGTGAGGCAGAATTTGGAATGATTACTCTTTTCGGTGGTTTTGATCAATCTTTTTTTAAAGGTTATTTTCAAGAGCATCCTTTATCCAATGGATGGGAAAAGAGGGTTCAAATTTATCAACTATACCACCTTTTGAACCATTTGAACTTATTTGGTGACTCCTATTATAATTCCATTATTAGGCTTGTTAATCATATATAAAAGATTTTCAAGTTAACTGAAGTAAATTTAGGTGAAAATATAAAAGGAAACCATATGAGTATTCAGCATATGATTGCTATCCATGGTGGTGCAGGGACCATTCTAGAAGAAAAGTTAACTAATGAAGAAAGAGATGAGTATTATGAGGTTTTGAAAAAGTCACTTGAAGTTGGTTATAGCTGCCTTGATGAAGGAGGGACTTCCATTGAAGCCGTTTCTGCAAGCATAAGTGTATTGGAAGACTCTATTTTATTTAACGCTGGGAGAGGATCGGTTTTTAACTCTAAGGGACTTATTGAAATGGATGCTTCAATAATGAACGGAAAGGATTTAAGTGCGGGAGCCGTTTCTTGTTTGAAAAATATAAAAAACCCAATATATGCAGCGAAAGCTGTTATGGAAAATTGTGATCACGTTCTTTTGTGCGCTGAAGGAGCCCAAGTTTTCTCCAAAGAAAATAAGCTTGATTTAGAGCCTGATGAATATTTTTTTTCTACAAAAAGATGGGATCAATTAGTTACTGCAAGAAAAAAGGGCCAAATAACATTAGACCATTCGGAAAGTATCGGAACAGTTGGAGCAGTAGCTATGGACTCTAAAGGAGACTTGGCGGCTGGAACTTCTACTGGTGGTTTAACAAATAGAGTTTGGGGAAGATGTAGTGACTCCAGCCTTATAGGCTCTGGAAATTATGCGAATAACAAAACTTGCGCAGTTTCTTGTACGGGAACAGGAGACACTTTCATAAAAGGGGTTAGCGCGTATGACCTTTCAGCGCTAATAGAATACCAGGGTTTATCTTTAGAAGACTCTTCAAGGCTCGTTTTAGAGAAACTAAAAAATAACGGAGGAAACGGGGGGCTTATTTCCATAAGCGCAAAAGGAGAACTTGTTTTAAATTATATCTCTAAAGGAATGTATAGAGGCTATAAAAAAGACAAGGAAAGCTTTCATATGGGAATTTTTTCAGAAATGATTGAGGTCAAATAAAAAGCCGAGAAGAGGGATAAGCCGGATCCTGTTTTAGGTTACCATTCATCTAGGGCCTTAATTACTCAAGACCTCAAGCACCCTACCCGCCTACTTAAGCTGGCCGCCTTAAACGTAAGCCTATTTGGGCTTGCACCACGTAGAGTTTACCTGGTTTCACTACTGCAAGGGCCAAGGCCCTTCGTACTTGCTTTCTGTTGCACTTGTCCTCACCTCGCGGTGGACGGGCGTTACCCGCTACGCTGCCATTTGGTGTCCGGACTTTCCTCTACAAGATTTAAACAATGACCTCTTTTGTAACAATTTTGTGAAGATATTGTTGCAAAATTTAACTTTGTTTGTACTTACAAAATTTCAGTAATGGAGTAAACTTGTAGCGATAACCCCCTCTTCTCGGCAATTTACCTGTGAATGCCTTAAGTAATGGGATAAGTCAAACAGGTCTTAAAAATTTACATTAGAAGAAACAAAGGAGCGAGTTTTGCGCTTAGTCAAGTTAACGAAAAAATCTCTTAAGTTATTGATTTTCTTTTCTTTTAATTCCTTTATCTTTACCAATATGGCTTTGTCAGATGTTAGGAGCCTATTAGAAGAATTCGAAAGGGTTAATGGAGATTTAAAGCAAGCCAAGGAACAAATTAAGCTCGCTTCTTTGAGCAAAGAATCAATCTTTGCTCAATTGGGGTGGTCTCTGAGTTCAAACTCATATTTCAGTCAAAATAAACTGGAACCACTTTCAGTTTCTTCGGACTACAGAGGAGGTTATTGGAATGTTAGTGCAGATATTTCAAAGCCTTTTTTATGGGGTGGTCAATTTGGCTTAGAAAATTCAATAACGTCTACCACTCTAGATCTAACTTCGAAAACATCGTATCAATTTGAACAGGGTTTAAGTTATTATCAAAGTTTAGGTAAAAACTTTTTTGGAAGGGAAACATACAAAGCCCTTGCTATTGCTGAAAAAGAGATCGGAGTTCAAAAAATTACTGAGTCCTTTATTTTAGAGAACAAAACGCTTCAATTTTATAATGCTTATATTAAGGTTAGTCTTGAAAAAGCTCTTTTGAACTTGGAGAAAAATGCTTTAGCAAGGGCTAAAAAAAGGAGTGAATTGATAAGGGGTTGGGTTAAAGATGGCCTAAAAAGAAAAGTCGATTGGCAGCAGTCAGTAATGACTGAACTTCAAGGGGCGGAAAGAGTTGAGATGGCGAATTTAAGAATGAAAGGAGCCCTTGATACACTTTCAAAGTTACTCCATAGAAGAGTCTCGATTAGAGAAGTTCGAGCTTTAAGCAGCAATAAATTAAGAGCACCCAGGTCTAATTTAAAACCATTAGAGAACAAGAACTTGAAGCTTATGGCAGAGAAGTTGAAACAGTTAAGAATGAGTGTTGAAAAGGCAGATTATAGTTTTGCCCCTACTATCCAAAGTTATGTAACTTATAACACTAATCAGTACGATGAAAGTATTGGAACATCTTTTTCCGATGGAGCTATCTGGAACTCTGATAATCAGTATACAGTAGGAATTAACCTAACATGGCCTTTAGGGTTTAAATCAGAAAAAATAGAGAAGTCTAAACTTCTTGTTCAATTAAATAGTCTTCAACGCCAACAAAGAGAAACATTTGAAAATTTAAAACTGGATTATTATTTTCTAAGGCAACAACTTTTTCGACTTGATCAAAGTTTAAAATCTTCAGTTAAGAGATTGAGTTTATCTAAGGATATTCTAAAAGAGTATACTAAGCTTTATGATTTAGGGCAGATGGACCTTGATCAAGTTATCAGGGCGGAAGAAATGAGAATTGGAACAGAGACAAGTATAGTTAATTACCGTTCACAGAAAGAAAGTTTGTTAGCGAGCCTTCACAACGTAAAAGGTTCTTTAAGGGATGTTTTAAATAGAAATTAAGGATAAAAAGTGAAGAGTTTAATTAATTTTTTTATTAAGAGACCTCTCGTTGTTAACCTGATGACAATTATTATTATCGTCATGGGAATCTTCTCTGTTTTTAATTTAAAGCGAGAAACCTTTCCTAATGTGAACTTTGATACAGTTATTATTACTACGGGTTATCCTGGCTCTTCTTCTGAAGATGTTGAAAAATTGGTGACGATAAGTATTGAGAGGCAACTTAAAGGAATTGATGGAATAAAGACATTGAATGGCCTTTCTGCTGAAGGCAACTCAATTGTTTATTTGGAAATCGATCCAGATAGTGATTTAAGTGAAGTCATTGATGATGTAAAAGAGGCCATAGATAATATTGATGATTTTCCTGAAAATGTTAAAAAGTCTAAAATTAGGAGTATTAGTAATAAAACTAGAGGAATAATGAAAGTCGCTCTTTCTGGGGGTACTTACGATGATTTAAGAGGTGCTTCCAAAAAGTTGCGTGATAGGCTGGAAAGATATTCTGATATCTCAAGGGCAGATTTAGAAGGTTATTATCCAGATGAAATAAGAGTCGAAGTTAACCCATCAAAAATGCAATTATATCAACTTACTTTAGGTGAAATATCTAATGCGATTAAAGATAGAAACCTTAATCTTTCAGCTGGTAAGGTAATAGGAAAAGATGGTGATATCATGATTCGAACTCTTTCTGAGTTTGATGGTGTCGACGATATTTTGAATATAGTTGTGAAATCTAATACATCAGGAAGAAGGGTTAGGATAAAAGATATAGCAAAAGTTATTCGCCAGCCTGAAAGTGAGGGGGCAATTCTCCAGAGATCTCAAGGGAAAAGGGCCATCTTTTTAGATGTTAAAATTAAGGGTACTTCGGATATAGTGACATCAGCTGACCTGGTTAAAAAAGAAGTTGAGGATTTCTTTAAAGAAAATACTAAATATAAAGATATTGAATTTCGTTACACAGATGATTTTTCTTATTTTGTAAAAAGGAGATTGGGTGTTTTAGGGTCCAACGGGAGGCAAGGGATTATTCTTGTCTTTATATGCCTTCTCTTTTTCTTAAATTTAAGCACATCTTTTATGACCTCGCTAGGTGCTCCTTTGGCTTTCCTTTGCGCTTTTATTGTAATGGATTATATGGACTTATCCCTTAATCTTATCTCAATGTTTGGATTGATCTTAGTCTTAGGGATGCTAGTCGATGATGCGATTATTGTTGCTGAGCACTATTACCAGAAATTGGAAAAAGGAGTTAGTCCGAGAGAAGCAGCTAGAGAAGCAGCCATTGAAACAATAAGGCCTGTTACCGCAACTGTTATAACAACTATGATCGCCTTTGGTTCATTACTATATATGGGTGGTATAATGGGGAAGTTTTTGAGGCCTGTCCCTATTATTGTTATTGTTTGTCTTATTGCTTCTCTATTTGAGTGCTTTTTTATTCTTCCTTCCCACCTTGCAGATTTTGCAAAGTTAAGGAAAGGAAAAGAAGGGAAAAAACGTTGGTATCAACCCCTCCTTAATATCTATGGAAAAATTTTAAACGTTGTTCTTAAGGCTCCAACCTTTTTTGTGATCTTTTTTTGTATCGCTTGTTTTGGAGGTGCTGCGGTTTCTCTGAGGACGATGGATTTTGAGCTTTTTCCAGGTGATGATGTTCGAACTGTTTATGTTCAGATTAAAGGGGATGTGGGAGTACCTTTAAAAAAAACAGACGAAGCAATTAAGAAGCTTGAAAAACTTGTTTTTGAAAGTCTTAGCGAAGAGGAATTAGATCAAATAAGGGCTTCTGTTGGTCAATTTCGAGGGGATTTTGGGAGAAAAACAGGGGATCATTATGGCTCAGTAGTGGTTTATCTAACACCGCCTGATGAAAGAGAGAGGAGTACTGATCAAATTCTGGATGATTTAACCACAAAGGCTAAAGTACTTATTCCTAAGTACACGGTTTCGGTAAAGAAAATTCAAGGAGGACCGCCTAAAGGGAAGCCTCTAGAAATTGAGCTATTAGGTGACAACATAGAAGAGCTTAAGATTGTCTCTAAAAAGGTTCATGATATTGTCAAAAGAGTTGATGGTGTTTTGAGTAGTGAAGTTGATTTTGAAGAAGGTAAAAAGCAAGTTATCGTTAGAGTCAATGATAAAGAAGCAAAAAGGTTAGGACTCTCAACCACTCAGGTAGCTTTGGAACTAAGGAAAGCTTTTGCTGGAGATATTGTTACTGAGGTAAGAGAATCAGATGAAGATATAGCGGTTCGAGTTCTTTTGGATAAAAAAGCGAGAAGTCAAACTAAGTCATTGTCAAAATTATATATCCTTAATAATAGGGGCCAAAGGATTTCCCTAAAGCGCGTGACAAGGTTTGAAGAAAAGCCAGGAGCTTTTGTTATAAGAAGACAAAATAGGCAAAGAATATTTTCTATATCTGGGACTCTAGATAAAGCAAAAATGAATCCTTATAAAGTTAAAGCAATTTTAAAACCCCAGGTTGTTGAAGTATTAAAAGATCATCCTAATGTTGACTATCGTTTTGCAGGAGAAAATAAAGATACAAATGAGTCAATACAGAGATTGCAAAAAGCGTTCATTATATCAATGCTTGCTATCTTTTTTGTGCTCATTACTATGTTCAACAGTATTGGGCAACCGTTTGTTATTATGGCCGCAATTCCTTTAGGGCTTACAGGTGTTGTTTTTACTTTTAAGGCTTTTGGAGATCCTTTGGGCTTTATGGCCTTAATGGGTGTCATTGGACTTGTTGGGATTGTCGTTAACGACTCAATTGTTTTGGTCAATTTCATCAATAAGAAAAGAGAGGATATCTTTGACATTAAAGAAGCAATCCTTACTGCTAGCGTTTCGCGCTTTAGACCAGTTATTTTGACAACTTTCACAACTGTTGCTGGTTTATTTCCTATCGCTCATGCAGGGCTTTTAGGAGGTCCTGCAGGGGACCCGTTTTTAAAGCCAATGGCCTTAAGTTTTGCTTATGGACTTTTATTTTCGACAATGATTACCCTTCTTTTTATCCCTTGTTTGTATTTTTCTTATGACAAGTTTGTTTCTTTTTTTAAAAGAATCTTTGGGAGATTTTTTAAAGGGAGTTCAAAGTCAATCCAAGTCAGGAGCTAAAATGCGTTGGCACGAAGGGCAGCATTCAATATTTATGCCTCTATAAATTGATTCAACGAGATGTGAAGGAAGCATGTAAAAGCATCCTTTGCATTTTCCCTTTTCAACATTGGTAATAAACTCTTTGGATTTATAACGAGCTTTTAAACCATTAAATAAACTCTTTGCTTCGGAAGAAAGAAGTTCAAGGAAAGAGTCTTCTTTTTTTTGAAAAACTGAAATAGCGTGTTCATCGTCATAAATATCTTCATTGACTTCTTTTTCTATTTCTTCCTTAGTATCTTTGGATCCCTTAAGAAAGTTTTGACCATCCTTAATCTTAGCTTCGCATTCATCAATGCTATCTAAGAGTTCAAGGATTTCATCTTCCAGAGCTTCAATTGAGGGAGACAGATCTTTTAATTCTTTTTCGAGGGCTTCAACCTCGATTTGGGATTTTGCCACTTTATAGTGCTCATTAGATTTTTTCTTTTTTTCTTCTAAGTTAAATAATACTTTTTCCTTTTTTTTGAGTTCACTTTTGTGAGTTTCTAGGTCTTCTTCATTTTTTATTAAGAGTTCTTTTCGCTTTTTAATCTGATTATTGATGTGTTCAATACGCTTTTTATGGCCTTCTATATTGTGATGTCTTTCATGAATTTTATTTTCAATTTTTTGAAGCTCTAGAAGGTTTGGAATATCTTTGTTTTGCATTATTTTTCCTTGATCAGAGGTTTACTTTAGGGCATCGCTCCAGTAAAACCCTAGAGAAAGAGGCCAATGTTCTGATTTTTAAAGGATTTAACATGCGCGGTAACCATTTTGGCAAGATGTTTTCAATGACAACTTTTGGTGAGTCACACGGGACGGCTATTGGCGTCGTTATTGATGGTGTGCCAGCTGGGCTAGAGTTTTCTATGGAAAACCTGCAAAAGGAACTTGATCGAAGGGCCCCAGGTAAAATTCCTGGAACTACCTCTCGGAAAGAGCCAGATAGCCCAGAAATTCTTTCAGGTATTTTCGAAGGAAAGACATTGGGAACACCTATTGCAGTTATAGTAAAAAACCAAAATCAGAGAAGCCAGGATTATGATCAATTAAAAGACTCTTACAGACCAGGTCATGCTGATAAGACCACAAATATGAAATATGGATTTCGTGACCACCGAGGTGGAGGAAGGAGTTCTGGAAGGGAAACTTTGTCTCGAGTTATTGCTGGTTACTTTGCAAGCCTTGTTATCCCCAAAGTAGAAATAAGGGCCTATATTAGTAAGCTAGGGCCTTTTTCATTAGAAGAAGTTTTTCCAAAAAAGTTACCGGTAGATCTTGGAGAATACTCTTATCCTGAAAAAGAAAAATGGGGTGAGATTAAACAGTTTTTATTGAATCTAAAAAAAGAGGGCGAGTCTGTTGGTGGCAGGGTTTCTGTTGTGATTGATGGTTGTCCGCAAGCTTTAGGTGAACCAGCATTTGATAAACTAAAAGCGGATTTTGCGAAAGCTCTGATGTCTATAGGAGCAGTTACTTCTTTCTCATTTGGGTTAGGTGAAAAGATGGCAGATTTGCCAGGAAGCGAGGTCTCATCTAATTCAAGTCATTTTGGTGGAATTGAAGGAGGAATATCAAATGGAGAAAGGATTACCCTCCAACTAACTTTCAAACCAACTTCGACAATTGGAGATAAAGCTAAAGAGGGCCGCCATGACCCTTGTATTTTACCAAGAGCTATACCTGTTGTTGAAGCCATGACTAGGGTAGTACTGGCAGATCACTTTTTAAGACAGAGGGCATACGATCGATGAAGCAATGGATAGAAGTTGTAAACTTTGAGTTGTTAAGTACAAAAATACAAAATCTTAAAACTGACGGTATTATTTTTCTGATTGATGAGTTTGTATGGGATCTTTATAAAGACCAACTGAATCTGAAGTCACTCGTTGGGGCAATTAAAAAAAAAGTTATTCTGAAAAGATTGCCTAGGGGTGAAAAAGCAAAATGTTTTAGTGTTTATGAAAGGGTTTGCGAAGAAATATTGGAAGAAGGGATTCATAGAAACTTTCACGTCATTGCTTGTGGAGGTGGAGCTATTAGCGATATCTCTGGTTTTATTGCCTCTTCTCTTTTAAGAGGTCTTTCTTGGAGCGTAATACCTACAACTCTTCTTTCGATGGTTGATGCCTCTATCGGAGGAAAAACGGGAATTAATTCAAAATTTGGGAAAAATTTGATTGGTGCTTTTCATATGCCTGAACATGTTTGGCTTAATCCACTTTTTTTGGAGACTCTTCCTAAAGTAGAGAGTTTAAATGGCTATGGAGAAGTACTTAAATATAGTTTTTTAGATAAGAAAATAAAGGAATCTCTTTTAAGTTCAAAATTCAAAATTGGTGAAATAATTCTAAAATGTGCAAATTATAAGAATAAGTTAGTCGAAGAAGATTTTAGAGAGAAGGGTCCAAGAAAATATTTAAATTTAGGACATACTTTTGGTCATGCTTTTGAAAAAATGTATCCTGTTTCTCATGGAGAAGCCGTTTACTGGGGAATGAAATTATTATTTTATATTTTTGAAAGAAAAGATTTACTTAAAGAATGTGACAATATGGTTAAGGAGTTAAGTTTATCTTTTGGCAAACCACCGTGGCTTGTTCATCTTGATGAAAAATCCTCATTAGTTAATAACTTAATGAATTTTGTAAAGCGAGATAAAAAAGTTATTAGTGAAAAAGAAATTGAATTGGTTTTCATTAACGAAGATTGGTCCCCTTACTTAATTGCTTTGGATTTTGAAACGATAAGAATCAAACTTGATAATTTTTTCAAGGAGAGTCATGTTGGAGAGTGAGAATAAAGTCATTGTAAAGCCAGGGTCATTTTCCAAGAAGATTTCAATTCCAACATCAAAGTCTTATGCAAATAGAATTTTGATTTTGGCATCTCTTTGTCCAAAGATTGTAACAATTGAAGGGATACCTGAATCAACGGATGTTTCTAATCTTATTAATTGTCTTGAAAAGATAGGGATTAAGTTTTTGAAAGGCCCTAATGGAACTTTTAAAGTACTAAACTCTTTTCCCGAATGTGAAAGCAATAGTGATTTGGACATAATAAGTTTGGAAACTGGAGATGGGGGAACTACAAATAGATTTATATTGCCCTTTCTTGCTCGAGGAAAAAAGAAATATATATTAAAGCCTCAAGGTAAGATGAAAACGAGACCTATGAAAGAATTGATCAGTTCACTTATTCAATTAGGTGTAGATGTAAATGAAAAAGAGGTTTCTGGAGGCCATGATATTGAAGTTCAAGGCCCATTCAATTTTGATGAAAGAAGATTATCAATTGATTGTGCTAGATCGACCCAGTTTGCTTCCGCTTTGGTCATGTCTTTATGGGACTTTGATGAGTTTGAGATTGAGTTGTTGAATTTGAAGACGTCAAAAAGTTATTATGAGATGAGTTTGAGTTTAATTAAAGAATTAAGGTTAGGAAAAACTTCGTTTCGTGTTCCTGTAGATTTCAGCTCTTTATCCTACCCCTTGGCTTTAGGAGCGGTTACTGGAGAGATTTTTGTTGAAAACTGCTCTTGCTTAGATGCTTTTCAGGCGGACGCTTGCTTTCTTGATATTTTAAAGAAAATGGGTGCAAATTTGTATTGGGAGGAAGGAGGGCTTAAGCTTAAAGTTTCCGAAAACCTTAAACCATTGACTTGGGATTGTTCAGACTGCCCTGATTTGGTTCCTACTCTGGCATTCTTATGCTCTTACGTTGATGGGGTTTCTTGCCTGACAAATATTAAAGTTTTGCGTCACAAGGAAAGTGACAGAATTTTTGAAATAGAACGCTTATTTAAGGCTTTTGGTATTAGTTACTCATATAATAGTGAGCTTGATAGGCTTGAAGTTTATGGTGGAAAGTTGAGTGGATTGTCTCTAAAAAAATATTTTAGGCACGACCCTCCTGAGGACCATAGGATGGTGATGGTAAGTTACCTCTTTATGAAAATGAATAATGGTGGAGAGATAACGAATGCTTCTCATATAAAGAAGTCTTTTCCAAA
>PAZA01000070.1 GCA_002715375.1 Halobacteriovoraceae bacterium
AATTTACTGAGTCGTTTTTTTATTTTGAAGATAGTAAAGGCTTTCATAAATAATTTATCTCTCATATTAAACAGGGTTCTAAAGGTTACTTATTTTCTCCTTAAAAATTTAAAACAACAATTGTAGGTGGACAATTTATTTTCTAAGATAAAAAGATAGCAAAAGCGTTTTAAAAGAGGGAGAAATTTTTGTTTCCAAAAGGACGACCTTTCACAGTCTTTATTTTACTAATTCTGGTCATAAACTTTGTAAGTTGTGGCCCATCTAAACAAGTGAGGAGTAAAACTAAAGAAATAACTTCTCTAAAGAAGACTAAGCCTCTATGGCTCAGTTCCATGAGTAATTTCTGTTCATTTCAGGAGCTATGCGCTGTAGGGGAGGGAACTGGACGTCTGACTGCTGAAGCATCTGCGCGGAAGGAATTATCTAAAATATTTAAAGTTCGAGTAAAGGCCAACACTACAATCGACTCTTCCATGGTGACGAGGACTGATAATGATCAAGCTATCTCAGGAAAAATGGAAGAGGAATTAACTCAACAAATTCAGGAGACCAGTGAGGAAGTTCTTGAAGGCGTTGTGACCAGAGAAATTTATGATGATGGTGAAAGTTTTTTTGCACTTGTTTCACTTGATAAAAGAAAAGCCGGTCAGATAATAAGATCAAAAATTGACTCTCTAGATGAAAAATTAAGGAGTTATGTAGAGGATGGGAGAAGGCATTTGCTAACTCAGGCCTTAAATCTTCTTAAGGCAAGAGAAACTCTTAACCAACGCTATGAGTTTCTTACAAACTTTAAGGTTAAAGGACCTGTTAGCTATAAAAAAATTTTTGAATTAAAGAGAAAAAAGGCCCTTTTAGGGACAACGGTTTATTTAACCTCTAAAGAGCCAGATAAGAACAAGGGGTTAAAGGATCATATGAGAAAGCTCCTTATAGAAAATGACTTTAGAGTTATTGAAAAAGAAAGGGGAGCTTATCAATTTACCATTATTGTAGAGCTTGTGAGCCAAAAAATTTATTTTAAGGTGGAGGGGTTTGAAAAAAATGAGTTCTCTCTTCGGGTACAAGCGTTAAACAAAGAAAAGGTTAAGGTGGGCTCAATCAGCTTTACTGTTACAGAAACTGGAAGAAGCTTCTGGCAGAGCTATGAGCGGGCACTTCCGGAAATTAAGAGAAAAATCCAAAAGGAAATAGGCCTTCTTAAAATTGATTAGTTCCATGTGGCGGCTTCATCTTAGAAATAATTTATAAAGGAAAACCAATTCAATTTTAAAAATAATAAGGGGAATAAAAAATGAAAAAACTAAAACTAAAATTAAGCTTGGGAACTTTTCTTGTCTTTTCTTTGCCAGTATTTCTTGTCGGTTGTTCCAGTTCAAAAAAAGAAGAAAAAAAGCTTAAAGAAGTTACTCATAGCACAATTAAAAGAGACTTTGAGGTCCGGGATGCTTCATCGAATACGAGACCTGGGTGGATTGAAGATGCCGAGGTTTGGGCCACTTCAAATGAAAAGAATGCAGGGACTTACCGCTATTTTTCTTATGAAACCGAGCCAAAAGTGAATCGAAATATGGCCTGTAGTTTAGCGAAAGCGAATGCTAAAGCAGATATTGCTGGAGAAATAGTCACTTTTATTGATAAATCAATTGCTTCATCAGTGGAGGGGAAGGCAAGTATTGATGAAAACAACCCTAACGTTCAAGCTCTGAGGGAATTTGTCTCAAATAACTTGACACAAAAAACTCAATCCCTCATTTATGGCGCATCAATTGTAAAAACTTATTGGGAAAAAAGAAAGTATTTAAAAGAAAAAGGGGCAAAGAGAGACTTTACGGGTTTCACTTGTGCAGTCTTTATTAGAATGAAAAAGGACAGGCTTGAAAATGCTGTGGATAAAGCGGCTAATTTTGTTGTTCAGAAAGCAGATGATCCAGAAACGAAAGATAATGTAAAAAAAGCACTAAAAGATGCAGCTTCAAATTTTGTTAAGGCCAGAAGAGGTGAGCTTTAATATTTATTAGTGATCATTAATAAGAAAGAAAGGACGTTAAGATGAGTAAATCAAAGGGTCTCAAAATGGGTAATTTTCCTATGAATTTTTTCAATAGAATCATTTTGTGTGTTTTCCTCGCTGCGATTTTTTCTTCCTGTGGGAGTTTTCAGGCCAAGCGGGTTGGAAGTAAGGAATCGGACGAAAAGGCTTTATCAATTACAGATAAGTGGCTAGTAGCTGACACAGAAAAGGTCGTGAGTGAATTATCACAAAAGATTGATAAGCACAGAGGTTTTCGGAAGTACCTTAGAAGTCTTGGAAAAAGCCCAGCCGTTTTTATTAGTAATGTTCAAAATTTGACTTCTGATAAAGGTTTTCCTATTAATGACCTCAATGATGAACTTTTGAATAGCCTCTCCGAATCTGGCGACTATATTCTTATTGATAATGCTGCAAGGGATAAGCTCTTGAAGGAGATTAAATATCAAAATGATGGAGCCGTTGACCCAAGTACAAGTAAAATGATTGGCAAACAAACAGGTGCTGATCTTTTGATTTTTGGAAGAGTCCACATGCTAAAGGCGGCAAGGGACGGGTACGGTATTAAGCAATACTCCATCAACATTCACATGACAGATATTGAACGAGGTGTTGAAGTTTTTAGGTATAGGGGTAGCATTAAAAAAAATATCGAAGAGTAATTGAAGACCTTTCAACTTCAGGAGCTCTCTCTTTTTTAATATTTAAAAAAATTAAGGAAAAAGAATGGCAAAAAAAACAGCGAAAAAAACAAAAAAGAAGGTAGCAAAAAAGACTGCGAAAAAAGCTAAGAAAGCAACAAAGAAAGCGACAAAGAAAGTTGCTAAGAAGGTCACAAAAAAAGCAGCAAAGAAAAAAGTCGTGAGAAGGGCATCTTCTTCTAAAAAGGCTTCTGTTGGTGCTCTCCAGAGTGTTGATTACCAAATTATTCCTTCAGAAGGTGTTTATACATCTGTCTCCCAAATTCCAACCTATGGTCATATGGTTAAGGCATTAAATACGATCTATAAGGTTGATAAAGCTTCAGGAGGAGTTATTCCCCATGGAATGAGTTTTGAAACACTTCATGCTGAAAAGCATAGGGTTTATTCTTTAACGGGAAAGAACTGGTTAGAGTTTTTAGACCACTATGAAAAGGTAAGTGATGATGAGTCGCCTTTTAACACTTGGGTTCCCTCAAAAGGAGAGGAGATTGGCGCAGCTGTTTTAGAGCTCCTTAGCAAGTTTGAGGAAATTGAAGAAGAGGAGGATGAACCTCTTGGCATGGAAGGTGCTGTTATGGAGGCTTTTGAAAAGTTGGCCACTTCTTACTATGTTAATTTAGGAGAGGACGCTGAGAATGGAATCCAAAAATGTCTTGGTAAGGCCCAGGAAAGAGCAAAAGAAATTATGAAAGAAATGGAAGAGGAAGATTTTGACGAGTAAGAAGCTTTGAAAAAATTAAAGTGTAAATAAAAAAAGGGGCAAGGTGATTTGCCCCTTTTTTTTATTTACAAAACCTTAAACAAATCTTTTTTAAACGATTTCAAAAAGAAATAAAACTGTATTGGCCAATAAGTTTCCATTAGTAAATAACCGTCCACTTATCTCAAGAAAAGCATTTAGATTACCGAAGAAAGAAAAGACAATTCATTTAAAAAGAAGGGATTTTTATCCATGAATTTTTTTGAGTGGGATTTTTCACCTCCTCAATCAAAAACCTTAGGGGACAGAGAAGTCCCGCTTCTAGGCCATCATTTAAAAGGAGTGAAGATTGCTCTTATTGTGACGGGCGGAATCGCCGCAATGAAAGCACCTTTTATTTGTAGAGCATTGAGGAAACAAGGAGCGGACGTAACGGCTTTTCTTTCAGAAGAGGCTTCGAGGTATGTTGGAAAAGAGGCCCTTGCTTGGAGTTGCAACCGAGATATCGTTACAAAATTAACATTTGAAGCAGAGCATTTAAATGATGATAGTCCCTTTGATGCTATTTGTGTTGCTCCTGCCACATATAATTTTATTAATAAGGTTGCTCAAGGGATAGCAGATACTCCAACGACAAGTATAATGTCATCCGCCTTAGGACGGTTGGAAAAAGGAAAAGCAAAGGTTATTTTTTGTCCAACAATGCATGGAAGTATGCATAATTCTATCCTCATTGATTCTTGTAAAAAGTTAAAGTCAATGGGGTGCCATTTTTTAAGGCCAAGAGATGATTATGGAAAACATAATATTCCAGATGAAGAGGTCATCACCGCTTTTTTGAGCCGGTTATTAAGTCGTTCATCGTTAAAAGGAAAGTCTATCCTGGTGACAGGTGGCCCAACACCTGTTCCTATTGATGGAATTAGGAGGTTGACCAATCATTTTACCGGGAAGCTTGGTGGTCTTATTGCTGAGGAATTAACTCTAAGGGGTAGCGATGTTTTTTTAATAAATGGTGCAGGTACATATAGTCCTCCTTCTTGGGTGAATCATCAAAATATAAAAAATTATGATGAATATAAAGATCTTGTTTTAAAGGTTTTGAAAGAAGAGTCTTTTGCAGCAGGAATATTTTCATCGAGTGTCGCTGACTATACACCTACAAAGACTGGTATTGGAAAAATTAAAAGTGGACAGAGCTCTTTAAAAATTAACTTAAGTCCAACAGAAAAAGTTATAGAAAAGGTAAGGGCCCTCTATAAAGATCTCTATATGGTTACTTTTAAATATGAAGAAAACCTGACTCATGATGAACTGCTTAAAAAGGCCAGGGACCGTTTGAGTGACTATCCAATGATTATGGCAAATCGAAAGGAAGATTTTGAAAAAAATGGTGAACATGTTGCTTGGGCCATAACAAAGGAAGAAGAAGCTGAAAAAGTCGTGGGAAAAAAGAATATTGCTATAAAAATTGCTGATATGTTAGAGAAAAAAATCCCTTAAATTTTATGAGCTATCTATAATAAAGGCCTTTGAAATAAGTGAAATAAGTGGAATAAGTGAAATAAGGTTTTGAAGGAATGCTTAAAGAATTCAAAAAAGTAAGTCAAGAAAAAGATGGAAAAAACAAGAGAAGATGGTTTAGTGGCAAATCGATTGAGCTTCTTGTATGGTTAAGTAAGGAAGACGGAGAGTTAACAGGTTTTCAGCTTTGCTATGATCTTCAATCCATTCCTCATGCTTTTACCTGGCAAAAAGAAAATAATGTCCTTATTCATGAAAAAATAGATGAAGGAGATAGTCTTCCGAGAAAGAATCTTGCCCCCATTATGGTGACGGATGGAGTTCCTCCTATTTTAAGAGTTAAGGAAGAGTTTGAGCGTGAATCATTAGAGGTTGATGAAGACATCCGAGAGTTAGTTCTTGAAGTTTTTAATGATAACCTCCCTTAATTCTATTGAAATTCTCTTATATTTTACATTAAAAATTAAAGTTTTGATGTTTCTCGATTGACGGTTTATAGACCTTCATTTAACTATTGAATTAATTATTGAATTAAGTATTTATTTAAGGGTTAGGACTTGTCTATGGTTTTATATGAAGTAAATTTAAAAATAAAAAAAGAAGTGGCCCTGGCTTTTATGAAATGGCTTCCGGGCCACATGCAAAGAGTTTTAAAAGCGGATGGTTTCTTTCAAGCTTCCTTGTTTCAGGAAGATCAAGACAAAAGTGAAAAAGAGGATGATGATTTAAAAGTAACTGTCTTTTACAAGGTTAAAAAGAGAGAGGATTTAGAGTCTTATTTCAATGGTTATGCTCATGAAATGAGAGAAGAAGGCCTTAGTCTTTTTCCTGGACAATTTGAAGCATCGAGGAGAGTTCATACACTTGTTGAGGATTTGAATTAGAAGGTCTTTTATAAAAAACCATGCATTTGCATGCAGTTCTGGATTAAGTATTAAACTTTTCTTTTAAAATGATACCCTTAAAATCGACCCATTTATTTTGATCTGGGGGAACATCGGAGTAATAGAATTCTGATGATTCAACCTCGGGAGTCAATTTAATGACAAAGCTTGAGCGTGTTCCATAATTTCTTTCAGGCATATGGACAAGAGGACCCTCAAAGGAAGGGTCTGACTTCATGGATAAAATTTTTTTAAAGGGTTCACAATCATCATCTGCAGAAAATTTCTCTATATGACTTTTTAAAAAAGAAAGTCTTTTATTTTCTCCGGCTCCAAAACTGCTTTCAGTTAAAATAAAGTATTGATCAAGCATTTTAAATTGGGTGATCTTTTCTCCATTGCTCCAGAGGATTTGTGTTTCACTTCTATTTGTTATGAGAAGGTGAAAAGGATTGAATTCTTCAGCTTTAAAGGTAGATAATTTTTCCAAAGCTTCCGAGGGTGAATGAGCTTCAAGTGCCTTTTTTGTTAGGACTCCCCTGGAGGTGAGGCTTTTATTAGGGGAAGGAGTAAAGCGGTTCGTGATTCCAACAAAGAGACCTTTTTCATTCAATCCTAGCCATGTACCTCCTTTGAAAGAGTCTTGGGGAGAAAAGTTTTTTAAATTTCCTTCTTTTCTAACTTTGTGACTTTCAGATGGACGGTCAAGCAGTTCATCCCTATTTGTGGCAATAATAAGATTATTTGAGTTTTTAATGAGTATAATTGAGCACATGATGATTATTATAAAGGATTTTAAGAAAAATTACATGAAGGTTTAGCTAGCTTTTTCTTTGATTTCAATAATTTTCTTGGGGCTAATATTTTTGAATAAGTTCTCATTTGTACAAGAGACAACCTTACTGTTTTTTAAAGCAAAGTGCTGATGCCATTCCCATGGCGAAATATACACAGCATCTCCTGCCTTCCATTCAACCTTTTCACCTGAGATCATGGTATGACCTTCACCTTCAACAATATAAAGGATTGCTTCATAGGCATGCCTGTGGTGTTCACTTTTTGATCCTTCTTTATATTCGCAAATATTCATATGAAGGGTATTTGAGGGAAGGTCAACTTCGTGTTCGCCTGTTTTTGATTCACCAACGTTTTGATGTTTTAGTTTTTTAGTGCTCACAAAATTTCCTTTGTCTTTTAAAACAATAGTATAAACCCCTTATGATACATCTCAAAATACATGAAAATTATTGGGCCGACTCAATAAGATTTTTTGTCCAAATAAAAATAAGGAATTGAACAGAAGGTATAGTAATTAAAGGAAAAATCTTAAAATAAAAAATCGTAGTTGATAATCCATCTTAAGTAGGAGTTTTGATTTTTTCTTATCTAATTTTTTTCAGGAATAATACCTTGTGGCCTGTTTTGCAGAATGACCTGAAGGATAAACCCTATAATAAAAACTCTCAAATAACTTAAACGGTTAATCCATTCATAGGAAAGGATACCACTTAAAAGCTCAGAAGCTGACCAAACTGTCCAAATGATGAAAGCACCAATTATAGCTCCTTTATTGTTTCCACTTCCTCCCACAATAAGCATAACCCAAAGAAGAAAAGTTGTTACAAGTGGATCGGAAGCAGTTGGACCTATATACTTCATTGAATGGGTCAAAAGAGCTCCTCCAAGTCCCATAAATATTGAACCTATGACAAATGTTTCTAATCTAAGGTTTTCAACATTTTTACCTGTTGAAGCAGCAGCTTCCTCATTTTCTCTTATGGCCTTCATAATCCGTCCCCAGGGACTATTGATTGCTTTTTCAAAGCCGTAAAAAATAATGGCCAAAATTAAAAGAATTATTAAAAGATAACAAATCTCAGACCAGGGTTGAGCAAGGTCTTCAAAAGGTCTAGGGATACCAGGGATACCACGAGGGCCATTAGTAAGCCAAACTTCATTTTTTAAAATAAGTCGCAAGATTTCAGCGAGCCCTATTGTGGCTATGGCCAAGTAATCACCCCTCAATCGTAAACATATTTTGCCTATAATGGCTGCCATTAACCCAGAAAAAATCATAGAAAATAAGATACCAACAATAAAAGGCAGGTCGAATCCACCTAGATGGTTTGGAGAAAACTTAGTTGTAACAATGGCCGATGCGTATCCTCCAACAGCAAAAAAACCGGCAACCCCAATATTAAAGAGTCCGGTAATCCCCCATTGAAGGTTGAGTCCCAACCCCATGATCGCGTATATCCCTCCCACAGTTAGGAGAGATAAGATATACATCATCCAGCCATAGAGTGTATCCATTAGAAGGACCTTCCTTTAAAAAGACCTGTTGGCCTTACAATTAACATAATGACCATAATAAAAAAGGCCACACCAGTTTTATAAGCTGGAGATAGAAGGGGTTCCGTTCCAAAAAAAGGAAAGGATGAAATTTCTTCTGCCATTCCTATAACCATAGCGCCGGCTATAGCTCCGTAGGGTCGACCTATTCCACCAAGAATAGCAGCGGCAAAAAGAGGAAGAAGTTGATCCCAACCCATACGTGGGTTTAGTTGGGTATCTGATCCTAAGAAAACTCCTGCCACTGCGGCTAAGCTTCCTCCTACAATCCATGTCGCTTGGATAACTCTTTCTGTATTGATTCCTGTTATAAGTGCCAGGTCTTGATCATCACTCATTGCCCTCATGGCTTTACCGAGTTTGGTTTTTGCTAGAAAAATATGAGTTAGGTAAATGAGACTAAATGTTCCTATTATAATAACAAGATGGTTTTCACTAATTCTGAAATTTCCACCAAAAGTTATAGCGTCTTTAATAACACCAATCTCATAAACCTCTAAACTAACTCCCCAGGTTAATTGGATGAATGACCTTAGCATAAGGGAGACACCTAAAGAAGAAATAACCAGAACAACGGTTTGACTTTTTCTAAAAGGTTTGTAACAGACTTTATCTATGAGGATTGCCAGTAGTGAAGATCCTAAAATGGAAGCTGGTATGGCAAAAAAGGGAGATACGTGAAATATACTTACCATGGAAAGAGCAATATAAGCACCAAAGCTCATAAGGTCTCCGTGGGCGAAGTGAGCAAACCTTAATATCCCAAAAAGAAGTGATACACCCATTGCACCTAAGGCATAGATACTTCCTAGGACAAGGCCTGGTAAAAAATAAAAGTTAATAAAATCAATCATTCATTTCCCCCCAAGAACAGGTTTGTAATATTTTCGTTCATGAGTAGGGATTGTCCTGAAGCTGTTAACTTATTTTCGCCGGAGACAAGAACGCATCCTCGGTCAGATATTTGAAGAGCCCTTTTCGCATTTTGCTCAACCATGATGACTCCAACTCCTAAAGTTTTAATTTTTTGGATACTTTCGAATGTGTCGTTGTACATTTTTGGGGAAAGCCCAGCTGTAGGTTCATCGAGGAGGATAAACTCGGGTTGGATCATGAGGGCCCTTCCAATCGCAACCATTTGTTGTTGCCCTCCGGAAAGTTGTCCTGCAATCTGGTTTCTTTTTTCTACAAGATCAGGGTAGAGTTTAAATACATCATTCATCGTTTCTAGATAATTATCTTTTCTGAGGTATGCGCCCATCTCAAGGTTTTCTTGAACGGTGAGGTTAGGGAATATATTTTTTACTTGAGGTACATAGGAAATTCCCTTTTTAACGATACTTTGAGTATCCAGGTTTGTAATTTCTTCTTCATCGAAGTATATATTTCCTTCTTTTATAGGGATAAGACCAAATATTGATTTCATGAGAGTACTTTTACCAGCTCCGTTTGGCCCAATGATAACGACAATTTCTTCTTGAGAAATATTTATACTGACACCTTTAAGAATATCCATATCCCCATAACCACTTACAATATTTTCTACGACAAGCTTGTGGATTTTTTTTTTCATTATTTATGATTACCTTTTAAATTCAATTATTTTAATTCAATTATTGGCCTTCAAGTCCCAAATAAGCTTCTTGAACTTCTTTATTTTTTACAATTTCTTCGAAAGTCCCTTTTGCCAAAACGGACCCTTGGGTCATTACAATAACTGTGTTGCAAAGTTCTTTAATCAGATCCATATCATGTTCAATAACACAAAAGGTTACATTTTTTTCTTTGTTAATAGTTTTAATGATAGTGATAAGCTTTTGCATGAGGGTTCTGTTAATCCCTGCACTTATTTCATCCAATAAAACTATCTTTGGTTCACTCATTAGGATTCTACCGAACTCTAAAAGCTTTTTTTGTCCACCAGAGAGAAAACCTGCCTGCTCATTTTTAAGGTGGTCTAATTCAAGTATTTTTAAAACTTCAAGAGCTTTTTTTTCATAGATTATTTCTTCTTCTTTTATCTTTTTAGAAGAAAAAAGATTGTAAAGTAAAGATTCACCTTTTTGATTAATTGGTGCAATTTTAAGATTATCTATTAATGTCATTCTAGGATATTCATGGGCCACTTGAAAGGTTCTAAATAATCCTCTTTGTGCAACTTGGTTTGCTGTAAACCCCGTTACATATTTCTCACCAATCAAAATATCTCCATAATCAGGAATGTATTGCCCACCAATTAAATTAAATAGAGTGCTTTTTCCTGCACCATTAGGACCAATGATGCCAGTTACAGTTCCACCATTAATATTAAAAGAGCATCTGCTTACAGCTTCTATCCCCCAAAATAACTTCGTTACGTTTTGAATAGATATTGCGTTATCAGGAGTAGACAAGGTGGCACTTCCTTTTATTTTGAACTGCTCTAAAAGGTTTAATTTTTAGAGCAGTCATTTCTTTAATAGTCGTTAATTATTTAATTTGCTTAAAACTGTCACCCATCTGAACTACAAAGTGTCCAAAAACTCCAGCAACATCACCATTTTTGTCAAATTCATTTGCTCCAGCAGCCCCTTGGTAGTTGATTTCCTTACCTTCAGCGATTAACTTAACGGCTTTTGCCCAATCACCGGGACCAACCTCTACACCTGGAGCGTTAGCAACTTTTCTAATATTGGCTTTAACAGAAGCACGGTCATCACTACCACCTTTTTGAATGGCCAAGGCGAGAATCATCGCCGCATCGTATGCTTCTTTGATAAAAATACTTTTTCTTTTATGCTTTGAGAAAGCACCGTAGTTCTTATCAAAAGCATCACTAAAACTTGTTTTAGTTGCAACAGGCCTAGAAAAAAATGATTTCTTTAAACCTTGGATACCAATTCTTTTAATGAGCTTTTCACTTGCCATACCATCTGTTCCGATAAAACGTTCAAACCGTTTTGTTTCTAATGCTTGACGAACAATTGTTTGTCCACTTGAGTCAGAATAAGCAATAACAACAAGGGCTTCAGCACCACCTTGTGCTAACGTTGCAAGTTCTGATCTGTAAGACGCTTTTTTATCTTCGTGCTTACTTTCTGTAACAACTTTACCACCTTCTTTTTCAAAGCTTGCTTTAAATGAATTAGCAAGACCGACACCGTAGTCATTATTTACATAAGTAAGGGCAACTTTTGTAATTCCTTGTTTAATAACAAGCTTGCCTAGATAAACACCTTGGTAAGCATCACTTGGAATAACTCTATAAAAGAGGTCATTATCTTTAAGAGTTGTGAACGTTGGTGCTGTTGAAGCAGGCGAAATCATTGTGACTCCTGCAGGAATGGCAACACCACTTGAGGCTGCTGTTGAAGCTCCACTGCATAAGGCTCCAACTATTCCGGAAACTTTATTTATATTAACGAGCTTTTTTGCCGCATCAGCTCCACCTTCTGCACTACATTTACTGTCACCAACCGTTACCTTGAGCTTTCTTCCACCTAGGATTCCTCCGTTATCATTAACCTCTTTCTCTGCTAACCTTACACTATCGAGTATTGGAGGGGCCATACTTTCAATAGGGCCAGTCATCGCAATGAGCGCTCCTAAACTTACCTCTTTATCACTTTTTTTTGTACATGATGTAAGTGCGATTAATAAAAAAGAAAAAAACGTAGTTTTTAAAATTTGACTTGGTTTTTGTTTGTTCATAAGTCCTCTTTGGAAAAAGTTTATGTAATCGTTAATTGGAACTTATATACTTTTCGTTTAGAAGGTCGAATTTCTTAAGAAAATTTATCGTAATAATTTAAGAATGATAAAATTTCCGACCAAAAAGGAGCAATCCTTTACTGATTTAGAAAAAATGATTTAATGAAGGTCGTTAAAATTTAACCAACATTTTGAAAAGCTCTTCTTAATTGTTTGGAACATGGTATTAGATAACCTTTTTTTTTTAAAACTCTAAGTCTTTTAATACTTGAAAAGCAGACTAAATTAACCCGAAATCAATTTTTATTGGTATATAATTTAAAAAGTTCTAAATTGACCTGAGGAAATCAATGGTGGAAATCAAAATATTCCAATCAATTTTTCAATTGAAAAAAGAAGACTGGGACCTTTTAACAAGAAGTTCATCTCCTTTCATAAGTTATGAGTTTTTAGGTGTCTTAGAAAGTACAGGCTGTATTGGAAAGGAAAGAGGTCAAGTGCCTTTTTATTTCACACTTTGGGAAAAAGGAAGCTTAAGGGCCTGTTATTATATCTTTTTGAAGAGTCACAGTTATGGCGAGTATATTTTTGATTGGGCTTGGGCCGATGCCTTTCAAAGAGCTGGTCTTCCATATTATCCAAAGTTTTGCTCTCAAACTCCTTTTACACCAATCTCCGACCTAAAACTTTTAATTCATCCTGATGATTTAGCTTTTAAAAGTAAATTTGCCAAAATTTTACAAAAAGCTGTTTCAGAAGTGGCCAACAAAATAGGAACAAGCTCTATTCACGTTCTTTATATACCTCACAGTGAGAAAGAATTCTTTCCAAAAGATATGTACCTCCATAGAAAAACCCATCAATACCACTTTAAAAATAAAGGATATAATTGTTTTTCTGACTTTTTAAATGGATTGGAGAAGAAAAGAAGAAAGCAGATTAGTAAAGAAAGAAATTATATAGAAAAAAAGTCGGGTTTGGAAATCAGGCAATTTACTGGTGGATCTCTTAATGAAAGTCACGCAGAGTTATGGTATCAGTGTTACCTATCTACGATAAAAAAGAAAATGGCCCATGGTTACTTAAATGAAAGCTTTTTTAAAGAACTTTTTAAAGCTTTACCTGATAAGATTCTTCTACTTCTCGCTTTTAGAGGGGAGGACCTAATTGCTGGGTCTTTATTTCTTTATGATAAGGAAACTCTTTACGGGCGGTATTGGGGGGCTTTAGAAAAGACAAAATTCCTCCACTTTGAGATGTGTTATTATCAAGGCCTCGATTTTGTTTTTTCGAAAGGATTAAAGCGTTTTGAAGCAGGGGCTCAGGGAGAACATAAAATAAAGAGAGGTTTTTTACCTGAGAGGATTTGGAGCGCCCATTATATTGAAAATCAAATTTTTAGACAGGCCATTAGCCAATTCATTCTTGATGAGGGAAAATCATTAGAAGACTTTTTCGAAGTCATAGAAACAAAAATGAACCCTTATAAGAAGAGAAGCTCCGATGTCAAAAAAAGTTGAAAAATGTGTTTTTATTTTATCTGATAAATTGCCGCCAGGTCTTGCTCTTAATTGTACAGCTCTTCTTGGTTCAAGTCTTGGGGCCCATTACCCAGAGCTTATTGGAGAGGACTATAAAGATGCTGATGATGTTTTTCACCTAGGACTTTTATCTCTTCCTATTGTGATTTTAAAAGCGAATGAAGGGGAGCTTATTCAAATTCGTCACAATGCTTTAGAGCTTGAAAAGACAAAATGCATTGATTTAACGAATATTTCTCAAGAGGCCATGAAATATAACGATCTTATTCAAAGGGCATCAAAAACCAGGTTTTCTGCTTTTAAGTATATTGCTGTTTCTCTTTTTGGCGACTCTGGTGAAATTGAGGACTTAACTAAAAATTTAAAACTCTATTAATTCAAAAATAGTAGGGATTTGTAAATGAAAATTCTACTTGGGTTTTTTCTTTCCTTTACGGTCCTTTTATTTTTAATGTCGGGCCTGATACTTCCCGAGATGAAACCATGGAAACCACCAGTTAATAAGGGCTTTATTGGTCCTTTTAAAAAAAATGATTTGTTAAAGCAGACTGTCCACGGATTAAAAGGGTTTATTAGTGGTCCAGAAGATGTGGCCATTGATTCTTCTGGACAGGTTTACCTTGGACTTGAAGATGGAAAAATTGTAAGACATGGAAAGGGCGACAAAGCAGAGGTCGTGGCCAACACAGGTGGGAGGCCTTTAGGCCTTCATTTTAATAAAAAAGACCATTTGATTATTGCAGATGCTAAAAAGGGACTTTTTGAATTAGATACAAAAAAGAAAACTCTCAAACTTCTTTTCGACAAATATGAAGGTTTATTCGTTCCATTTCTTGATGATGTAACCGTAGGAAAAAAAGGTATTATATTTTTTACTCAAGCTTCAGACGTTTATTCTTATAAAGACTTTAACAAAGATTTTCTCTACCATGTTGGTACAGGAAGAGTTTTTTCCTTTGATCCCAAATCAAAAAAATCAAAACTTTTAATGAAAGGGTTACATTTTGCTAATGGAATTGCTATTTCCAAAAAAAACGACTTTCTTTTAGTCAATGAAACTGGAAAATACAGAGTTTTAAAATATTTTTTAAAAGGCCCCAAAAAAGGAAAGACTGAGGTTTTTTTGGATAATCTGCCAGGGTTTCCTGATGGCATTTCAAGTAATGGCGAAGGTATATTTTGGTTGGCCCTTATTGAACCGAGAGATAAATTATTAGACCACATGTTGCCTTTTCCAAGCTTACGTAAACTTCTTCTTCAGTTACCAAACTCTTTCACTCCTCCTAGACCAAAATATGGTGCCGTTTTTGGTTTCAATGATAAAGGAAAAGTGCTTTATAATTTCCAAGATCCGGATGGTAAGGTTTTCTTTGCTGTGACAAGTGCTCAACAGTTTGGCGATAAACTCTATCTGGGTACTTTAAGAAACCCTTATTACGGTTGGTTGCCTCTTCCTGACTTAATAAAGGAAAAGTAATATGGATTTTCTTATAAAGAATGCAAAAAAGGATAATCATGCCAAACTCATAGCTCGATTCCAAGTTGAAATGGCCAAAGAAACAGAGAATATGGACTTAAATCTTGAAAAAACAGAAAAAGGAGTCCTCCATATCTTTGATAACCCTAAGGAAGGGGAATATTGGGTTTCTTTGTATAAAGGAGAAATGATTGGTTGCCTTCTAACTCTTTATGAGTGGAGTGATTGGCGGCAGGGAACTGTTTTGTGGGTTCATTCTGTTTTTGTTAAAAAAGAATTTCGTGGAAAGGGAGTCTATAAAAACCTTTATCTTAGGCTTCAAGAAAAAGTTCGCCAAAATCCTCGCTACTTAGGGATTAGGCTCTATGTTGATAAGAGAAACCTTGATGCTCAGAAAGCTTATAAAGCATTAGGAATGACTGATGAGCACTACAAACTCTTTGAATGGATGGCCTAAACAAAGCCTTATAACTAGGTTCTAATATGTCCTTCACCTTTGACAACAAAACGGGTCGTTGTAATTTCCCGGGCACCCATCGGGCCGTAAGAGTGAAGCTTTGTTGTGGCTATTCCTAATTCTGCTCCAAGCCCCAGTTCTCCTCCATCATTAAAGCGGGTTGAAGCATTAACCACAATGCAACTTGCATCCACCCTTTTTTTAAAAGCCTCAATAACTCTTGGGTCTTTTGCAAGGATTGCTTCTGTATGATGAGTCCCATGTTCCTCAATATGGGAGATGGCCCTTTCATGGGTTGGAACTACCTTTACGGAAAGTATTTTGTCCAGGTACTCAGTATAATAGTCTCCTAGAGTTGCCTCTATGGCCTTGGGAAATAATTCTTTTGTTTGGGTGCACCCTCTTATTTCAATACCTTCAGAATCAAGTTTAGTAAGAAGCTTTGGTAAAAACTTTTTGGCCATATTTTCGTGAACCAAAAGAGTTTCCATTGCATTACATACTCCAGGCCTTTGGGTTTTAGCGTTCATGCAAATATCAGTGGCCTTTTCCAAGTCGGCATCATCATGAACATAAATATGGCATAGACCTTTAAAGTGAGCGATAACAGGGATTTTTGAATTTTCATAAACATATTGAATAAGGCCTTCACCGCCTCTTGGTATAACCACATCAATATGTTCTTTAAGGGTCAATATTTCCTGAAGGTCCTCCCTTGAGTCCAAAAGTTGAATGACATCGGGGTTAACGTAATCATTGATGGCCTCTTGGAAAATATGCGTTAAAAGCTTGTTTGAATGATTGGCCTCTTTTCCTCCCTTTAGGATAATGGCATTTCCTGATTTGAAAGCAAGAGCTCCACAATCAATAACGACATTTGGTCTAGATTCAAAAATCATAGCAATGACACCGATGGGAATCCTCTCTCTTTGAATAATAAGCCCATCATCTCTTTTAAACTCACTGACAATCTCACCTAGAACTTTTGGACTTTTGGCAATAGATATAACAGCTTCGGCCATACTTTTTATTCTTTCCTCATTTAAGGCAAGACGATCAATAACAGCGTCCGAAAGTCCTTCAGTTTTTCCCTTTTCAATGTCTTTTTGGTTTTCTTCAATAATTTTTTCTTTTTTATCAAGGAGTGCTTCAGATACTCTTTGAAGAGCTTTGACTCTAAATTCTTCACTTATTAATGAGAGGTCTTTTTGTGCAAGTTCTGTTTTAAGTGCGAGGCTTTTAACATCCATATGATAAGGTCCCTTTTAGGTTTTTTTCTTATTTTAAAATCATATTATCTCTGTGGATAACGACATCAGAAATAAGAAAGCCTAGTATTTCTTCAATTTCAAAACTTTTCTTACCCATAATTTTTAGAATATCTTTAGAGTCATAATCGCAAAGGCCATAAGCAAAGGTTTTATTTTTAAATTGAATGGCGACGGAGTCACCTCTTTTAAATGGTCCTTTGATTTTTTTTATTCCTATGGGGAGAAGAGAGCCATTTCTTAAAAGAGAGCGGTAAGCCCCTTCATCAACCTTAATAGAGACTCCACTTTTTGCTGTTGCCATAATTCTTTTTGATTTTGTTTTGGAAGCTTTATCCAGTTTTTTAGGAAAGAAGTAAGTACCACCTTCACTTGTAATAGCGTGAGAAATCGGTAGAAGAGGCTTAAAGGAGGATATGATAACATGAATGCCTAAAGGTGTGCATTTTCTGACGGCTTCAAGTTTGGTCCTCATTCCTCCCCGTCCTGCTTCGCTTTTTGAAAGTGTTTTTATATGTTTAAAATTATCTTCAAAAGGCATTTGGGAAATTTGGCAAGCGGTCTCATCTTTTGGGTCTTTATCAAAAACACCATCGGTTTCTGTTAACAACAAGAGAAGTTCTGCTTCCATCAAAACAGAGACCATTGAGGCTAGTTGATCATTATCCCCAACTGTAATTTCTTCAAAGCTGACACTATCATTTTCATTAAGTATGGGAATAATACCATTAGCAAGGAGGGTTTGGAGGTTGTTTTTTATATTAAAATAGCGTGTTTTATTTTTAAGGTCATCATGGGTGAGAAGGACTTGTGCAGAAGACAACTTTTGCCCTTCGAGAGCTTTTTGATAGGCATTCATAAGAAGGGGTTGACCTATACTTGAGCAGGCCTGGAAGTATTCAATTCTTTCGTTTGTTTTTTTTGCGGGCGCTTTTATATATTTTTTTCCAGAATTGATGGCCCCCGAACTTACTAAAATAACTTCAATATTTTTTTTTCTTAACCGGGCCACTTCAAGCATCAGGCTTTCTATCTTTTTTTGGTTTATATCTCCTGAAGGTGTCGTTATAGAAAGAGAACCAAGCTTAACGACGATTCTTTTGAGTTTCGAGGGAAGTTCTTTTCTCAATTCATAATTCATAGTCAAACCTCGTCTTTTACAGGAAGGCCTGTCAGTAAGTTTATATTATTGACGACCTTTTTGGCCTTCTCAAAACTAAAAGTATATTTGAGTACAAGAAACACATCACCTTTTAATTCAATTTTAAAGAGTCCTGGTATGAAACAAGATCTAACTCTAACCTCTTTAATTTGTGAGAGCTCATAAGATTTTTCATATCTAAATGGCCATGTTCGTCTGTAAGTAGTGAGTTGGTCCTTTTTAAAAAAGACGAACTTTTCTGATAAATAAAAGGAAAGGAACCATGACATGATGACGACTTGAATGAGATAAAAGCTAAAAAAGAGTATAAGTATGATTAAAGTAAAAGTTGACCACTCTTTGGCCGCTACTGGTAAGAGAGGGATCATGAAATTGTAAAAAGCATAGAAAATGGGGAAAGACGCTAATGTTAATATAAGAAAAATAAGAGGGAAATAAAAAGTAAGTCCCCCGACACGCTTTGAATATTTATAAATTTCCATTGGAGTATTTTAACGTGAAATGTTTTGATGGGCTATAGACTTCTTCTTTTCTTAAAAATGGTCCCTTTTTTAAGATGTTTTATAAAGAATTGGCACTGAAATTTAAGGTTATATTGCTTCTTTACTGTTTTTCTGATTTATATTTATCAAGTTTAAATAATGGTTTTGGTCTCTTTTTCTTGTTTGTTGTGTGATGCATTCAGGTGCGGCGCATTGGTGGTAAAAATGAGTTGTCCTCCTTCTTTTTCTAAAAAACTAACCTTTGAATCTTCAGAGGGGGTTTTAGTTGATTTTGTCAGTGAACAAATATCAATCTCCAAACAATGGGTAAAAAAAATTCTTTTAAGGGGTGGTGTCTGGCTTAAAAGAGGAAAGAGTTCTTTAAAAAGGGTGAGGAAGGCAAAATATCCTCTTCAAAAAGGAGATCTTTTAGAAGTTTACCATTCATCTAAGATAGAGGATTTAGAACTTAAGGACCTCTGTTATCCTGTGAAAGAGTTTAGTGACTGGGGGGTATGGTATAAAGGTGTCAACGTTTTGTCTCAAGGAACAAAATATGGAGATCAAAATGCACTAAACCGCTTTCTAGAAAAAGAAAAAAATAAGTCTGTCCACTTAATAAATAGATTGGATAAAGAGGCCTCAGGGTTGATGGTTTTTGCTTACAGTCAAAAAAAGGCAAGGCAGCTTTCCAAGGTTTGGTCTCATGAAAGAACTGTGAAAACTTATCAGGCAATTGCTAAGGGAGATGTATTGAAAAAATTCCCTAAAGGCCAAGGTGTTATTACGAAAACCTTAGAAGGTAAAAAATGTTTGACGGAGTTAAGTGTTGTTAAATCATGCAAAGAATACTCTTTAATCTTGGCCAGTTTAAAAACTGGTCGTTTTCATCAAATAAGAAGGCACTTTGAAAAGATCGGTCACCCTCTTTTAGGAGATCCTAAATATGGCAGGGGTAATAAAAATAAAGAAGGTCTTATGCTTCAAAGCTCCTTTTTAGAGTTACCAAAGATGAGGGGCGAAGATATTATTGAAGGCGAGTTAAAGTTTGAAGTCCCCAAAAAGGATCAGCTTTTTGAGGTCTTCAAAAAAATGAAAAACCCTTCTTTTAAAAACTAAGATAGTTAAGAAGGCCGGCTGGTTAGAAGATTCTTAGAAGGCCCTTACACATTTATGAGCTCTTCTAGGATAGTTATTACGGCATTTTCTTAAGGCCTTTCTACAAGCTCTTCTTTTAACTCCTGTTCCTCTAAACCCCCTGGCCTTGGCAAAGAAGACTTTCTTTCTTCTTGAGCGCCCAACGAATTCAGCGGCACACCTTCTTTTTATTTTTAAGATTCCTATACGGGGACTACGGTGAAAGCCAGCTGCTTTTGCTTCTGGCATGGAAAAAGCAAAAGAGGAAAGTAAAAGACAGGCCAACAAAAATAGTTTTTTCATTTTTATAAACTCCTTTGGAAATAGAAACGGACTCAAAGGCTTGAAAAGCCATGAGTCCGAATTAAAGAATATGAATTGAGTTTATTTTTAAAGAGTTTATGAATAGTTGTAAATAATGGGCCCGCTTTATAACTTTAAAAGTTGTTGATATCTCCAAAAACTGATGTGAGGTAAGTTCCATTTTCCT
>PAZA01000071.1 GCA_002715375.1 Halobacteriovoraceae bacterium
ATGAATAAGACCTTCGATACCAGTTTCTAGTTCAACGAAAGCTCCAAAGTCTGTAACTCTAACAACTTCAGCTTCAACGTTTGTACCAACTGGAAGTCTTTCTTCAATCTTTTTCCAAGGATCTTCTTCAAGTTGCTTAATACCAAGGCAAAACTTCTGGTTTTCTTTATCAACAGAAAGAACCATTGCATTGATATCGTCACCATCCTTGGATTCGTCTGGAAGGTTAACATTCTTTCTTGTCCAAGAAACGTCAGAAATATGGATAAGGGCATCAACCTCTTCACCAAGGTCAACGAAAACACCAAAATCAACAACTGACTTAACTTTACCAAGAACTTGAGAACCAATTTTGTACTTAGTAATGAGATCGTCCCATGGGTTAGGCATTAATTGCTTAAGACCTAGAGAAATTCTCTTATTCTCAACGTCTACGTCAAGAACCTTGGCTCCAACTTTCTCACCAACAGTAAATTGCTTAGAAGGACTCTTAATCTTACCTGTCCAACTCATTTCTGAGACATGGATAAGACCTTCAATTCCATCATCAAGCTCAATGAAGACACCGTAATCTTTGACAGAAACGATTTCACCTTCAACTTTATTACCAATGCTATATTTTTCTTTAGCTTTTTCCCATGGGTTTGGCTGAACTTGCTTAAGTCCAAGAGAAACTCTTTCTTTTTCAGCATCAAACTTAAGGATTTTAACTTCAACTTCATCAGCAATATTAAGGATATTACTTGGATGCTTAACTCTTCCCCAAGACATATCAGTGATATGAAGAAGACCGTCAATCCCACCAAGGTCAATAAAGGCACCGTAATCTGTGATATTTTTAACAACACCTTTAACGATCATTCCTTCTTGAATCTGAGAAAGAATTTCGTTTCTCATCTTGCCTCTTTCTTCTTGAAGAATAGCTCTTCTTGAAAGGACAATATTTCCTCTTTTCTTGTTAAACTTAATAACCTTAAACTGCATTGTTTTACCAATGTACTTATCAAGGTAACGAGTTGGACGAAGATCAATTTGAGATCCTGGTAAGAATGCCTTAACTCCGATATCGACAGAAAGACCACCCTTAACTTTAGCAATAACTGTTCCTTCAAGAGGATTACCCTTCTCACAAGCTTCAGAGATTTTATCCCAAGCTTTAAGAATTTCAGCCTTATCTTTAGAAAGAACAAGGTTCCCTAAAGCAGACTCTAGTTTTTCCAAATAAACTTCAATTTCGTCATCTTTCTTAATTTTTAGAGTTCCATCATAATTTTGGAATTCCTTAACAGAAACAAGACCCTCTTGCTTGTAACCAATATCAACTGTTACATAATCAGCTCCAATATTGATAACTTGTCCTTTGAAAACTTCCCCTTCTTGGAAACTTTTCGTTGCATTCTCTTCTAGCATGCTAGAAAACTCAGTTTGCTCAACTTCTTCCGTTTCTTCTCCGTAAACAACTTCGAAGTCCTGAAGCCACTTCATTTTTTTTGATAAATCATCTGACATAAAAATCCACCTTAAACTTTATTTGTCTCTCCGTACGGAGAGCTGCTTATACTTCTACTGAAGGCATCGCTCGAAGAGAATATGTTAGCCGCATGTCATTAGTCAACATTCCACAAGAGATAAATAGCTAAAAAACAGCCTAAAATAGACACTATTCAACAGTAAATAAAATTTATTTTCAGTTATTTTAAAAATGGCAGGTCAAAGAACACTTGAAACTCTCTCTTTAAGCTCTTTTTCTCCACTCTGGAAAGAGACTTCAATTCCTAGATATATCAAGCTTTGAAACTCAGTAACTTTTCTAATTTTAACCATGTCTTTTTCAGTTGTTAAAATAAAGGCTCCTGATTCTTTAGCCTTTTTAGTTAACTCAAGAATATCACTTTTTTTGAAGAAGTAATGGTCTGGGTAAGAGTAGCGTTCTACGATATTGGCACCAAGAGATTCGACAAGACCAAAAAAAGACTCAGGTGAAGCGACTCCTGCTACACATAAAACATTTTTACCTTTTAAATACTCGACACCTTCAGTCTTAGTAAAATTGATATCAAAAAGGCCTGTCGGTTTATAACCTATCTCAGAAAAAGGAACTCCTTTTTTAATGTGAGGTTTAATAAGGGCCTTTAGCTGATCAAGCTGGTAAGTCGATACCTGATCTGCTCTTCCCAAAACTATTAAATCGGCATCTCTCAGAGAAGAAAACCCTTCCCTGAGGTAACCCCTTGGCGCTAGTTTATACCTTGATAAATCCATCAAAGAGTCAAAAAGAACAATATTCAAGTCTCTATCTAATTTTAAATGCTGGTGTCCATCATCTAAAAGAACCACATCAGATTGCTCAGAGGGAAAGTAATACTCCAAGTTATCACTTCTTTTCTTACCAACAACAACCGAGGCTTTTTTTAACCTTCTTGCCAAAAGGAGGGCCTCATCACCAAAGTCAAATGGAGAAAAGCCTAATTTCTTTCCTGCCCTTAAAATTCCACTTTTTTGCTCGAGGTTACCTTTATATCCTCTCATCAAAATCATTACTTTTTTATCTAAAGTAGCTAAATACTCAGCAAGCCAAATCGAAAAAGGAGTTTTTCCAGTGCCACCAAAGGTGATATTTCCTACAGAAATAATAGGAACGCTAAATTTTCTTTTTTTTACTAAGCCAAAATTGTAAGAAAACCGCCTCAATTTATACATTGTTTCCCAAAGAAAAGAAAAAGGGTTTAAAAGGGCCAATAAAGAGTTTTTCAAATAGTGCCTCATTGACCTTTTCTTTGAAATGGCTTTATCCATTGTTGACATAAGACTCCCTCAAAAGACCCTCTAGGCATGGAGCGACATCCTCCATCTCACCTCTGAGAAGCGCTTCAGTTCCTCTCAAACGATTTTTAAGAGTAGAAAACTTTTCATAATCCTCTAACCAATTATTTAAAGCCTGAGCCACATTGAAGTCACTAAAGCCCTCATTAAATAGCTCTGGAAATACAAAGTCCCCATGCACTATATTCGCCAAAGATATAGGCCCATCATAATTAAGAAAATTATAAAAAATAAAATTATTTAATAAAGATAAATTATAACAAACGACTGTAGGCACCGAAAACAAAGCTGCCGCTAAAGTCACTGTTCCACTTGCAGCGACGGCTAGATCAGCCTCCAAAAGAGCATCGCCTAAAGCCTTAGACTCATATACACGATTAAATAAGTGAGCAAAGGGCTTATAATAAGAATCAGATACATTCTCGGAAGTTACAATTCGTAAATCAATTTCCCATTTATTGGTAAGGAGTTCAGCTGCTTTTACAAACATAGGCAAAAGAGAGCTAACTTCTGAATTCCTACTACCTGGAAGTAATAAAATAGTTTTGGGGCTTCCTTTCCAGTTACCTTCGTAGTGACATTCATCACCAGGTTTTTTATTTAAAATTTTATCTTTATAAGAAAGCCATAAAGGGTGCTTGAGTGAGACTACATTTTTGACACCTCTATCTTGAAACCACTTTTTTTCAAAAGGGAGAATAGTAAATAAAGTATCTGTTGTTTCTTGAATTGTTTTAGCACGCCACTCTTTCCAAGCCCACGCTTGAGGAGCCACGTAGTAGAGGACCTTCACTCCAAGTGACTTAAGCTTTTTACTAAGCTTTAGATTGAAATCTTGAAAATCTATAAGAATAGCTACCTTACACTGCCTTTTCTTTACCTCGTCTTCAATAACTCTTAAGGCTTTTAAATAAAAAGGAACTTTTAGGATAACTTCACTGAACCCCATAGAGGAAAAGTCTTTCAGATGGTAAAGGAGCTCCATTCCTCTATCTTGAAGATCATCTCCTCCAACTCCCCAAAAACTCATTTCAGGATACGATGCCCGAAGAGAGTCAAAGAAACTAAGGCAATGTTCCTCTCCAGATTTTTCACCCGCAATGACTAGACAATTTGGTCCCACAATAAAGACCCCACCACTCTAAATATTTATTTCTTGATCGCTAGCTGAGCTCTCTAATATTCTATCCACTAGCTTAACTGCATAAAGCCCTTCTTCCAAACCAACTACCACCTTTTTTCCATCCAAGATTGAAGAGTAAAATAATTCCTGCTCCAACTTTAAATGATCTCTCTTATCATAAGTTTCATCACGAATAACAAATTCTCCATCACATTCTTCCGATGACTCCGAGACTTTTAACTTATGGTTTAAAAGGTCAACGAGGAGGCTCCCACGAGAGTTAGTCGCAGAAAGGAAACGCTTTTCCTCTACATAGTGACGCGCAGAGGTCAAAAAAGCAACCTTGCCTGAAGAAAACTTTAATTCTGCAGTTACTGAGTCCCATTTATCATCAACCATCTTGCATCCCCAAGCCCTGAGAGCATAGGGTTTTTCATCTATAAGATAATTTATTAAATCTAAATCGTGAATCATAAGGTCTTGAACGACATCTACGTCCTTTGCCCTACCTTTGGATACAGCTAACCTGTCTAATCGAATGATAGCTGGTCCATCTAGAAACTTTTCGAAGCTTTCACGCTTTTCCCAGATTTGATGAAACCTCTCACTGTGACCGACTTGTAGTGTGCCACCTTTTTCATTTATGATGTCTCTTAGGCGGTAGGCATCACTTAACTTCGAAACAAGAGGTTTTTCACAAAAGACTGAAACACCTCTCTCCAAAAAGTATTGCACGACTTCAAAATGAAAGCTTGTAGGAACAACAACAATCGCTGCATTAATATCCACACTTCTCAGCTCGTCTAACCTAGAAAGAACCTTAACTCCAGGATGGCCAACTCTCGCCTTTTCCCTTGAAGCAGATAAAGGGTCAACAATAACTTCTAAGCTCGCTTTCAAAGACTCACTTACTTTTTCACAATGCCACTTTCCGAGGTGTCCATATCCCACAACTGCTACTTTCAAGTTTTTCTGAACTTCATCACTCATTCTTAGACTCCCCTTTTTTTAACCTTTCAATTATTTAGAAAAGGAGCCATTCCAACCTGTGTAGAATTAATCATGGATATCATTTCCTGAATGACCTCATTTGGTTTTTCTTCAGCATTTAAATATTCATTCACAACGTAAGACTTTGGGGAAAGAGCTGAGGCTTCCATATCTCTGAAAAAATCAACAACCTCTGAAACGGTCTTTTTATCAAACCCATTACGCTTCATTCCGATAATATTGATTCCCTTGAGTCTACATCTATTACCTAAACCTGTGCAAAAAGAAGGGATGTCCCTTACAACGATAGATCCCCCACCGATGTAACAGCCTCTCCCAAGAGATACAAATTGAGATATACTAGTTCCTCCACCGATAATGCAACCGCTACCCATTTTTACATGGCCTGCCAAGTTCGTTGAGTTTGCGATAACACATTTATCACCAACCTTTGCATCATGTCCGACATGAACGTGGGCCATCAGCATACAATGGTTTCCAACTTCAGTTAGACCTTTTTCCTTTAAGGTTCCCCTGTGTACTGAAACGTACTCCCGCAAAATATTATTATCACCGATACGCACCTCAGTAGGCTCTCCTTTGTAAGTCAAGTCTTGAGGAGCAGCCCCAATGGAGCAAAAAGGGTATATCTCGTTTTCTTTTCCAATTGTAACCTTTCCCTCTATGACAATATGACTACGAAGGTAACTTCCCTCTCCAATCACAACATCTGGTCCAATAATACAATAGGGCCCAATCCTCACTTTTTCGCCAATAATAGCATTTGGAGAAACGATCGCAGTAGGGTGGATCTCAGGCATTTCCATGATTAACCTCAACTAAACTTTATAGTTTTTTAAATCTTAAACAGCTCTGAGAGGTCTTTATGAATCCCTCTCAATAAACTTTACAGACGCTAATAAGGAAGCTTCACTCATCAAGTTTTCACCATGGTAAATTTCACCTTCATAGGAAATGACAGGCCCTCTTACTTTTACCAACTTAGCCTTAATAGTAAGGTCCATATCAGGTAGTACAGGCTTACGAAACTTACAATGGCTCGCCCCCATTAGAGCAACTTCAAGTCTATAGTTTTCAGGCTCTTTATACACTTTGCTACTCATAAAACAAGACGCCTGCGCCATCATCTCAATCTGAATAACTCCAGGCAACACAGGGTTTTCTGGGAAGTGCCCTGAAAAGATATCTAAGTCTTTTTTAGTATAGAAAGAAGCGGTAACTGTCGCTCCAATACAATCTTTTAAAGCCAGATTGGGCTTATTCTCGTCTACCTCTGGTGGCAACGTTACTTCTTCTACAGAATCTACAAAAAGAAATGGGTCCCTGTGGGGAAGGAACGACTTCACTTCATCATTATTAAACAACATTTTATACTCCCTCAACTCAGCAGAAGCCTCCTTCAACACCTATAGACTAATTAGTTTTAACAGGGTGCTTCTTATTATATTCATCAATAATTCTTTGTGTCAGATCTATCTTATTTTTTGCGTAGTACAACTGTCCCGTTGCTGTATCAAGAGTAAAGTCCACGGCTTCTTTCAAAGAGATACTATCAATAATAATTTTGATCTTATTCATTACAGGAGCCTGTGCATTTTTACCAAACTGCTGGATTTCCCTCTCCATCATATACTTTTTCTTATTTAACTCTATGACCATTGCCTGGATCTCTTTTTGCTTTTCCATTTTGGTCTTATCATTCATCAACATACTTTTTTTCTGAAAGCTCTTATGAACCTTAGCTATTTCTGCTTCTGCTTTTTTCAACTCCATTTGCTTTGACATGTGGAAAGCTTTTAACTTTTCACGAATGCCTTTCATCTCTTTTATTCCAACAACAACTCTATTTAAATCAACAGTTCCAACCTTTGCCCCCCAAGAAGAAGCAGAAAAAAGAAAAGCAAAAATAATGCTACATAGAGTAAAAGTCTTATTCTTCATATTTATTCCTCCATTAAAATAACTGCCCTATATCAAAGTGAAATTGACTACTCGCATCAGTGCTACTAGGATTGAGAGGATACCCAAACTCAAACCTTAAAATACCTATGGGTGAGAACCACCTAAACCCAAAACCATAGTCCTTTTTTAATATAATATTATCTGGGCCTCCAGCGTGACCAACGTCGAAAAAGACAACCCACTTTAGACCTGCTTCACGGACCAAAGGATGCTCCAACTCAAAAATCCCAAATGTAGAAAAAGTTCCGCCCTCGTTAACATCAGGCTGCCCTTCTACCGACTTCTTGGGGCCTACAGCTTGGAATGAATAACCTCTCAGGTTTCTCGATCCTCCTAAATAATATTTTTCTGTTCTCGGAAGCCCTTTATCCTTATTCTCTTCAAGTGCCTCAATTGTGCCAAGGAAATAACGAGTCCTTAAAACAAGTTCTCCTATTAACCTTTTAAAATATCTCGCATCAAGTTCATTCCTCCACCAATGCTTATCTCCACCAAGACCTGCCCACTCAGTTGTAACCTTTGCATAGTATCCACCTGTAGGTTCGAAGGCATTATTTCTCTTATCCCTCACCACAGTTCCACTTATCGATGAAGCAACCCCGTTGTCTAAGCCGGTATCAAGAGTTTTATCTACGCTATCAGTAATTCGAGTCTCTTCCCACTTATAGTTTACAAAGGCTCGAGTGTAGTCAAAAATTGGGTAACCGACTCTCAAACCTAATCCTTTTTTCTTAAAAGAATAAGATTCACTCATTCTATTTTCCGAGTGAAAAAGGTCTCCCCCTGCAGTCCACTTCGTGTCAAGAAGGTAAGGCTCTGTAAAACTAAGATTAAAGTCAGTTTTATTCTTTGCTACAGACAAGGAAAAATTTAAATTTTGCCCTCGCCCAAGAAAGTTATTCTGGGATATAGACCCTTGAAAAAAGCCTCCCTGAGCAGAAGAATAACCAGCTCCTACGGACATCTGACCTGTATTCCTCTCCTTCACTGATATTTCAACGTTGAGAAGATTATCCCTTCCTTTAACAGCGACAGTTGTAAAAACAACGGACCCTTTTTCAAAGTAACCAAGTCGATTTACATTTTCTCTAGATTTTCTTAAATCACTACCAGAAAACTGAGCACCTTCTTTAATAAGAAGCTCACGCCTTATAACCTTGTCCCTTGTCCTTGAGTTACCTTTAATAATGATTCTACCAAATTGAGACTTCTGACCTTTTTCAAAACTAAAGTCTACGTTAACCTTGTTTTCGCCTGGTACAACCCTCAAAATTCTAGAAACGTTTGTAAAAGCATAACCTTCATCTTGATATTTTTCAGTTAAGGCCATTATATCTTTTCTAAGGGTATCCTCAGAATAAATAGCTCCTTTTTCGAGCTTAACGACCTTTTTTAATTCTGAGCTTGCAAAAAGTAAGTCTCCCCGATAATTGACCTCATTGACCTCAAACTTGGGGCCTTCATTAACCTTAAAGGTTATAAAAAGCCACTTTTTATCCTCTGAAATCGTTAACTCAGGTGTCCCAACATTTATCTGAAGAAATCCCTTCGTCTTATAAAAGTACTTTAACCTCTCCAAGTCTCCTTGAAAATTAAACTCCTGAAAGTTTCCCGCGTCAGATAAAAATGAAAAGACGGAATCTTCTCGTGTCTGCATAAGCTCTTTCAATTGCTTATCAGTGAAAGCATTATTCCCTAAAACGGTAATCTTCTTTATTTTCAGCTTATCAAATTCCTTAATTTGAAAGATGATATCAACCGCATTATTTTCTTTTTTCTGTATTTCATGATCGACAGTCGCAAGAAAGAAGCCTTTTTCTTCATAAAGCTTTTTGAGCTCATTAACATCTTTTTTGATTAAATTGACATCAAGAATAGAAAAACTTTTGCTACCAATTTTTTCTTGTAGATCATCATTACTTAACTCATCGTTTCCACGAAACTTAACACTTGCAGTAGTTGGTCTTTCCAAAACCTTAAAAAGCAAAACATTTTTCCCTCCCCGAACTTCCTTATGAGCTTCTACTTCATCAAAGTATTTGAGAGAGTAAATTTTTTCCAAATCTTTTTTTAAGAGATAATTACTTAGTACAACACCAGGCTTCGAAATTATCTTTTCAAGAATTGCCTCGACCTCTACCTTTCTGTTACCTAAAACTTTGACTTCATCTATCCTAAAAAAAGCCTTTTCTTGACCCAAGAAATTTTCCTCAGCCAAAACAGCATCTTTTTCAAATAGTGGTGCTATAACTAAAAAAAGCACCAAAAGTTTGGTCAAATAAGTTATTTGGTTATGAGTGAAACGCAAACTTCTAACTCCATATGTTAGTAATTGAAAAACTCCTAAAGCTTCCAAATATAGCTTGGGCCCAAAAATTTATCAATATTACTACGATCTTACAAAAAGAAAATTTTTTTTGGATACAGAACGTTATATGAACTAGCCTATGCTTTTATGAGTCCGTCCTGAATATTAATAATTGAATCAAAGGTTGAAGCTATTTCTCCATTGTGCGTTACAAGTACTAAAGTTGCACCAAACTCTTTTGAAAGTTTTTTAAGAAGACCAATAACCTTTGCTGAGTTTTCTGAATCAAGGCTCCCTGTAGGCTCATCACATAGTAAAAGCTTCGGTTTTAAAGAAAGAGCCCGAATAATATTGATTCTTTGTTGCTCTCCTCCAGAAAGTTCAAAAGGATTCTTTTCTAGGGAATGACTGACACCCAAGAAATGAGCGAGCTCTAAAACTCTATTTTTAATAGCACTTTCATCAAAGTCTCCAAGCTTTGAGGGAAGTAAAATATTATCCAAACAATTTAAGGATGAAAGCAAAAAGTGAAATTGAAAAACAAACCCAACAAAGGTATTTCTATACTTCGCAAGTTCCTCATCTCCAAAATGAGCTAGGTCCATGTTATCTATCATCACTTTACCTGAAGAAGGAGTATCAAGACCTCCCAACAAATATAAGAGTGTCGATTTACCGGAGCCTGATGCACCTTGAATAACGTACTCTCTCTCTTTTCCAAAGCTTAAATTGATGCCTCCTAATACATTAACTTTTCCAAAACTCTTCCTGATATCACTTAATTCAACCAAAGCCATTAGGAAAACTCCTTTCTTAAACCTTCTAATATACTTTTTCTCCTCATCCGGAATAAAGCAAGCCAAGAAAAGAATGCAAACCAAAATAAAGAAGCAAAAAACACAATAGCATAGTCTTCAAACTCTAAAACTAAATGAATCCTCTCTAAATTGTAAACATCTCCAGGAAGTTTAATAAGAGCTAAGTTTGCTAAAGACCAGTTAAAAATTTGAAGGAAAAAAAGTGATAAAAGACAGGATATTAGCCAAAAGGCAAGAACAACAAAAAGCCACGTCTTTAAAAGCTCTCTTTCACTCATCCCCAAAGCCCGAAAAAGGAAAATCTCCCTTGATTTCTTTTCATTCACATAAAAAATAAAGGCAATCATATTAAAAATAGAGACGATAACAACAAGTTGTAGGATTACGGTGATAATGAGCTTGTCGTGTTTTACGGCTTCAAGCAATGGAGCATATTCATCCCAATAAGGACGCAAATAAAATGAATTAGGGATAACCTCCTTTGCCTTCTCGAAAAAAGTAAACATCGACTGGTTTGTAACCACTTTTTTAGCTTTAAGCTCTTTCCCCAAAGAATTTGTGAAAGGTAAATTACCAGATACTACGTTCACCATTCCCTTAAGTTCAAGGATAGAATCAAGAACCTTTCTTTCCATATAAATAATTCTTTCATCTTTTTGATAAAGACCGTGAGTAAGAATTTGGCCAACTAAAAAGCCTTTTAAAAGTGGCCTTTCAGACATACTTTTATTACCTGTAGCAAAAGCGAGGACAATTCTATCATTCTTTTTGATGCCAAATTTTTTCGCAAGCTGTATCCCAATAGCGACTTCATTATCTTCAAACTTCAAACCAAGACCCGTCACACTAGAGAACTCGGAAGGTTCTACCCCCTTAACCTGAACACCCTGTGAATAATCAGAAAAAATGACAAAACCTTCAGTCTGAATAAAAGATGTTTTCTCCTTTACGCCTATTGATTTCAAAGACTTCGAAATGCTCTTATCAAAGGAGAAAAAGCCTTCTTTTGAAATCAAAGAAAAGTCTCCAACAGAGTTTTTTAAAGCTTTTTTCATAACGGATTCAAAGCCATCCATTAATCCAACAGTCGATAAAATAACTCCAATTGAAAAGGAGAGGCCCAAAAGCACTCCAAAAGCAAATTTAAAAGAGCTTTGATCCCTAAGAAAAACGTTAAACAGCTTACTCCTTGCTTTTAACAAGACAAACTCCCAAAGTTATAACTCAGTTACTGGGTTGACTCCTCTTTTGTACCCTCTATAGACCATCTCAGAAAAGAATCCATAAAACCATCAAGATCACCATCTAAAACTTTTTCTGCAGCACCAACTTCAAATTGCGTTCTGTGATCTTTGACCATTTTATAGGGGTGAAGAACATAAGATCTAATTTGAGAGCCCCAACCAATTTCCTTTTTGCTTGATTCAACTTCTTGAGCTTCAGCTTTTTTCTTTTCAAGTTCCAACTCATAGAGCCTTCCCTTCAAAATTTTCATGGCCTGAATTTTATTCTGAAGCTGAGACCTTTCATTTTGGCAATTAACCACAATTCCAGTTGGCATATGGGTCATTCTAACTGCTGAGTCTGTTGTGTTCACCGACTGTCCACCAGCTCCCCCAGACCTAAAAACATCTATTTTCAAATCCTTATCCAAAACTTCAATATCTATATCGTCATCAACCTCTGGAGAAATAAAAACGGAGGCAAAAGAGGTGTGACGCCTAGCATTTGAGTCAAATGGAGAAATTCTGACAAGTCTGTGGACTCCAGTTTCAGACTTCAATAATCCATAGGCATAATTGCCTTCTACGGCCATAGTACATGACTTCAATCCAGCCCCATCACCTGCTTGAAAGTCTAAAATTTTTATAGAAAACTTTTTAGATTCACACCACCTAGAAAGCATCCGCTGAAGCATACTTGCCCAATCACATGACTCTGTCCCTCCAGCCCCAGCATTTATTGTAATGATAGCATTATTTGAATCTAATTCCTCAGAGAGAAGAACCTTTTTTTCTGCTTCATGAAAACTATCTAAGAAATTCTCATAAATTTCCAGTGACTCCATAGCAGAGTCTTCATCTTCCTCTTCTTCAACAAATTCAACGAGAGTTTCAAAGTCGTCGTAAAGTATTTGTAAGCCATCATAGGTAGATACAACATCTTCTAAGATTGATTTTTCTTTTTGAATTTTTGAGGCATTTTCAGTATCCGTCCAGAAACCTTCCATAGATTCCATTTCTAATATCTCTTTAAGTCGATGCTTTTTCTTTTCTACATCAAAGCGACCTCCGTAAACTGGCAAGCTTGTCATCGTATTTTTTCATTTCCGACTTTTTCTCAGCGACTTGTATTTTAAGAGACTCTTTCACTATTCCACCTTTTTGACTGTCTTAGCATACTACATTAATTGAAAGGTAATCTAAGCCTTATTATTTTAGTTTTCTAAGTTTTTTAGAAATCTTATCTAGAAGAGTATCCTCTAAACTAAACATTAACTCTTCCTCTTCCTTGGAAATCTCATGATCGTAGCCACAAAGATGCAAAAAACCATGAATAAACAAGTGAAGCACTTCTTCTTCAAAAGAGATTTTAAACTCCTTCGCTTGTCGAGTTGCAACCTCTTTACAGATAAAGATGTCCCCAAGGTGTACAAAGGGGCTTGGTTCAATGAAAGAGTCTGAATCACTCCTTAGTGTTTCGTAAACAGGAAATGAAAGAACATCAGTAACCTTTTGTTTATTACGATAGACTGTATTAAGGCTCCTAATCTTATGAGTACCACATAGTGTCACATCGACTTCGAACTGTGAGACGCCAAAGTTGCCCAAGCCCAAACAACCTGATTTAGAACTCATTAAAAAATCTTGAATGACATCCAAGGAAACCTTAAGTCTCTTTTTTAAATCAGTTGAGTCATATTTAACACGACCAAGACGCGACGTGTCTATACATATTAGATTTGCTTTTTTTGTTGTAATTTCTTGAGTTAACATAGTTATTTGTTTAAACAACAAACCATCAATTTGAAAGAAGTTTATTGCCTAAGGACATCTAAATGGAAAATAAAGAGTTCAATAGTTTGAAAGAAGTTGTCAAAAAACTTAGAGACCCAAAAGAAGGGTGCCCTTGGGATCTTAAACAAACTCATATAACGCTTCTCCCCTATTTAATAGAAGAAAGCTTTGAGTTTATAAATGCCACTGAAAATGAAGACACGGTTCACATGAAAGAGGAATTGGGAGATATCCTATTACAGGTCTTACTCCATGCAACAATTTCTGAAGAAGAGGGCTCCTTTAAATTTGAAGATATTTGTAAAACTCTAAAAGATAAATTAATCAAAAGGCATCCACACGTTTTTAAAGAAAAAGACTCCACAATTACCGCTGAACAAGTTTCCATCAATTGGAAAAAAATTAAAGAGCAGGAAAAGAAAGACTCAAAAGAAAAAACCCTCATTAGTGATGATGTCCTTAAATACCCCTCCATGTTATCAGCATTCAAGATAGGTAAACTTACCGAAAAAGTAGGATTTGATTGGGAAGATTACAACCAAGTAAGTTGGAAAGTAGAAGAAGAGTGGCAAGAATTAAAAGAGGAGTTAGCCCCTGCTTCTATTTCCCAAGAAAGAGTTAAAGAAGAAATAGGTGATTTACTGTTCTCGACGGTTCAATTGGCAAGGCATCTTGAAATTGATCCTGAAAAATGCCTAAGAGACTCGAATACCAAATTTATAAAAAGGTTCCGACTAATGGAATCTTTAATTAAGGATAGTGGATATAAAATTGAAGAGTTAAACCAAAAAGAAATGGACCTTTTTTGGGACAAGGCCAAAAAGCAATGAAAGGACTTAAAAAAGAATTTCATAAACTCAACCCAGAGGATAGACTTTTTGGATTAAGTGTCCCCTTGATCGGCTTGACTGGAAGTATCGCTACAGGAAAATCTGCTGCAAGTGCTTTTTTCAGTGAAATGGGATGTCCCATTATTTGCGCGGATGCTTTAGTTAAAACCATTTATTCAAAGCCCTCAGCCATATCCTTTATAAAGACTATTTCTCATGAATGTGTCAAAAACAACAATCAAATAGACTTTAAAGCTCTTAGAAAAGTCTTCTTTTCCTCAGAGGAAATAAAGTCCAAAGTTGAATCATTTATCTATACTCAAATACCTGAAACATTTTTAGAAGAGTTCAAAAAGTTTAACTCACCTAATTTTGTAATTTACGATGTGCCACTTCTCTTTGAAAAGAATATGGATACTAAATTTGACATTACATTATGTATCTACACAACAAAGTTACTACAAATAGAAAGGCTTATTAAGCGTGATCAGATTGAGAAGAATCTTGCTGAAAAAATTATCAAAAGCCAAATTGATATAGAAAGGAAAAAACAATTGGCCGATTACTATATTGATAATTCAAAAAGTAAGGAAAAGCTCTTAGAAAATATCAAAGCTTTTTCAAATGAAATTTTTGAATGATTATATAGTTATCTCATCTCCATACCTTTTTCTAGTTTCGTAGTCTATTTGATTTACGCTTAGTGATCCAAACTCAGGACTGTTACGACTTAAAACAATTAACTCTTCACTTTGCTTTTGTTTTTCAGATGTTAAGAGAAACTTATCATAAAGTATTTTTAAATGATCAATCATTTCAGAAGATTTGGTTTCGCTTTTATTCTTAAACTGCTTAAGGTTATAAGTTTCAGTATCAATATTCTTTTTAGCCAAGTTGAACTCAGCTTTAACTTCATCAAACTTAGGTAAGTCTTTATTTTCTAAAAGCAATTGAATTTTAGAAAGAGCAACATCTAAGTTTGTCATTATTTGAGAAAAGTTATGGAGAACTTTATCAAAGCCATTAATTTCCAACTTAATTTTTGAAAGGCTCTGCCCAAGTTTTGAAGACCCATTTTCAGATTTCTGAAATGCCAATGATTGATCAATAGACCTAAGTATTTTATTTCTAAATTCAAAAATAGTGACTCTCAACTCTTTAACTCCGTCCTTCAGGCGAAAAACTCTTGAAAATGTTTTTTCATTTTCTTCGAAAAGAACCTTAATATCTTTAGACTTTCTAAGTAAATCACTTTGAATATTAAAAAATTCTTTAAAAACTTGGGTAATATTCTCAGAACTTCTTTCAATCTCACTTTTAGAGTTGATTAATTCAATAATAGAGTTTTTGGTGTCATCAAACTTTTTCAAGACACTTCCCTGTAGTGCCCTCTTCTCATTAAAAACAAGTGTTAAATCATCTACAAGCTTATATTGGTCATAAAGATTATTTTCTAACCTTTCAATTTCTTTAAGAAGACCCATTCTTTGCTGACAAACAAACTCATTGTACTTACAAAACTTATCAAACAGTTGATTTATACCAGCAGCGTTGAAATCATTTTTAATATTTTCTTTAAAGACTGGATTAAAATGATTACTCATTAAAGCTTCTAAGCTCCTTGAGACAGGGCCTATTATCGCTTTTGTCTGATTTGCAAGGGTTTCTTCCAAAGATCTTAAAGGATAAAATAGGATCATTATTTTAACTTTATCTGCATAATTAATGGGTGAAACATACATTTCGTAAGGCATGGTATCCGAATTAATTTTAACTTGGATTTGATATATACCCGCGATATTTTCTTTAAGAGCAGAAATGATTGGTGTGCTTTCCCCTAAATTTGTATATTTTTTAAGAAAGTCCCAAGTTAATATTTCATTCCTTTCCTTATAGTCTAAGAGACCCCAATTTTCATAAAATAATTTATTACCCCAAATAACATTTAGGTTTGAATCAATTAGAATTCCTGAAAAAGGCATTCCTTCTTGAAAAATGGCCCCAAATTCCATCCTTTTGTGAAGATACATTTTATATTTCTTAAAGTGATCTTTAAATTGACTTGAAAAATTATACTTTAGTCTATTTTTTAAAGGTATAATCCCTTCTCCAATGCATTTTAAAATAATATTCTCAATAGCAGAGCTATCCTTTTTATTTTTTGCTTTCTTTAAAAGTAAACCAAGGAATAGCAGGAGAAGAGTTCCTAAAAACAATCCAACTATAAATGTTAAGGAGTTTTTTGCATTTTTATAAAATGTCAATTTCTGTAACGATATAAGAGGACCAACTTTTTCATTCCAGGACTTATAGTTTTTTTCTAGTGACTTAATTTCCAACATCAATTTTTTCAAAAAACCTAAATACCTTTCCAACATAAATACTTCAGTATTAAGAGTTTTAAGGTTTTCAAGAATAATATTTTTGTCATTTCGGTTTAGGAGAGAGGAATTTGTTATATTTTTCATTCTTCTCAAATCAAATTTAATTTTATAACTAAATCGCTCAAGTTTTTGATAACTAAAAAACCCTGGTCTTTTTATTTTCCCAGGTGACATTTTCGCCTTCATTATTTTAGTCATCCGACTTAAGGTTCTCCATTGTTTTTGAGTAACGAAGTCACCAAACTTATTCACTTTTTTTCCTAGAACAAAAATAATGGAAGAAAGCTCCGGAAAAGAAAGTAATTCAGTCATAGAGTTTTTAGTTTTTCTTATACTATTCTGGATATTAACCGACTGTTTTTGTTTGCTTTCAAGAAATTTTAAAGTTTTGAGATCACTTTCAAACTTATTAAGAACCTTTATACTCTCTCTTAATCTGTCATTTTCTATAAGGACTTTTAATCTATTGATATCTTTTCTTTCTTTGATTTCATCGAATTTATAGGATGCTTCAAATACTTTATTTATTAAGTCAAAATTACCCATTCCTTTTTTCCAAAAGAAATAACCTCCATAACCGGTAATGCAGGCTAATGAAATAAGAGAGAAAATGAAGTAATAATAAAATATTCCACTAAGCTTAATTTTCATAAAAGACCTGTGAAAGGGGATAAAAAGGTTAGGAGGCAACTCTTACTAAGATATCAGAGAAAAAAGATCTATAACTGGCTTTTTACCTTTTTTCTCTTTACTGAAATTGCGTTCTTCAAAATAACTTTTTCCATCAAAAAAGTCGGAGCTGAGATTTCGAATAGGCAATACTTTCCCTTTCTTTGGTATTATGAGTGAAACGGAATGAAATAGAAAGTGGAAATGGAAAAATTCTTTTTCTGCAAAATCATTTTTAATGTAGGAAGGAAGGTAATTAAAACGCTTTAACCTGAGGTCTTCCGTAACTTCAAGAAAGACCGTCTTTCTCAGGTTTTCTAAAAATTTATAATCAACAATATAATTTGGAAGAATATTGGAAAATAGTAGGACTTCATTGCTTTTATCTTCAAAGTCAACTTTATACAACAAGTGATTATTAAAACTAAAATCGAAAAATATATCAAAAGACAAAATGCCATCATAAACAGATTCATTTAATTTAAATGTAAGTAGAACTTCATTTTTTGCAAAAGCCTTAATCTTTTCTTTAATTTTTAATCTAACTTTATTGAAGTTAAAACTTTCATTTATAAAGCTAGATACTCTTATACCATCTCCGTCTATTGAGAAATTTAGATCCCTATAAAACTCAAACAATTCAAAGGTACCTAAAATATCTCCGACTAAAGAAATGACTTGATCCCATTTCGAGAAATTAAGTTCATCTCCTTTATCGCAATAACTTATTTGAAAAACATTATTATTAAACAAAAAGAAATCGTATATTTTTTTTCTTAGATATTTATCAAATGAATTAGCAATATTTTGAAAATTATTAAGCTTGATTGGACTATCAACAGACTCTCTTTCAGATTCGTTTTTCAATTCATTAAAATGATAAAGGACCTTTTCAAGAACAGGTTCTAGATTTGGATCTATAAGAAAATAAAGATCCTCTAAGGTTCTTATACCATCGACATATATTTTATTTGTTAAATTCACCATAGGTCATCTAGCAAGATAGATCTTCCATCGAATCGAAGACGTTTTTAAGTTTTAACCTTAGCTTAATAATTGCCTGTGTGTGGAGCTGTGAAACTCTTGACTCTGTAACATCCAACACTTGACCTATTTCTTTTAAGTTCAAATCTTCGTAATAATACAGAGAGAGAACTAGCCTTTGCTTTTCAGGCAAAGCCGCGATCCACTCCTTAATCTTATCACGAGTGTTTTTATAAGCAACGGCGGAAAAAGGATTCGATTGCTTATTATTCTCCATCAAGCCTGCTAATAATTTTCGATCGCCCCTGCTAAATGAAGCCGTATCGTCAATATTTAACAAAGAAATTGACTTTGCTTTGTTTAACAAATCATAAAATTCATCCTGGCTAACCTGAAGCTCATTGCACATTTCTTCATCTGTTGCAGGCCGACCTAAAACGACCTCTAATTTCGCATAAGTCTTTTCAACAAGCTTAGCTTTTTCTCTAATTGACCTAGGTACCCAATCTTGAGCCCTTAGCTCATCTAAAATTGCCCCTCGAACCCTGAACTCAGCATAAGTTTTAAATTTATTATCTCTCGAAGGATCAAATTTCTGAATTGCATCCATCAAACCAATGACTCCACATGAAATTAAATCATCTAATTCGATATTTGAAGGAAGCCTAGATGCAATTTTTTGAGCTATATATTTTATTAATGGAGCATATTCAACAATAATTTCATTTTTAACTTTAGGGTCTACAGTACATCTATAATCCTTTAGATTTTTTAATTTTTTAGATAAAGATGACATTCAGAAAGCTCCTAGAAGAAATTTTGCCTGCCTAAATCACAAGGCGTCCTAGATGCCTCATCGGTAAATTTCTTAATGACATTACAAAATTTTTCATGAAGCTTAGTTTTTTCCGTATTGAAAATTATTTCTTCAAAAAGCTCAGTGGAATTTTTTTCTGATGGTATTCCTCCGAGTATATTTAGTCTACAATCTATAAAATTTTGAACGGTGTCTCCCAGGCTCTTCACGATTTTATTATATTGTTTTTTGCTTGTTATCTTATTCAAAAGTAAATGGTTCGAATGTATCCCATGATTCAGACTTAAAATTTTGATAAGCGAATAAGAATCTGTTATCGATGACTTATCTGGAACAACCACAACGATACGATAATCACAATAAGCATTAATTATTAGATTTTCTTTGGATATACCGGCAGGACAATCTAATAAAATATAGTCGTAACAACTCTCTTTTTGCCCTAATATTTCCAGGATAGAATTTTCAAGTTTAACAGAACAATTAAACAAGTCTAAACTTCCATTACAACCTGATATTAGATGAAAGTTACCATCTTTATAAATACAATCATCAAGAGACTTCTCTTTATTTATATATTTAAAAAAATTATTATTAACAGGTATTCCTAATTTAACGACAGTATTAGACAAATTGTAATCGCAATCTATCAACAATACCCTATACCCCATTTTAGATAAAACTTTACTCATCTTTAAAGAAATTGTCGTTTTTCCAACACCTCCCTTGCCAGAGGTGACAGCTATTGTAGAAGCTTTCCTTTTTGGTTTCTTATTTTTAATATCCCTATAGGAACTATTTTGAGAAATTAACCAACTTTGAACATCCGTTTCTAAAACCATTACATAACCTTTTGCCTATTTATTTAATCTGAAATATCCCTGAAAGAATTCTTTCTGATGTTGATGACTCTAAATCATCCGGTATAACTTTTCCTGTGCCAAAAAAGACAAATGGTACTTGAAACTCACTTAAATTAAATACTGTTCCAAAATTAGCGCACAAATCCATCATCGAAATTGAAATCCCATCTGATAAAGCCTTGTACTTATTTAATATTTTTTTATTATAATTTTCAGAATGAATTGCAGAAAGAGACAAAATAATTTCTACATACTTAAAAACACGCTTTAGGCTTTCTACAAAACTCTTTATATCAATGTCATCTTTTTCTGAGACTCTAAAGTCGATAAACACTGATTTGTTTTTCTCTACAGATTTTTTGGATACTGAAACTATTTCGGCAATATTATTGGTCGACACCTTCTCAATCAAAAAAATCTTTTCTGAGAAACTATCTGTTTTTTCTAAACTATCTTTTGAGTACTCGATCAACACTGAATCTTTTTTCAAAGAACAGATCTTTTTAATCATTGAACTTTGCCCACAAGAAGTTTCTGATACAAGAACAGTAATCGTAGGTTCTATCTCACTATCAACTTTTGAAAAGAGTGGCATTTTTAATGAAATTTCTTTTGTCATCTCTCTCAAGCAGAAGTCAAAAACAGCTTCTTCATTTTCAATCTCTTCATCAGATAACTCAAATAAGATCTTCTTAATTATCTTATTAATAAAAGCTGGACTTATATCAAATGTCTTCAACGTGGAGGTTAATTGATTTAAGCATTTTCTTTCCTCTCCAGATATATTATCAATAACTCTTTTCATTGAACCTACAAGATTTTCCAAGTTTTTTATTTTCTCATTCTGATTCTCTAGCCTGCTATCTATGTTAAGTGCCATATCATTATGAGAACCAAGGCTCATTTTATTTTCACTACGAGTAACTTCTCTTTCTTCGATAATTTCTTTAAATTCAGAATCATCAAATTTACTTGACAATGGATTAGGTGAATCAACTGCTTCCCTTAATCCTATATTTGAATCATTTCCTTTCGATGAATCAGGGTTATTTCCACTATCTGAATCCAAAAAATCATCCAGGGATATGTTTACACCACCTTTTGTGGTATTAACTTTTTTATTAAGACCCAAATCACCGTAGCCACTCCCTTTCGATGCACCTCCACTAACTACCATATTTTTTCTCGGCTTGTGATTATCGATCATATTTGATAAATAGTTCGAGCTATTTTTATAAAATTTTTCATGCTGTTCATCATCAAGAACTTTGTCTACATTAGTTTTCTTAACATAACTTTTTTCAGAAATCGCTGCTGTTATCTCAATCCTCTTACTCTTAAAAGCACCCTTTATGCCTTTATTTGTAATAGTCTTTAATATAATCGCATCTGGTCCTAGCTCTTTCTTTATACTTTTTAAAGCTTCTTCAAGAGTATCTGCCTCAAATTTTCTTACAAACATTTATAACCTCACAGTACCTAATGATTTTATTTTCGTATCCGGACCTAGTTCGTTGTGACTAATTACAATTAAATTTGGTATAAATTTTTCTGTTAGCTTTTTAAAATGAGGCCTAACAACTGGCGAACAAAGAAGGACCATTTTTTCCCCTAACCCAGTTGCTTCTTCAATTTTTTCGTTAAGCAATGTTAAAATATTTTGGGTTATCTGTGGGTCAAGAGATAACTGCTGTCCAGATTCCGTTTCTACCATATTTTGAACAATTAACTCTTCTAAGGTTCTATCCAAACTATATAATGGAATCTCATCTTCAGCATTTTTAACACTTTCTGAGATAGTACGATAAAGGGCCTGCCTGGCAAATTCGGTCAGTAAAGATGCATCTTTTACAGAAATTCCATATTCACATAAAGACTCTAAAATAGTCCTAAGATCTCTTACTGAGACACCCTCTCGAAGAAGGTTTTTGGCTACAGATAAGACAGTACCTAGAGGCAATATCTCTGGAATTAAATCACTGACTACTTTCGGGTACTGTTCTTTGAAATTATCTAAAACATTAACGAGTTCTTGTCTTCCGAATAATTCATGCAAATTGGATTTTAAAACCTCTGTTAAATGAGTTGCAATAACAGTTGATAAGTCAACAACAGTGTATCCATTATACTGAGCTTCATCTCTTTGATCTTCTGTTATCCAAACTGCTGGCAATCCAAATACTGGCTCAATTGTTTCTACGCCTTCCATTTTCTCAATGACTGTTCCTGGATCCATGGCCAAAAAGTGATCTGAAAGAAGTTCACCCTTTGCAACCTCTATACCTTTTATTTTTAATGAATATCCACCAGGTTTTAATTCCAAATTATCTTTAATTCTGACCGAAGGGATTATTACACCCCAATCAAGTGCAAATTGCTTTCGTATATGAGTGATTCTTTCTAATAAATCACCATTCTGTTCAGAATCGACAAAGTTTACCAATCCATAACCTATTTCTAATTCAATAAGCTCAAGGGGCAATAACTCTTCCAAATTGTCTGGAGCTTGCTCTTTCTCCGATGTTTGTCTTTCCTTATCTTCTATCTCTTTTCTCTCACTGCTTTTTTCGATCCTATATGCCACAAACATCAGGATGCACCCGACAACAATAAAAGGTAGCTTCGGCAGTCCAGGAATTATTGCAAAAATAAATAAAACAGATGCAGAAAAATAAATTGCTTTGGGGTGAAGCTTAAGTTGATTACCTACCTGTACCCCTAAAGAAAACTCCGTATTGTTTCTAGTTGCAATAACACCAGCAGCAGTAGATATAATTAGAGCAGGAATTTGGGTAACCAAACCATCTCCAACAGTTAACAAAGTAAAAGTTTCGGCTGCCCCTGAAAAGTCTAGCCCACCTTGGACCATCCCAACAACTATCCCCCCGATAACATTTATTACAGTAATCAAAATCCCTGCTATCGCATCCCCACGGACAAATTTTGAAGCACCATCCATAGACCCATAAAAGTCTGCTTCTTCTGCAACTTCCTTTCTTCTGTTCTTGGCTTGCTCTTCATCTATAAGCCCAGCATTTAAATCAGCGTCAATCGCCATTTGCTTTCCTGGCATCGCATCTAATGTAAACCTAGCTGCGACCTCAGCAACTCTTCCTGAACCTTTTGTTATAACAACGAAGTTTATTATTACCAGAATTATAAAAACTATAATTCCAACAACGTAGTTCCCCTCAACAACAAATTCCCCAAACGATCTTATTATTTGGCCAGCTGCTGATGTTCCATCGGAAGAACCTCTTAACAAGATATTCCTTGTGGAAGCAACGTTCAAAGAAAGTCTAAATAATGTAGTAAGCAGAAGGACAGTTGGAAAAGTTGAAAAATCAAGAGGTTTTCTTGAGTAAATAGAAACTAATAAAACAATAAGAGAAAAAGATAAAACCAAAGAAAGAAAAAGATCCAAAACAACTGGATGGATAGGAATAACCATCACGCAAAGGATTAGAAATGCACCGAATGCAACTGCTAAATCTGAGTTGCTTGTAAATATTTTAAATTTTCCTAAAAAACTGTTCATCCATGAACACCTTTTTCTAACTCATTAAGAAAGGGCTTTCTCTTTCCTTTTTAATTTGTAAACAAAAGCCAAAATTTCTGCTACAGCCTTATATAAAACTCGAGGTATCTCTTCCCCAACTTTAACTGAATTGTACAAGTTTCTTGCTAAAGGGATATTCTCCACTAAAGGAATATTATTCTCTTTTGCGATTTCTCTTATTCTTAAAGCTAAATGATCCTTACCCTTTGCAATAACTTTTGGAGAAACCATATTTTCTTTATCATACTTGACTGCCACACTGTAATGGGTAGGGTTTGTAACAATTACATCAGCTGTGGGAACATCATTCATCATCCTTTTTTGGGCCATCTCCCTTTGAATTGTCCTAATTCTTTGCTTAATCTCTGGGTCCCCTTCCTGCTCTTTAGTCTCTCTCTTTGCGGCTTCTTTTGTTTGCCTCAATTTATTTTGATAGGAGATTTTTTGATAAGCGAAATCCAGTATGGCCACAAGAATCATCCCAATTAATATCAAAAAGGCTAACTTAATAAGTATCCACATTCCATGAAAAAAAGAGTTTTGAAACTCTAAATGAAGGAAGCCTCGATAACTATAAATATCTTCTTTCAAAAAGTAATAGGTAATAGATAAAATAAAAACAAATTTTAAAATTGCCTTTAAACCTTCCGCTAAGGACCTGACAGAAAAAAGTTTTTTTACGCCACTAATAGGGTTGATTCTTTCTAATTTTAATTCTAATACTTGTGGAGCGAAAAGAAGACCTATTTGAGCAATATTTGAAAGGAAAGATACAATACCTGCAACTGCCATTACAGGGGCACAACACTTCAACATTGTCATTGCACTTTTTTCAACAAACTTCTTAAATAGGTCTTCTCTAAAAGTTTTATCGTACTCAATATTTGATATCCATTCAAAATACATTGAAATTTGTTCAAAAACAAAAGTCATTGAAAGACCTATCGTTAAAATAGATGCGGATAGAATTAAAACACTATTAAGCTCTTTAGAAGAAGCTACTTCTCCTCTTTGACGAAATTCTTCTATCCTACGAGCGGACGGTTCTTCCGTTTTTTCTGAATCGTTTTCTTCTTCCATAATTTAATTTATAAAATTAAACCAAGTCCCTAACTGCTTGGTATAAATGTTAAAAGCAATATAAAAAAATTCGTCTATAATAAAGTAAAATACAATCAAACCTAAACCTATATTTACAACAAAACTGACTAATAAAACATTCATCTGTGGAACTAGCCTAGTCACAATCCCAAGAAGGACAATAATCAATACGTTAATAAATATAATCGGAGAAGAGAGCATCAAAATTGAAGCGAAAGCTGATTTAAAAAAGTAAAAGTAATAGTTAGAAAAGTCTTTTGCCTCGATTAATTGATTAAAGTTTAAACTTTTAAAAGAAATTAGTAGCCCCTGGAACATTGGTATTAAAGCACCAGATGAAATTATTAAAATTATCATAGACCATGTAATTAATTTTTCAAAAGGACCTGTTGACTGTGCCATACTTGGGTCAAAATAATTTACAGCACTAAAACCTACCTGTTGGGTTAAAACAGAACCTGCGCCTACAAAAATACTCATAATAATTTTGACAAAAAAACCGATCAACAAACCTGTTAAGACATAAACAATCGTTAAAATCCAAAAATTATCTAAACCCACAATATCGATATCTCTATAAATATATGGATAAACAGATGATCCCAAAGCAAAAGTAAGCATTAAGCTAGTCAAAACTTTCACCATATTTGGAATATTGATTTGATCAAATAGAGGCAGTTGAATTAGAATCGCTAAAATTCTAGAAAAGCAAAGCCAAAATGCTATAACCTGTCTATAATCTGTGATTCTAATATCTATCATTTTCCTGATACCCACTTCGGAATATTTACAATCAACTCCGTCGTAAAGTTAGTAATCGTATCACTCATCCATGGAGCGCAAATAACCATTGCTCCTACGATAACAACTATTTTAGGTATAAATGAAAGAGTTTGTTCGTTAATCTGTGTGACCGCTTGAAATAAAGAAACAAGAATACCCATTAACAATGCGCCTATAAGCATCGGCGATGATATCAAAAGAGCAACCTTAATTGCTTGTTTTAAAACGTCTCCAACAAAGTTATTTTCCATAAAAACCTCAAGCGCTAAATGATCTTAGAATTGAACCTGTAACTAATTGCCAACCATCCACTAAAACAAAAAGAAGTAATTTAAATGGCAATGAAACAACAATTGGTGGCAACATCATCATTCCCATTGCCATTAATACTGAAGCTATCACCATATCCAAAATAAGAAATGGAATATAAAGAAGAAACCCTATTTGAAATGCTGTTTTTAATTCAGAAATAATAAAAGCAGGTATAAGAAAATGAAGAGGTACTTCATCAACATTATAAGGAGCCTTCTTCCCTGTAATGTCATAAAAAAGTCCAATGTCTTTTTTTCTTACTTCCTTTGTCATGAAGCTTCTTAAGCTTAACTCTATTATCTTTAAAGATTCTGTTGTTTTTATTTGTTTATCCATATAAGGAACGACAGCTTCATAATATATCTTTTCACCAGTTGGCTGCATTACAAACGCGGTTAAAAATAGTGCAAAGCCAATTAGAAGTTGATTTGGTGGCATATTTTGAGTACCGATGGCCTGTCTCATAAAAGATAAAACTACTATTATTCTGGTAAAGCATGTACAAAGAATTATCACAGCAGGTGCTAAAGTTATAATTGTAAAAAGCACAAGAACTTCAAGCGTGTCTACTAAATTTGCTCCCTTTCCAAAATTTACAGAAAGACCAGGTAGTCCGAACTCCCCTTTGTCAGCGAAAGAAGACTCTATTAAAATTAAAATTAAAAACAAAAACTTAAATATAAACTTCATTTAATAACCTTTCTTCAACTTATTGAAGAGGCTTAAGATCTCTTAATTTTGTTTTTATTTGATCAGAAAACCTTTCTTTTCTATTCTTACCAGTTTTTATCTCTTTATTTTTTAAATCATTTATATTATCTTCTTTTAACTTAAAATCTTTACTACCTTTATTTGCATCATCTAAATTCATGTCAAAGTTACTTCCAACCAAGGACATTTCACCACTTTTTATCACAGCATTTTTATCCTTTAGCTCTGTTATTAAATTTACTCCCTGCTCAGACGACCCTAAAAGTAATACTTGGTCATAAACTTTAACTACTAAAAGATTTTTCTTAGGACCAAGATAGGTTGAACTTAATATTGAAACGCCTTCGTTATTCTTCAAAAAGCCTACTTTCCCCTTTTTAAAAAATCCCTTCTTAAAAAGGAAAAATACTCCATAAAGAAAACCAATTATTATAAAAATAAAAACAATAAACTTAATTAGGTAATCATTAATTCCATTTTTTTCTTTCTTCTTTAATGTACTTGAAAGAGCTAGTTTAATTTCATCTTCATTCATTTGATTATTTTTTTCAATTTTTTCTTCTTTTACATCGACCTTATCTTTCAGAAGCTTATCCAAATATGATTCGTCATATTTCAAAGCATCACTCTTAACTATTCTTTTTTTATTCTGATTAGGCTTCTTATTTAGAAAAGATTTTCCTTTTTTAGTTTTAAAATATTTATCAAGAGGAAAACTCGCTAGAATCTTATTTTTTTTAACCTTAATATTAATATCTCTATTTTCTAATCCATGATTATTTTTGAATAATATTCTTACTCGAACATCATCTTTGCTATATTGATAAGCTAGCAAAGTCGTATTAAATTTCTCACTTCCTAAAGTGGTTTTCTTCTCAATCTTTGGCCAAACCACTGAAGAAGGAAATGTCAGTTGTAAAATATTTTTTTTCAGTAATATAGATGGTTTATTTTTAATACTTCCCTTAAACTTTACTTCCAACTCACCTTTATTGAAGTTTTGTTTAAAATTTATATCGTTAATACTTAATTTTGAATAAGCCTCTGGAAATCCATATAAAAAAACCAAAGCAACTATAATTTTTAATTTTAAATTCATTTTTCCCTCGGTTACTTTATTGTTTCAATTCTTTCAATAGGACTAATTATTTCTTTTATTCTCACTCCAAATTTCTCATTAACAACGACAACTTCTCCTTTAGCCACAAGCTTTCCATTGACTAAAATCTCTAAAGGCTCACCAGCTAATTTATTAAGCTCTAGAACTGAACCCTGACCAAGTTGCAAAATATCTTTTATTAAAACCGTCGCTCTTCCTAATTCAACAGTTACCTTAAGAGGAATATCTAAAATAAAATCAAGATTTTGAATTTTTAATTTATTTAAAGCATCATCACCAGCTTTAAAATCATCTGCAATCTCCCCTACTTTTATCTTTTTGACTTCACCTTCTTTTCTTTCTTCTTCTTCACTCATTTTGTATTCCTCGTTTACGCTTCTGCTTCTTTTATATTATTCCCTTCCTTACTTTTTTCATCTTTATCAGTCACTAGCTCTTCATCTTCTATGACTTCTGTTATCTGAACTGATCTACTTCCCTTATAAACTCCGATAAGGCATTTCATTTTTTCAACACCTTCAACAGTTAAGGAAACCTCACCTGAAGCCTCTTGACCTAGAGGAATTATGTCCCCAACTTCAAGGGTCACCAAATCACCTACACTCATATTTGCCTCACCTAATTTTACAATCACTTCTGCAGAGGCATCTTTTATGTGACCGTTCATACAGTAAGTCCAAATACTATCTGCAAGATCACTATCTGTTTGAAAACTAGAACTAAGCTTTTGCTTAATAGGCTCGATTGTTGAGTAAGGAACGACAATCATTATCGTTCCAGAAGCGGATTCAAACTCTATTTCTAAAGTTGTGGCAATAATAACATCAGAAGGCGGAACAACTCCGACAAACTGTGGATTTATTTCTGTTCTAAGATATTGGGCATCGATTCTATGTACAGGAGCCCAAGACTCCTCTAAGTCATTTATGGCCATATCCATGACTTTCTTCATAAAAGAAAGTTCTATTTGAGTAAATTCCTTTCCTTCAATTTTTGTAAAGGGTCTATCAGTTCCACCAAAATAGGAGTCTATAATTGCATATGCTAATTTTGATTCAAAAACTAAAAGAGCAGGTCCTCTAAGCTCATTAAACCTCATAATACACATACAAGATGGGATAGGTAGAGTGTTAACAAACTCTCCAAACTTTAATAAATCTGTTGAAATCATAGAAATTGTTGAAATTTTTCTAAGGGAGTTTGAAAGAGAAACTCGAAAAGATCTTATAAATCTTTCGTAAATTAATTCTAGAACGGGCATTCTTCCACGAATAACCCGGTCCTGGTTTGTTAAATCATAGGGTTGAATATTCTCATCTTCTTCCTCAAACTCAGCATCACCTTCAAGAAAGTCATCTTCAAGACCTCCTCCACCACCTCCGCCACCACCATCATCTGAATCCCCATCGTTAACGGCGGTTAAAAGAGCATCAACCTCATCCTGACTTAAGACCTGGGCCATCTGTTCCCCTCCTAGGATTTATTAGGCCTAATCCTTTAATTCACTTGAAACTGTGTATAATAAACATCAATAACACTTCCATCAATTAAGTAAGTATTTATAGCGGCCTTCAGCTCTTCCTTAAGATTATCTTTTCCTTCCAACTTTAAAACATCCGTTGGCCTTTTAGAGTTAATGATTGTTATGACAGTATCTCTTATCTGAGCTTTTCTTGACCTAAATTCTTCTTCACTAGAAGTTTTACTAAACCTTAAGACCACCTTTAAACGGAGGTATCTTCTTGGCCCATCTCCTTGAGCTAAGTTGGCAGTAAAGGGGTCCAATGAAAAATTTATTCCATCTTGTTCTTTTGCCTCTCCAGTCTCAGCTTCCTGGTCCTCTGCTTCTTTCATTTTTTTCATTTCAGCAGTAACCACATCTTTAATTGATTCCTGATTTTTTAATGTTTGATGACTTTGCCATTGAAGAAAGGCAATGACCCCCATTAGAACTGCATTAACTAAAGTGATAATTAAGAGGAGTGGGTTTTTTCCAGATGAACCTTCATCTCCAGCTTCTGGTTTTGCTTCTTCTTCAGCCATTTTTACCGTCCATGGTCCAATGGTTTCAAATTATTAATAAGAAAATTCTTCCTGAATTTTCTTATTATCAAGAGAAATCCTTTCTCTTATATGTCAAAAATTATACATTTTTCCAAAATTTGGATCAAGATAAGGACTTTTAAAGATAAAAATCTGCCGGTTTGTGCATCATGCTTGACAAAGTTTTTGTTTTAACAAAAAAAAAGTGTCACATTTGTGACACTTTTTTTAAAAAAGAAACAATTTTAGGAACTTTTAAAAGAAATTAGAGTTGGACTTTTCCTCTCTTCTTTAATTCACCTATGATTTGAGTGAAGTGAGAAGAAGGATAGGCACCTTTAACTGGAACTCCGTTGATAACAAACCCAGGAGTTCCCTGAATACCAAATTTTCCAGCTTCCTTAATATCATTTTGGATTTTTTCCATAATCTTAGGGTCTTTTAGATCTTTTGCCAGTTTATTTTCATCCGCCCCAATTTTTTTAACAATTGCTTTAAGAAATGTTTCACCATTTTTTAGCTTTCTTTGATTTTCAAAAATTTCATCATGAAATTTGTAAGCAAGTTCAGTGCTTTGTAACCTCAAGGCTTCAAAATATTTTGCCGCTGGCATGGCCTGCTGATGAAAGCTTAATGGCAAATGCTTATAGATGAATTGAATTTTCTTTCCATATTTCTTTCTCAACTCTTGAACAACATTATAGCCTCTTGTGCAAAAAGGGCATTCAAAATCTGAGTACTCAACAAGAACAAGAGGTGCCTCCTTAGATCCCCTTATGGCATCCGAATTACTAATTTTTGGCTTCAACGGATTATCATAGTGAGCTTCTAACTTTCTCTTTTCTTCTTCCTCTCTTCTCTTAGCCAACTCTCCCTGAGCAACCTTAACTGCTTTTTGAAAAGCTTCAACAAATTCAGTCGGCTTTTCTTCTATTGCAGATATCAAGATATTCGGATTTTCCTTAATGACCCTCTGAACTTGCTCTTTTAACTTTGTCTCAGAAGTACAACCCACAATTAGAAGGAGGACACCTAAAAGACTTAAGTTTCTAAAGGACTTTTTCATTTTTTCTACCCTCATTTTGATTTAAAAAAGATTATTTATTTTGAAAATTTATCTCTCCAAAATTTATTTACTTCTATTTACCTCAGCCTTGATACTAATGACAAACCATCTAATTATCAATACTTACCCCATAATTATTAAGCTAATCCCCTAATACTAGATAAATTAACTTAATTTTTTGCCAAATTGCCCGAAGAGCCCAACGAACTAACACTAGGCAACAAGGCTTCCGCTTATGAAAGTTGTTTTTATTATTTTTCTTGCCCTCTTTTTTTTCAAATCATGCGGTCCTCAAGATGGAACAGAAAGACAGCAATACCCATACGGCCAACAGGGCCCAAATAATACAAATCAAGGAATGGGACCTCCTGCGCCAGGTCCAACTAATCCACAAGCGTCCATAAACTATTTAGGGAATCTTGAAGCCCAATTCAATTGCGGGGCAAGAATGAGAAAAACAGTTTACTCAACTAACCACACTCAAACCACAATTACTGGTCTAAGTAACAATGGTCCCCACAGTGGCCCTATTTATAAAAAGTATGTTGGTAAATCATATGATAATAACCTCATATACGTAGAGCAAATATCTCATGACGGAGTTAATTCAATTGGATTTAATATCACCTTTTCTTTTTGTGAAGATTTTTTCCCAATTTCTGCCAATCCTCACAATCCAAATGAAAGAATATATATGAAACAGGGAAACCAAATGGCCATTATTATGTTAGGTCCAATTGTACTTGATAGCAGGGCCAACAAAACTGTGCATGATATAGATTCAGCGCCAATAAGAATCAGTATTCCACAATTTACTATACAAATAAATGATCCTATCTTAGGAAGTTACCCTAAATACTACCCGCCTATTCAAAAAAATACTGGATTTGCACCTATTAATTAAAGTGATGAGAGGTTTTTCTTTGTTTTAGAAAAATATTTTTCAATTCCGGCAACAACAGCTTCTGAATAGCGTTCTTGAAAAGTTGAACTAGAAATTTTTCTTAACTCCTTTGGATTCGACATAAAGCCCATTTCAAGCAAAACACCTGGCCTTTTAGATAAGGCCAGAACAAAAAATAAACCTGGCTTTATCCCTCTATCTTTCATTTTTAAGGAAGATCCTAAAAAGCCCTTTAGCTTACCATGAATAGAAGAAGCTAAAGCTCTTGAGCTTACAACTGTCCTATTAACAACTAGATCAATTAAAATTTGATTAACAACCGAATCCTCACCTTCTAACCCTTTATTCTCAACTTCCTCAACCTTTTTAATGGCCTGATTACTTTTATTATTCAAGTAATAGGTTTCAAAGCCTCCCGATGCCTTATAATAACTGGCATTGGCATGAATTGAAATAAAGAGATCTGCATTAACTCTTTCGGCTATTTCAGCTCTTTTTTCCAAAGAAACCGTTCTATCGAAAGACCTAGTCATAAAAACACGATAGTTTTTTCCTTTTAATTTCTTACTAATCCTTTTTGATAATTCTAAAACCAGGTCTTTTTCAAAATAAGTTATTTTTTCAAGTCCTCCCCTTTTATTTATAAAAGATTGAAAAGCTTTAGCCCCATCGTCTTTTCCCCCATGACCTGGGTCTATTAGAATAGTTTGAGAAAGTACATTTTCACTAATAATTAAAGTTAAAAATAGAATAGGGCCTAAAATTAAATTATCTATATATTTCATAAAGTTCTTTTTCAATAGATCGTTCTAATTACAAGATTTGGGTAATAATACCTCAAAATTTTTTTATAATTCCACCCTTTTTGAGCTAAATGTAGGGCCCCTAATTGACACATGCCCACCCCATGACCTCGACCCCTTCCTTTAAAGAGAAAGTTTTTCTTTGTAACTTTCCCTTGAAAATAGTGGGATGGAAGAATCTTTCTGCCAAATGCTTTTCTTAGCGAAACTTTATCAACAACAAACAAATCATCCCCAATATAGTACCTCATAGAGAGGTCTTCGTAATTGTTTGGGACAAGCCGTAAAGTTCCTTTGACTTTTTTCTTCCTTTTCTGGTTTCCTTTTATAAAAGAAATGATTCTCTCTTTAGAAACTTTAGAAGACCAACTTTTTTTTCCGTGACTATGGCAAAAAGAGCATTTCTTGCTCTTATACCCCTTCGTATAATCGCCCCAAACTGTTTTAGGCGTTAATGTCCTTCCTCCACATTTTGCATGATAAAAAGCTGGTACAATTTTTCCACCTTTGGTCATCAATACCATGCCCCTAGTTGATCGAGTCAAATTGAAAGTTTTATTTGTTATGTCAAAGAAATCCCCACTTACCTGATGGAACTCGGAACTATCCAAGTGAAAGGAATAGCGCTTCTTCCTTTTTATTTTCTGTACCCATAATGCATAAGCATAAGTCCTTGCTGCAACTGCTTGAGCTTTGAGTGCCTCGGAAGGCCAAGACTCATTCATCTCTTTCGCCAACAAAGAGCTTATATAGGACTCCATGAAAGTATCATGAACAACATCACAGCCCTTTTTTCTAAATGAAGAAAATACTAAAAGCCTTCCCTGATAACGGTCCCTCATAAGAGAGATAAACCCTGTAGGGGATTCAATAGAAGCCAAGAGAGTCTTTCTGTCCAAACCCTGAGAGGATTTCAAAGCTTTTTTACAATTAAAAACAATTTTTTTTTGTCCCCCAAAAAGGGCTTTATTTTTACTAAGGTGAAGTGTTCTTTTGAGGTCTATTCCGCTAACACTAAACTTTGGAAGGTTCTTTTCAACTCTAATCCTTAAACTTGGACCAAGAGTGCTTTTTGATTTAGGAAAAGGCGTATAGGCACTAAAACTATTTGATAAATCAAAAATAAGATAAATTAAAAAAGTGATCGTTCGAAATCTGAGGTTTTTAAATACAGACTCTTCCATAAGAACAAGCCTCTCTTCCTAAGAAAGCACGCCTTAAAAGCTAAGATCATTTTATAGTTCGACTGAATTTTTAACAAGATTTTTTTGAAAATGACTCATAACCTTCTGAAGATCCATCCACGCAGTGCGCTTCATATTAGGGTTGATCAAAAGAAACTCTGGATGAAAGATGGGACAAATAAGAACATTATGTGTCGTGCCATTTGACAATTTAAAACCTCTTGGAAAAAACTTACCGTGAACCTGGCTAAGCCTCTCCCTCTTTTCAAGGAGAAGGTTTGTTGGTACCGCGCCAAGAGGAATAACAAACTGGGGCTTAAATAATTCAATTTCCTTTAAAAAAGGATTTAACCATTCCTCTTGATTTTCAATCCGGCCATTCTGCGACATCTCAAAAAGATCATCAGTCTTTTCTCCAGAAATCAGCTTCAAAGACCTGGAAATAGCAAATCCATTTTTAAGGCTCATAGCACCAGCCATTTTCTCGAGAAGCTCCCTTTCCGCTTTATCAAAACTACAACTCAATGACTTTGCACCCTCTTTTGGATAATTCCCTAGAAAAAGAATATCCACTCCTTGTTCCTTTAACATCAAAGGAGAAAAACCTTTCCTTACTCTTAGGTGACCCACCATGCAATTATTGCAGTTGAGTAAATCTTCACTAAAGCCTTCAAGCTTGGTTTTTTCATCTATAACCTCTTCTTGAACCTGAAGGGTCTTTTCTATTTGAGGCTTCGGTTCTACCAGAGAGGTTTTCTCTGCTTTTTTGGGGACAACACCGATGGAAAGAGTTTTTTCATCACCTACCTCTAAGGCGGGAACTGAGGACAAGAGTTTTTCTTTTTCTACCCGAGACGGCAATTCTTTCACCTTGGGCACCTCATTATTAAAAGACTCTAAAACAAGGTCATCTATTTGAAATGAAAGAGGAAATCCTGTGAAAAAGTTACCGTAAAACGTCCTTTGAGCTTTGTGCTCTTTTAAATCTAAAAGCTTTGATGAATATCTTAACTGCTTATAGTCGACAGAGCTCATATGACCTATTGAAATAAAATACCATATTCAAAAAACGGAAAAGTTGACTCATCCATCTCATGAATCCCTCCTCAAGTAAAGTGACGAAACTCGGTACCGATAAAAAAGGAAACTTTGGGTATAAAACCTATGCTAAAGGAGTCCATTAATGGCTTTTGATCCTGATTTTAAATACGAAAAATATGAGGAATACTATGGCGATAAGATTCAGGTTCAAAAAATAATTGATGATTGTAAGGTATGTGGAACAAAACTGGTTTTTACTCACTTTTCAGATTTCAAAAACCTAATGGTTCAAGAAACAGCAAGATGCCCTGAATGCGGAAGTGGGAATAGGAAAATTATCCATATATTGAATTAAGATACTCCTTTATTCCTTTTGCTACTTTTAAAGTAATATTTAAATAACTTTTTATTTCCTCAACGCTCATTTTTCCTAAATCTTCAAAAGAGCAGTCCATATTTTTTAAGATCTTCTTTTTCGTTTGTGGTCCAACACCATTTATATTATCTAACCAAGAACTTAATAAATCGGACTTTTCTTTTTTATGGTGAAGCTTCCTAGAAAATCTATGAGCTTCGTCCCTCATTTTTACTAAAATTTTCAAAAGAGACATGTTTTTTTTAAGAATATAGGGGTTTGATCGACCTGGTAAAAATATCCTCTCTTCTTCTTTTTCAATAATTGGAGAAGAAAAATTTGTTTGAGTGACTTTTGCTTTTGCCAAGCCAATTACAGGGATAGAAATATTGTGAAGCTTCAAGACCTCTCTAAAGGAGCTTGCCTGACCTTTACCTCCATCAACAACAAATACATCAGGTAGGTCACCATATTTCAATCTTCTTGATAAAGCCTCTTTCAGCATTTCAAAATCATTATTTCCTTCAGGTCTCTCTTTTAAATGATAATAGCGATATGACCTCTTATCAGGAAGTCCATCTCTAAATACAATTTGAGAAGCTGTTGGAGAACGCCCCTGCCAAATGGCCACATCATAGCATTCAATGACTAAAGGTCTTTCTCTTAAACTAAGAAGCTCCTTCAATTTGTTTAAACCCACGATGACACTCTCGTGTTTATTTAGTCTCATCCTCTGATTTTCAAAAGCCTGCTTTTGGCACATTTTATAAAGAGAACCAAATTTTTTTATAAAGCCCTTAACAATAATTTTCTTCAATATCGTTTTCGATTCTAAATTTAAAACATTTTGAAAAGTCTTTATCAGCTCTTTGGAAAAAGGTGACAAAATAAGCTCAGGCAACTCGTCTACAGTCGTTGTATAATATTGAATAAGAAAAGTAAGAACCTCTTCTTCAGGAGGGTCTTCCATATCAGCTAGTGGAAAATGAAAAGTTTTTTGACCTAAGAGAATTCCATTTCTTAATAAATAAACAGAAATATCTAATTCCAACTCTCCCTCAAAATAAGCAATTAAATCAACATTCTTAAAACCTTTTGAAAGGAAGCCTTCCATTTCAACAGTTTTTTCTTTCGTGTAATCTAGAAAAACTTTAAGGCATTCGATGGAATCTCTAAGGAAAGCAGCCTTCTCAAACTCCTCTTCTTCAGCGTGCAGTGCCATTCTATCTTTTAGAATCTTTAAAGACTTTTTCCCTTTCCCTTTAAAAAAATTGAGAGCATTTGAAAGGTCCTTTTCATAATCATCTGTAGAAATATAGGAAACACACGGAGCACTACATTGTTTTATTTGATAGAGAAGGCAAGGCTCCTTTCTTGAATTAAATTCACGCAAAGTACAATCTCTTAACTGGAAAGATTTATTTATAATTTTTAAAACCTCGCTTACATTGCTTCCATGGGCGAAGGGTCCAAAAACTTCTATCCCCTTTCCTCTCTTAAACTGGCGGGGATATTTCAAGCGCGGAAATGGCTCATTGCGATCCAGAACGATATAAGGATAGGACTTATCATCCCTCATTCTTATATTATATTTTGGCGAATGCTCCTTTATGAGGTTGTTTTCTAAAACATAAGCTTCACCCTCACTACTGGCCAAAATAAAGTCAAAATCAAAGACCTTACTTACAAGAATCGAGGTTTTAATGCCTTTCTGAGAGTTATTGAAGTACGTGACAACTCTATTTCTTAGGTTTATTGCCTTTCCGACATAAATAATTTTATGACATTTGTCATACATCAAATAGCAGCCAGGGCTTTTTGGGAGATTTTTGGCCTTTTTTAATAATGTTTCTTTCATTTTTTTATTTTAAAACCCTTTTTTTTGGACAGAAGCAAAAATTAACTTTAATTGTTTTAAGGCTTTAATTCCATTCATGTGGTAAAACTAACAATACAACCATTTAACAAAATAGGCATTATGATCAAAGAAATCGGCGTAGGCAAAGAGACACTTTCGTACTGCAGTAAATGCAAACTAACCTTAAGCCACATTATTGCTGCTATGAAAGATCTCGATACAATTGCTAAGGTTTTTTGCAAAACTTGTAAAGCTACCCACACCTACAAAGATCCAAACAAGGCTTCCAAGAAAAAAGTTGTTTCACACAGAAGAAAGACGGAAATGAGAAGCAACTCTAAGGATTGGGAGGAAGCAATGAAACAGGCATCTTCCGAATTACAAACTTACTCACCTAAGGGAAAGTTCGTTAAAGGTGACATTATTGAACACCCTAAATTTGGTCAGGGTATCATCGAGAAATTACTGGATAAAAACAAAATAGAGGTTCTTTTTAAAGACAATAGGAAAGTACTTGTTCACAATATTTGACTGAAGCCTATAGACCCATACTTAAGTTAAATCCTGCTCCAGCAGAAAGCCCACCATGCATGCTCCCAAAAGAGTAGGGGCTAGACCCATAGATTGACTGGCTTCCATAAAGGTTTCGAACTGCGTTCATATAGTTTTCGTAGAGGGCCTGGTTAGATTGTTGGGTAGTAGCAAAGTTCGCTTGAGCTCCGGCAGCTTGAGAGTTCTGAACCTCTTGATAAACCCTATATTGCTCCTCCATTCTCTTTCTCAAAGCAGCTTGCTTTCTATACCACTCTGCATTGGCACCTCCATTGAAACCACCGGTATTCCCAAAGTAGCCAAAACCGCCAGGATAGCCTCCTCCTAAACCCATCGAGCCATTGTAATATCCACCACCAAAGCCTGGTGCTCCGATTCCTATGTTCACGCCACCACCTAAACCTGGAGAACCAAATCCTCCACCAAGACCTGGCATTCCCATTCCGCCGCCTATATTAATTCCGCCACCAAGGCCTGGCATTCCAAATCCTCCACCGCCAAGACCTGGCACTCCCATTCCACCACCTATATTAATTCCGCCACCAAGACCTGGCATGCCAAATCCTCCACTACCGAGACCTGGCATCCCTATTCCGCCACCTATATTAATTCCGCCACCAAGGCCCGGCATTCCAAATCCTCCACCACCAAGGCCTGGCATTCCCATTCCACCACCGATGTTAATTCCTCCGGAAACTCCACCACCAAAGCCTGGTAATCCACCCATTCCAAAACCTGGCATTCCTGTTCCTGCTCCAAAGCCCGGCATTCCTATTCCACCACCGATGTTGATTCCCCCACCAAGACCTGGCATTCCAAATCCGCTTCCACCACCAAAGCCTGGCATTCCCATTCCACCACCGATATTGATTCCTCCGGAAATTCCACCACCTAAACCAGGCATTCCACCCATTCCAAAACCAGGCATTCCGCCCATTCCAAAACCAGGCATTCCGCCCATTCCAAAACCAGGCATTCCTGCACCAATGCCACCTTGAATGTTAATTGGCTGACCGCTTAGAAGACCTCCAAGAATTCCAAGACCTGTTCCAAGAGCTCCCCCGCCAGGGTTTAATCCAATCGATGCATTGAAACCTGTCCCAGCTCCGTAACCACCCATTCCCCCATAACCAAAGTTGGGCCCTAACATAGATCCCATGAAGCCACCTGAATAACCGGCTTGAAGGAAAGGATTACCAATACCGCCAAAGGCTCCTCCCATCATTCCTCCAAAGCCTGCATAAGCACTTAGGGGTGATCCCATACACTGTCCATTTATGTCGATTAATGTATTGAGGTCAGCGCCAGAGAAACCTCCAACGCCTTGAAAAGTTTCTTTCATCCCCGCTAGGCATGACTGGTTTATTTTTGTCATTACCTCGCTTGACATAGGTGGAGCTCCGTACTGCTGTAAACTTTGCTTATAAGCTTCAATCCTCTTCGTGCATTCTTGCTGTGCCCCAATAAGAGAGCTTTGCATTGTTTCCGCTAGTTGAGCCTGTGTATTAATAGCCAACTCATTAGCTTGTGATAAATAATTCCCAAAACGTGTCGTGCATGCCTCCTGACCTTTGGCATAAGCACTTGCCCACTCTTTTGCGTTTTTCGATTGGTAGTAAGATCCAATCCAGGTGGATCCAACCATTGCTAGAGGAGCGGCGACAGCACTTAAAGCATCTACAACAGTATCCCAAGGGTTGCTTTTTTCAACATTGTTAAAAAGACACTCAACACAATCAACATTTCCACCCGCGCCTCTTGCGATCTCCATTCTAATGCAAGCCCGATATTCATCTTCGTAACCTTCACCTATTCCACTACAAAAACCGGCAATACCATCAGAGTCCTCAGTCATACCCTCCGAGACACCTTGCGCTAACAACATAGAATGTTGGAAAACCGCTAAACTCAAAAGAAGGCAAAAAAATGTCTTTATTTTGTTCACACAATCACTTAAATGTACTTTTGGTTTGGAAATCACTTTCTGCCTCCTAAGGCAAAAAAACTATTTTCTTCTCCTAAATAAATCGGATTTTTTTCAAAATTCTTTATTTTTAGAAGGACTTGGCAAAATGGAAATAAACTCAAGTACCATACTAGAATGGTCCATATTAATTTTTATACTCTTAGGTCTTTTTTATGGAGCGATTGCCATAAAAAATGAAAAAAGAGTATTTCTTCAAAACCTTAAAACTTTCCACATAAAGCAATTTAAACTTAAAATACCTTCCTGGTGGGGGCTGGAAAAAGACACCGTCTCTCCCACAAAATCATCATTTATTCGAAAAGATACAAGATATGACTGGAAAGCTAGCTTCGAATGGTTCACCCTTGAAGAATCCAAACTAGAGCTATCAGGAAGAGACTTATTTATTAAAATAATTAAAGAAAAGAAAATCCTTTTTGATGAAGTAGGAAGTGTTATTCATAATATACCTTTCCCTCAGTTTGATAAACCAAACCTACAAACAGCTAGAGTAGAAGGTATGGCCACCCAATTTGGAACAGAAAGGATCTATTATGACGCTTTCATAGTCCTTGATAAAAAAGCTGGTGGCTATCTACTTTGCGAAAGCCGTAGCTCAGTGCTTAACGGTATGGTTGAAGGCCCTTATTTTGAAGAGGTCATAAAAAGTATTGAGATAAAACAATCTTAGGGAGGACATTGCTCATTGGAATAACTAGAACTCCCAGTATTCAATTGAGGTATTGGAGTTCCAGAATCCCATTGCAATTTTAATGTGCTGTCCGTTGCAACCTGGACACCAACTTTTACACACTGTGCGGATGGCAAGTGGTAGTCTGGACAAACAGTTGTAGCATTTGAACCATAGACATCCTTATTTTCACAAAAGAAATCCCAATAGATATTATCAATTGAAAGAACAAATCTATCCGAATCCTTGGGTACTTCTAAAGACAAGATTGAAGAGCAACTACCTACGTTTATTGCCTCACCCTGAGTTACAGGAACATCGTATTGCTTTACAAACTTCCTTACTCCAGGATTATTATTGTCCACTCCATAAAGAGAAACTTTTAACCTCATCTTAGTAAAGAAATATTTCGAATCTTGATTTGAACAGATAACCCCATTGGCGTCCTTTATCGTATTATCAGTGGGTCTTTTGTAAACTAAAAAGCGAACCTGAAGAACAGAGTCTGACTTGAACCTCTCTTTAAGACAGCTTACATTTTCAGAACTCCAAACCTCATTTGCACCTGATGCCTTCCCACGTAGAACAAGAGAGAAATCATGAAGAGACCTTAAATAAGAACTCCTCACTTGCTCAGGGTCTTCGATAGTACTCCAGGATCCACCAACATTTACCTGCACTCCATGAGAAACTCCTTCTGTTAAACAGGAAGGGTCTAACTCGGATGAAGGAACTTCATTATTGCATCCCTCACAATTACCATTTCCCCCAGAAGGAACTTCTGAAGTTTGACCAGACGATGAATCTCCTTCTCTTTTTCGCTCTAATTCAGGCCCACAACTGGAAACAAGAAAAACAAGCAGGGTAAGCCTAACAATCAGTTTTGGTAGGAGAAATCTTTTCATAACAAATCCTGTATAAATTTGAGGAACCTATTATCAATTAAATTAAATTTCGCCAGATTTATCGGTTAATTTCGGATTCCCTTAAATGGGACCAAAAAGAAATGGTCCCATTAAATGAGGAATTAAAGAAAGGTAAGGAGCTGCCTTTAGTTCTTTTTGGGGTTAAAAAACCTAATCTTTTTGATAAGAAAATTTGTAATCTCTTCGTCAGTTCCAAAAACGTCATCAATTAGATCGGACTCCAGAAGAAATTTATTTACGCGTAAAGCAACCTGCCTCAAAGACTCGACAAGGTATAAACCACCTATGTTCTCACCTTTAAAAGATTTTATTATCTCTTTCCTTGCATGGTTAAAAACTTCGGACTCTGTTACATCCTCAGGTACATTTTCAGCACCCATTTTGTCTTCAACTTCTTCAATAGCTTGGTCTTTAATATCTTCGTCAGTTGCAAAACTTACACCGTACTCAGTCGCAAGTGCATCAATAAGCTCAAGCCTCTTTTCAATATCGAACTCAATTATTTTATGTTCCTTGAGATGATTGACTGTATACAGCGCAAGCGTCTTTAAGGTTTCAAAATCAGTTTTCATAAACGTTCCTTACTAATTTGACTTCGGACCCAGTCTACCTTAATTAAGTGTCACTCTACAACACTCTTTTTGAGATGAATTTTTTTAATTCGCTATATTCACCCATAGAAAAGAGTGAGAAAGTATAGGCTAAAAAACCAAAAATTCCTATTAAACAAAAATAAAAAATCTTCCATAGAAAGGGAAGAGAATAATCAAAGTAATCACGCACCACCCAATCAACTGCCAGATAAACGATTACCCCTGCCAGAACTATTTTAAGAATTCTTAAACTAAAAAAGAAGTTTAATGGCAAATTGAGAAGCCTTTTCAACAAAACAGACTGGCACAGCACATTGACGCCCATCGACAAACTCGTTCCTAAGGCGAGAATATAGAAGCCAAACCGATCTACAAAAGCCAGGCAAAAAACAATATTAAGTCCTATGCAACACATTGAGACTATAACGGGAATTCTTGGTTTATCCAAAGCGTAAAATGTTGGAGCAAAAACTTTGTAGCATCCATAAAAAGGGAGACCAAGTAAGTACATCTTTAAAGCTAAGGTTGATTGATCCGTATCACTTGGTAAAAAAGCACCTCTTTCAAAAATTAAATGAATAGAAGGCTTTGCCATTGCATATAAAAGAGAAAAAGAAGGAATCAGAACTAAAAAGGAAATTAAGTAACTAGTCTTAAGAAAGGAAACAGCTTTCTCTTTTTCCCCTTTTTTCCATGACTCACTGAAATGCACTAAATTTGAGCCCGCAATAGAAACGCTGAGAACTCCCACAGGAAATTGAAAGAGTCTAAAGGCATAATTGAGCCAAGAAACAGCACCAACAACTGTGCCCGTTGCCAAAATAGTTGTAATCAAAATATTAATTTGAGTCGCAGCAATACCTATTGTACCGATCCCAACTCTTCCAAATACCTTTTTTGCATCGCCACTTAAAATCCTCCCAGGTCTAAGAGGCTTAAAGTTTTTAAAATAAATGAAAGGTATCTGAATAACCAATTGAATCACTCCACCCAAAAGAACACCCAAACCCATAGATAAACCTGGGTGAAAACCTCTTTTTTCCAGCAGAGAGGGAAACCACAATATGGATAAAATCATAACAAGGTTAAAAAAAGCAGGCGCCAAAGAAGGCATAAAAAAAACCTTAAGAGTATTAAGAACTCCCATAACTAGAGCTGCTAAAGAGATAAGGGTCAAAAATGGCGCCATAACCCTAACTAACTGCACTGCTAAAAAGTATTGCTCCTGATTTTTCTCAAAAGATGAAGCATACAAACTGACAAGCTCTGGCGCAAAAATAATAATTCCAATGGAGATAATGCTTGTCGATATTAAAAGAAGCATGGCAACAGATGCAAAAAGCTGCCTAGCTTTTTTTTCGTCCTTAGTAATAACATCTGTAAAAATGGGAACGAAAGCGGAAGAAAAAACTCCCTCTGCAAAAAGATCTCTTAAAACATTTGGAATGCGGAAAGCGACATTAAAAGCATCCGTTACAATAGAAGCACCGAACATTGCTGCCATGACTTGCTCTCTAACAAGACCTAACACCCTGCTAGAAAATGTAGCGATGGCCATCTTGGCCATAGAAAGGACATAAGAGAGACTGATCCTCTTTCGGCCCCTTTCGCCTTTCATTGTCATTTCCAAAACTCTGCTCCAAAAAACTCATTAAGTGTTTTACGCATTAAAGACTGTATGATAATCCTCAAGCTTAGTAAGTTTTTTTTACCCTTATTTTGCAAAAATTCATAATAGATTTTTGTATGTGAACTTCGAAGAAAGGAGCTGGTTAAAAATGGAAGCCACACAAAGTTTTTTTACTTATAGTCCAGTCATTGGGCTGGTCGGTTTTGTCTTTGCACTCATGACTTATGCATGGGTTGTTAAACAACCTGCAGGTAATGCAAAGATGACTCACATTGCAACACTTATTGAAAACGGTTCAATGACATTCCTAAAAAAGGAATACATGATCCTTATCGGTTTTCTTGTTGTTGTTGCTGCTCTCCTCGGAGCAAAACTCGGAACAAACAGCGCAATTTGTTATCTCGCTGGGGCTTTCATGTCTATGCTTTGTGGCTATATCGGGATGAAAGCTGCAACCAAAGCAAACGTAAGAACAGCTGAAGCTGCAGCTCAAAGTGGTCAGGGAAAAGCTCTTTCAGTCGCCTTTTTTGGTGGATCAGTTATGGGTATGGCCGTTGCTTCACTAGGTCTTCTAGGAATTGCTCTTGCTTATAAGTTTCTAACAAGTGGAAGTGCTATTGAAGCTCTTAACGGTTTTGCGATGGGTGCTTCTTCAATTGCTCTTTTTGCTAGAGTTGGTGGTGGTATCTACACAGAAGCTGCTGGCGTTGGTGCTGACCTCGTTGG
>PAZA01000072.1 GCA_002715375.1 Halobacteriovoraceae bacterium
CGACCAGATGAGGTAGAGAAACTGAATCATCATCTTTTTCAAAGTACTCAGGGTTAGGCCCCGTTACCCATCCCTTAGAACCTAGATTACTTTCAAATCTTTCTGATAATTGAAGTGCCGCCCTCTTTTGCTCCATCGTTAGTTCACGATCCTTTTCTTTACCTGTAGGCATCCAGAATGCAAGCTTAACTTTGTATATTTTTAGCGAATGGGCCAATTGAAGCATTTCTTCAAGGTAATCATAATTGTATTTATCCAAAGAAATAGCAAGATTCGTTTTAACAGAGGCATCTTTAAGGTTTTTTATAGAAGAAATGACATTTTCAAAAACACCGTTACCACGGTAAATTGAATTAATATCTTCGTTAGGTCCATCCAAACTTACCTGAACACAACTCACCCCCTCTTTTTTAATTTTTAAGGCCAACTTTTCATCAACATCTATTCCGGTTATACCAAGAAGAGGAAGAATTTTTCTCTTTTTTGCTTCTCTTACGATTTTAAAAATATCTTTATGAAGAAGTGGATCTCCTCCCGAGAGAGGAATCAAAAAGACTTGATTGTTTTGAGCATCATCTAAAATGGTCAAAATATCTTCAATGGGCATTTCATATTGGTTTAGTAAACCTTTATGATTTAAAAAACAATGATTACATTTAAGTTGGCATTGATAAGTAATGTAAAGTCCTATAATAGAGGGTAACACTTAAGACTCCCTTCTTACCGAAAAATATTTTCTTTATAGGCCATGTAATTAACATGACAACCATGTTGATGAACTTCTTCAAAAGAACCTAATTTGTTGTCTTTTTCTTCAGGAATACCACGCCATTTATTGAATAAAGGGTCTTCTTTCCAAACCCTTTCAATATCCTTGGGTGAATCAATGGAAATCTTCGTTCTATCTTGCTCTGTCAGGAGGTCACAAGCCGAAAGTGTAAGATCCTGGTTAATAATTAAAGTGCTTGTGCCTGCTCCACATCCAAATGTAGGAGAACATGAGCCGCACTCATCTTCTGATGGGCCAATAAAGGGAGTATCAATCATTAATTTTGGATAATTTTGAAAGCACTCAAAAATATCTTTTCGTACTTGAAGGGAAATGTCTCTCGTTAAAGACAAATCTTCTTCGTTTGAAAGACCCGTACCAACAGGGGCAAATGCTGTAAATCTTAAAACATTAACTCCAAGGTCTTTTGCCAGGGCATGCATTTCTTTAACAGATTTATAGTTCTTTTTAGAAATAGTGAAGCTTAAATTGACATTGGCACCTGCTCTTTTTAAGTTTCTAATTCCTTCTACCGCTCTTTCGAAAGTCTGATAACCGCGAACAGGATCATTAAGTTTTGAAGTATGACCCTCTAAACTAACCTGATACTTTTTAGCTCCAGCAGCAACAAGGCTTTTGGCCCTCTCTGGTGAGGCCAAAAGTCCGTTCGTAGCAATAGTAAGGCTCATCTTGTAAGTTCTTATTTTTTGAATAATAAGCTCAAGGTCGTCCCTAACTAGAGGTTCCCCTCCTAAAAGATTCATCTGATAGACACCCTTACTACCCAAATAATCCACATATTTTAAAATGCTTTTAAGGTCACTTTGTTTTGTATAATCCGTTAAGTAGCAATGAGTGCACCTTAAATTACACCTGGCGGTGATGTACCATTTTACAAAAAGGGGGAATTTCATCCATTTAACTTTTCTCATTTTTTGACCTCTAAAAAATTAGGAACCGGGTTAATTTTTATTTTTTTACTATTAATTACCTCTTCTAATTCTCCGACCGCCTCTTGGTCTTGTTGGTTCTAGCTTCGGACCAACTTTTACTCTAACTTTTCTAATTCTCTTTTTTAGATCCCTAACTCTTGTCGTTGGTCCGTGAACTAACGATGACATACATCCTTCTACATTTATTGTTTCGAAATCAGGTTTAAGTTCCATGTCTACTCCTTTACTTAATTTCTTTTTTTCTATTTAACCCGGTTCCCTTTTAGCACCTATGATTAGGATGCTTCATATAGAAGCAATTATGATGCCAAAAAGAAAAATTTTAGATCTTTGTCCCAAAGTAAGACAGCACCTCAATTTGGCCTGCAACAATAAATTATTGTTCAGAGCATGGAGCATTTAAGGACCTTTCCTGGGGTCAAAGTGAAACAATTAAAAATGAGGCTCCGGTCAACAAGCTTATAAGTATCAAACAACACAAAACAACACTCCGCAAAAACAAGCTTTAATCTTGAATTAAAGTCCTTTTTAACTTAAAAGTGCGTTATAGCGTTTATATTCATTATTTTTGGGGACCAAATGACAAATAACGATATTTTAAAAAAACTTAGAGTGGCCTTATCATTTAAAGATACTGACATTTTAGAAATTTTAAAGTTAGCGGATTTTCATATGACAAAATCGGAACTCTCTGCGATCTTTAGAAAAGAAGATCACCCTAACTATAAAGAGTGTGGTGACCAACTCTTAAGAAACTTTCTAAATGGTCTTATCATTAAGAATCGTGGAAAAAGAAAAAAATAATGGTTCCTATCTTATTGGAAAAGGCCTTAAGGTTTAACTATGACCTTATGTGGAGCAAGTTTTCTAAGAAGAGATATTGAAACCCTAAATATAAAGGGAAGCTTTGCTTGTCTACAAAGAAAGCAACCTTTTCTTCCAATCTTCCAATCTTCATTCAAGGAAAACAAGGTAAGTCTCCATTCCCGACTAAACCGCTTTATTTAAAAAGTAAATAGAGAGAAACAAGAAAGATTAATCCTTTCTCAAATTAAATTAGGGCCTTAGCAGTTAAAGACAATAACTACTCTCAAAAATAGCTTTAGTATTATACTAAATTAATATGTTCGACTTTTTCATCACCTTTACCAATCTTGTTTTTAATATTTTTTCAATAAAATAAATCCATCAAATTTAATCAATAAACTAAAACAAGTTACTAAAATTACCGTTAAATACTTATCATGTTGGACATATTTAAATTGATATCAAAGTTATTTATCATACTTTTAGTTTGGATAAGTATTTCCTCTTCATTTGCAAAGGAAAGAACTCCTTCAATTGGAAAAGTTAGAGAAGGACGAATTGAATTAAATATAAAAAAATTAAAAAAAGAAAAATCTATTTCACTAGAAGGAAAATGGTTATTTTTCTGGAATAAGCTTCTTCCACCTCAAGATGAAGCTATAGAGCAAAAGTTAAAGCAAAGTCATTTTATAAAAATTCCTGGGGCTTGGAGGGCAGGTAAGGGAAAAAATTTAAAAAATTATAAAGATTATGGATATTCAAGCTACGCATTGAAGGTTAAAGGTATTCCAGTAGGAACAAAATTGAGTCTAATGGCCACCGAAATCTCTTCCAGTTATAAAATTATGATTGTCTATAAAAATAGGTTTGAAACGTTGGGAGGCCTTGGAAAAGTTGGAACTAAAATGAATAACTCAACTCCCCAAAGTGGGCAGTTCATTAATGACTTTGTAGTCAAAGAGACTCCCTTCAAAGTTTTAATTCACGTATCTAATTTCTTTCACAGGGATGGAGGTCCTCTAAAAACAATAAAGATTGGGTTAAAAGATGAACTAAAAAAACAATTTGATACAAATAACCATGGTTCTTTTTTTATTTTAGGTGTTTTCTTGATTATGGCCATTAACCATCTAGGAATTTACTTTCAAAGGAAAGAGGATAAAGAAAGCTTATGGTTTGCTTTATTTTGCTTAACAATGACAATCCGCTTTTTATCTATTAATTCTTACTTTGATGTCTTTTTTAATGATCCAGGACTCTTTGCCTATAGTCTAGGGAAAAAGCTTGAATACCTAACTTTCTTCCTTATCGTCCAAACATTTCTAACATTCTTAAAGTGCATTTTTGATGATTATTTTAATAGTACCTTATTAAAGTGGCATTGGAGGCTTGGCCTCTTTCTTTCCCTCTTAACAATTCTAACACCTGTTTCATTTTTTACCCGTTTAACAGAGTCATATCAAATCGTAATGATTACAACATCTTTTTACCTTCTTTTTCAAATGACTAGAGCTGCAGTAAAGAATATCCCTTATTCAAGAATTTGTTTAACTGGAAACATTATTCTTATTTTTGGGGCCATATATGATATTTTGGTCGCAAACCAGGTTGTACCTCCTCCAGGGATAAGCCTATTCACGAGCAGCATCTTTGTTTTTATTCAAAGTTATATTATTTCAAAGAAATTCTCCTACGCATATCAAACGGCAGAAACCTTAAATAATGAGCTTGAAGAAAAAATCGAGAAAAGAACAAAGGAAATATCAGGTCTTTTGCACAACTTGGAAAGTTCAATTTTTTATGTCAGGAAGGATCTAAAAGTCACACCTCCTTTTTCATCATATTCAGAAAAATTATTTAAAAAAGATATAAATGGTAAGAGTATTTTTGAATTTTTATTTGTTAATTACCAGGTGGGAACAAGAAAATTTGATGAAGTTCTCTTGAGTTTTCAAAGTATTTTTGGAGACGATGAGCTAAACTATTCTTTTGTTGAAGTGAATTTTCCTCAGACGATTATTTTTGCTGATAGTGAAAGGCCTGAGGGTAGAACGTTAAAAATATCCTACTCACCAATATTTGATAAAGAAAAAAATGTAGAAAAGTTGATGTTTATTGTTGAAGATATTTCTGATTTTGAAAAATATTACCAAGAGGCAAAAAAGGATCAACAAAGTTATAATTTCATAAAAGAAATATTAAATATAAAAGATAAAGAAGCGGTTATATTCGATTTAAAAGATAGTATCCAAGCTAGTATCGAAAACTTGGAATTTTTCTTATCGCCTCTGTCGGAAAAAGCAGACGATTCTGAGCATATGGAAAGGTATAAGAGTTTTGTGGATTTAGTTAATTTAAAGACTAAGAGTATGATTTCTCTTAACACAAAAATTCATACTAAAGCGGCTGAATTTGACTATACATCTATTCAAGGTGAAAAAGAATATGGAAAGAGAGAAAACTTAACGGGAATAAATTCAAGAATAGAAATTACAAACAAACTTATAGATATACTTGATAATATTCTTCTTTACAGAAGTGTTATGAATCTTTTTTTACCAATTGAAATAGATTTCACTTTTGATACGTCAATTGAGGAGAAAATCAAGGACTTAAAGATATTACTTTCTAATTTATTTCAAAAGACTTTTCTAATACAGGATTTAAAACTTATTGATAAAACAAAACTTGCTCGGATGGCAGTTTTAGCAAAGACTTATCCAGACTTTGATAATACAATAAAGATAATAACTCTTAGAACGAGCTATATTTCATTGCTCTTAAAATCAATTCATAAAGACATTGAGTCTACAACATTTTCCTCTATCGCCAACCTTTTTAAGCAAATTCCTCCACAAGGGAAACTCAATGAAACTATAATGAATCAAAATTTGATACGTCCTTATAAAAAGGTTCTTAATTTTTCCTTATAAATACTCTTGTGATAAATCTATAATGACTTTATAAACTCTATATAAAACTTATTTAGATTCTCGTAATAATCACTCTTTTTCCCCAGACCCATTTCATCATAATTGTTTTTTAGAATTTGTAATGTTGGAACAAGCTTTACATAGTGCTGAAGACTTTTATTTATTTTATAATTTTTAAGAAGCCAATAATTTGATTTTTTTAGATCCCCTTTTTTTAGAAAGGCCTTACCTAAGTTAAAAGACGCTTTAGATAATAATTCTAAATTTAATTTTCCTTTTTTATCTTCTGAGTATAACTCTTCGTATAACTTTGTTTTTTTATCTAAAGACATAATTGTTTCTTTTTTTACATCATGATTGGAAATTTCAAATCGAATACACAGAAAATATATTTTGGTACTCAAATCTTCTATTTTATTACTTAGTTCATAGTTATTTAAAATTTCTATAGCAATCCTCTTTTTATTCTTTTTATAAAAAAAATAAGATTTGACTATGGTTAGAGGAAATTCCATTTTCAAATCATTGACGATATTAAAATTTTCCAGTTTTTTAATTTCCTTTTCATACTCTCTATTTTTATCATGGGTTAAAGAAAGAATTAATACCTGGATATTTGTTAAAAAAAATTCTTTCTTATTACCAGATGCAAGAAAATTTAGAGCAGAGTTTTCCATTAACCTAATTGCATCAACTATCTTCCCTCTGTATCTTAAAGCTTTAGATCTTTTAACTAAATAGGAAGCTCTTTCAGATGTATTGAAAACCTTTTCCTTTTTTGGTTTACCCATTTTAAAAGAACAAGAAGATATAATTAAAATAAAAAATAATTTAATTATCAATTTCAAATTTAATAGGCTCCTGTTTCTTTTCCATTTTTTCAAAAAAATCCATTCTATTTAACTTACTTGTAATTCCTTTAACTTCTTTAAGAACAACATTAATATTTTCTAGAAGTGGGCCAATTTCATGCTTATTCTCATGAACTTTTTCTAAAATTCCGGCAAGGTGAGATAATGACTGTTCAATTTTAAGAAAAATTTTTCTTAAGTTTGGGTCTGTCATTTTAAGAAGAATACCATTTGGGTCTTTATAGTTATCAACTAAATTTCTTAAACTTATAATTAGTTTTTTTGTTTGAGTTACAGTATCCCCAAGTTCGTTTGGTATTTTATTTTTATTAATATCATCCAAAACACTCTCAGTATTTAAAACTATATTTCTAAATGATTTTGATAACCCCTTCTTATCAATATTACTAAAAATAGTAGATAACTGGCTAACAATAATTGATATTTGATTCCCAGCAAAATCAAGTTTGTAACTGTTTTTAATTTTTTTTCCTTCCGGAGAAAATTCCCATGGGATAAATTTACTTTTAACTGTAGATCTTTTTTTTGTAGCAAACTCAGTAGCTAAATTTAATTTATCTATTCCTCCAGTTAACAAATTCTCTTCCGTCATAACAATTGTATTTTTAAAAATATTTTTTAAATATTTTTTTAAGATATAAAAATCAACTTTTATTTTATTATCCTTAGTTAACTCATATGATGTTACCCTGCCTACATCAATTCCCTTTAAGTAAATCCTTGGTCTTACATCCAGTCCACTTGCATTTTTAACATAGGTATAAAATCTTTTTTTTGGCTGAAATAAATTTCGTTGAGTAATTAGTAAGCTTAAAAAAACAGATAAGATAAAAAAAGCTCCTAAAGAAAAAACTACAGGAGTTTTTTTCATTGGATCGTTCTTGTTAATCAATTTTTTTTCTCCATTCATTTAAGTCACAAATTTCATCTAATATATTGGCTTTACAAGAAACCCAAGAGTTTAGAAAAATTATAATCGCTTTTTTATTTTTAAGATTAAGTATTTTTTTCTCATAATAAAATTTATCTTCATTTGATAACCCCTCAAAAGCGTCATCCCAAATAATTATTTTTGGATTCGAAATCAAGGCCCTGGATATTGATATTTTTTTAATTTCACCCTGAGAAAGTAAATCAGGCCTCAAGTCTTTTTTATTTTCTAAACCTAAGTCAACTAGCTCTTCTCTAATAAGTATATCAATTTCTCGTTTATTCCAGTTATCCTCCCAAAGGTTAACATTTTCTATTGAAAGGAATTTTAATTTTAAATTTTCAAATATTGTTAAATTAGAAAGAAGCCCGGGTTTATCAAAAATTATTCCCATTTTTTTACGTATATTATATCTGTCATCTCTACTATCCTCATAAAAGTCAACGCCATTATATAAGATGTTTCCTCTTAGAGGCTTATGTAAACCGACCATTGCGTTTATAAGAGTGCTTTTTCCAATTCCATTACCACCTTTAAAAAAATAGCTTTTCCCATTTTCAAAAGAAAAAGTTAAATCCTTAAAATTATCATCAAGATCTCTTAAAGTTATTTTTTTCAATTCAATAGTCATGTAAAAAAAACCAAATAAAACATAATTCCCATAAAATTTATAAAAATTATAGATAAAGCACTTTGAGCGAAGGCCTTAATATTTCTTTGAGGTATTTCAGTAAAACTATTTTTAACGTTGAGTCCATGAAAACAACAAATAAAAGAAATAAAAAAACCAGAAGCCAATGCCTTAGTGAACATAATAAAAAGATCGGAAAAATTCATATTTTGGGATAGTTTTCCCATAAAAATCCAAAAAGGTATTGGGGAAAAAACATTGGTAACAATATAACCACCAATAATCCCAATCAAAAGGAAATAAATAACCAACAATACAACAGAAAGAGATACACCCAATATTCTTGGTAATACGATATAAGTTAGGGGGGATATACCCATTATTCTTAATGAATCAACTTCTTTATTTATATTCATATAACCCAGCTCTGTGGCCATCGCTATTCCAGAGCGGCTTAGAACAATAAGAGCGGTTATAAAAGGTGCAGCATCACGAATCATCACACTTACAATAATTTTATAAATCCAGCTTTTGTCTACAAATTTTCCAACATAAGCGTGACCTTCCTTAATAATTATAGCTCCTAGAAGGAGAGATATGATGGCTATAATAGGAAGCGCTTGAACACCAGTAAAATATATCTGATCAAAGATAACCTTTTTAGGAACTTTATGTTCTTTAGTCTGTTTTTTTAAATCTAAGTATAAAAAATAAAAAAAATTAAAAAATCCCATAATTACTTATATTATCGGAGTAATTCTATTTTTTGTTTAACATGATAATCAAATCATAATTATAATCACTTCATGTAAATTACTTTTTGGGTTTACCACAAAAAAATTTATTTTTTTTAATAAAATATATTTAAAAATAATTTTTTCTACTTGCGACTATAAAGTGGTTAAAGTTTATTTAGATCTTTGAATATTAAAAAAGCGAAGCTTTCTTTTTCCAAAAAAAAGGGAACCTCTTATGATTCCCTTTTTTATAAATTTATTTTTTAAAACCTTAGATACCTAACTCAAGTTTTAATTTATTAATAATATCTTGAATCGGTTGTCCAGAGTTATGTCCATAATAACGATCCGGAGTTCCATTTGTATGAATTGCAACGATATCCAATGTTTCAGTATCAAGAACTGCAGCCCCACTACTGCCACCTTCGGTATCACAATCATATTGTATCCTATTCAGTCCGTCCCTTCTTCTCTCTAATAAATAGCAATCCTGCGACCATTCTAAGGCCCTTCTAGATGGATGAGAATAAATTGTTACTTTATTTCCTAAAATGGCCTTAGACTTTTCTTTTAAAAAAATGGCCTCTACTGGCGCTTTTGAAAGCTTAATTATTGCAAAATCTAATTGGGGACCATTCTCAGCAATAATAATCCTTTCACAGTTTCCTTTTACATTTCCTAAAGAATTTCCTCGAACACCAAAAGAGACATTGTAAGCTGAAAGAGGAAGTCCTGATAAATAATTACAACTGACATCTTTCACAAAAAAAGAGGCCTTATCCTCTCTTAAATAGGGGTTCGAAAAACAATGGCCTGCTGTTATTGCATAGTTTCCGCCAATATGGGTAACAGTACAGCCCAGTTCCATTCTGCCGATTGCATTTAGAGTTTTTGATGGCAGTAAATTGGTATATAGATCTGGATTTTCCGGAACCTTAATAAAGTTATTTTCCCTAATAATAGTTAGACCTTTGGTCATACCCAATCTCTTTGAAGAACCATGTTGCTTATAATTTTTTCCACACGCGGTAATAAAAATAATCAGGCCTAAAAATAAGAAATTCCTCATAAGAACGTTAATCATTTTTTACCTCCATGAATAATTCCCTTCTGACCTTAAAGCCTATTAAGGCCAAGTCAGACATAATTTAACTTAAATACCAATCAGAGTACTTCTTCATCTAACCTTTTCTAACAATAAATTTAATGACATAGATAAGGAGCGTTTGTAAGTTTTTTTAAAAAAAGGAAAAAGAAATACATTTTTTTTAACCATTTTGGCACTAGGAAACCTGAATCAGACCATTCTTTTCTACAAAAAGTCATCCTAAATGAGAATAAAGTGGGAGTAAAAGAATACGGAGGCGTTTAATTGGATTTTTTGAAAGGACCTCTATAGCGTATTTTTAAATAAATGTTGATAATTAACCCAGTAAATAAAATGATCTGATTTATCATTTAAAGGTTTTTCTCATTTTCAGGTTTCATGACGATCTAAAAGGTATAAAAAAGTGAGGTCTTTTCTTCATGATGAGAATAAAAAAGGGGCAACTTGGCCCCCTTGACGAATTAAAAGTTAAACTCTTTTTTTATTTTTTCTAAACTACCGTCAGACTTCATTAATTTTAATTTTTTATCAAATTCATCAGCAATTTTCTGGATTTCAGGAAACTTCCTACTCCAACACATAAAAAGCCTACCATTAAAAAAATCACTTCCTACCTTTTTAAAGTTAAACTTCTTTCCAGGAAACTTCTTCTTGAAAATATCTTGGGCGACGAATTCATTTTCTAAAACGACGTCAACCTTTTTCTTTTCAATTAAAGAAAACAGTTGATACATTTTTGAAACTTCCCATTTTTTAGATTTTTTTGCCTCAAATAGCTTTGTTAAAGCATCACTTGTAGCATATCCCCTGACTATCCCAATCGTTAAACCGTTAAGATCCGATTCTTTAGAGATATTAACACTGGATTTAACACTAGCTATAAAGTGGGGTGAACCATCTAGCATCGTTTCCTTAGAGTAAATAAAATTCTTTTCCCTATCCTTACTGTACCAACAACCGAATACACCATGATATTTTTTTCCCTTAGCTCCTTTTTTAAGGGCCCTTTTCCAAGGCATATATTCAAACTTCAAGTTATGACCAGATCTTTTCAAGGCTTCTCTAGCTATTTCACTTACCACACCATCTTTTTTTAACTCTTTCCCATAAAAAGGAGCCCAATTAATTGTGGCAAATTTAACAATTTCCCCCCATGAATAGGCTGGAAGAATTAAAAAAAGTAGGATTAAAAATCTCTTTTTTAAACACATTATTCTCCTCCCTAAAAAACTTTAACCATATATTTTATTTAAAAACTTCATTAATAACCATTTTAAAAACATCATCACTTAAGTGCCTTTTTAAAATCCACTTATAAACACCAACTTTGATTCCTTCTTTTTTAAGAGTTGGGTTTGCTTCAGTTGTAACCATAAGTATTTTTGGTACAGGTAGATTCTCTTCCCTTATTTTTCGACACATTTCAATCCCATTTAGTTCCGGCATATGAAGGTCTGATATGATTAAGTTTAAATCATCATGGCTCTTAATTTGGTCTATTCCTTGATATCCATCTTCAGCTTCAATTACATCATGATTTAAAACTTCAAGCAAATTTCTCCAACGATTTCTGTACTCAACGGAGTCATCAATAACTAAAACTTTCATTTTTTTTGCCCCAGAATTTTTTTAAAACATTTTCATTAAAAGAATTTTGTAAGTTTTTGTATATCTCCTATTTCTCTAAAATTTAAAGAAACAAAATCTATCTTCCACTTTTTATAAGTCTCAAAAGCAAGTGTAGCCAATTCTTTTTCAGGATTGTCAGGTATAATTCCCTCTTTTATTGCCTTTTTTCGAAACTCATTACCCCTTTTGGTCATATCAAATCTGATTTGAACTGAGCCGACCCTGTGAAGAGTATCAACTTTTTCATTTATAACTTTGTTATCCTTTATCTTACTGATAAAAATAGGAATGGCATCATTGAAGATATAATCTAATTGATCAAAATCATGGAGCTCGACCCAATTTCTCCTTAGGAAGGTAAAAAAAGCATAATCATTCATAGTGATCTGCCCAAATTTATCTAATATTTCAAATTCCAATAAATCAATAAAATCCTCTAAAATTCTCTGTGACTCACTATAATTAAAACCTTTTGATATTTCTTCATAAGTGGCCAATCTTAAAAACTTATCGGCACTAAAAGCACTCAAAGGCCTAAAGGAAAGTGTATTTAAGTTATTTTTTTTGGCAAAATCTAAGAGTGAGGTTCCTCCCTTGCCTTTTTCCAGAGCCTCTCTTTCCACTAAATTCAGGGGAAATCCTATCCATTTTAAATGGATTTCTTTTCTTCCTTTCTTACTTAAATTAATAACCTTATCAAGGTTAATTTTATCAGTTTCTTCTATTGAAAAAGAGGAAGAGCTAAAGCCATATTCTTTAATTTTCTTAGTTTTAACTTGTTTTTCTAAAAATGTAATTAAATGTTCAATACTATCATAAAAAGAATCTTTAGTATGAAGATCGCTTATTAGATATTCCTCTGGATACTGTATAATAAATACATCTAAGGTCTCTTTTTTTAAACGCTTTAATGAATTCTCTATCTGAAATTCCAAAACGGATTCATCCAAAGAAAAAAGTGGATTTTTCTTTAATGGAAAACAAGCATCCTTATCATTTCCCTTTAAAGTCTTAAGGTATTCACTTTTTTCGCCTTTAGTTAGAATACCACCTTTAGATATAATAACTGGTTTTAAATTTTTATTGCTAGAAAGAAGTGATCCAATAATTTCATCATATTTGTCATAGTTTATTAAAGAAGAATTTACAATAGTTGTACACCCTCTATTTAAAGCTAATTCAATTAGTTTTGAAGATTGCTTATCTTCAAAATTTAACCTATGTGTTCCAAAACAAATCTTCAATTTTCACCCGATTCTTTAACTTTTTGGTGGACCTGGATTAAAAATCATTTTCATACTAGTACCAACACCTAATTCTGACTCGACATATATTTCGCCTTCTATTTTATTGAGATTCTTTTTAACAACGTCCATCCCAATCCCTCGACCACTCAATTCGTCGACCTCTTCTTTTTGGCTAAAATGAGGATGGAATATTATATTCATTATTTCATCTTCTTTAAGTTTAGATAAAGTCTCTTCTGTATAAAGCCCCTTCTCTATTGCTTTTTTTGAAATAATATCAAGATTAATACCTTTTCCATCATCCTTTACAATTAACTCGATTCTTCCATTTGTATTTTCTTTACAAATAATATCTATATTACCTACACCATTTTTTCCCACACTTGTTCTTTCTTCAGGTAACTCTATACCGTGATCTAAACAATTTCTTAGGATATGAATAATACCGTCTTGTAGCAGATTAAATGCATCTTTATCTAAAGTTACATCCGCACCAGAAACAGAAAAGTTTACGGTTTTACTTAACTTGAGGGATATATCCTGGACCATTGTTTTAAACTTATTCAAATTAGGAACTAAAGGTATATCCTTCAACCTCCTAAACGCGTCACTTATTTTATGAATATCAGCTTTTTCATCAATTAAATGTTCCAACTTCTTTAAGTTTTTAACTATAACAGGCCATGTTTCAGCTTTCTTTATTCCAATCTCTTTAGCACCATGAGCAGTGAAACCTTCTAAAATTTGGTATAGGTCTATCAGCTTTAAATAAGCTAATCTTTTATTCCATTTAAAATAGTCCTCAAAGGCTTTAGCAATGGGAACACCTTCCTTAGCAAATTTCTTTGTCTTGTTAGGGACATCGCTTATTATTCTGGAAGTTTTAAAATCGTTTCTTATCGTCTTTAATATAGATCTGTGCTCAAAATTGACAAAGAAAAGAGAACCTTGATCTTTTAAATGTTCATATCTTTTATCAAATTCAAAAGAATCTTTTAAATTATCAATAAACTGATAAATTTTTAAATTCTTTTTCATCAATTGCAAAAAGATATTATTCACTAAAGTTTCTTGGCCTTGATCTATTAGATGCTGCTTTTTTAAGTTCCCGTTTTTAGATTCATTATAGTACTTTTTAATGATATTTTTCTCTTTATCAACCATATCACTTTTATTTAAAGTAATTAGATCTATTTTAGTTATTAAAAGAACGTAGTCCCAAATTTCAGCAATAAGAACCTTAATATCCTCACCTTCTAGCCTTGAATCGTTAACAACTTTTTTTACTTCCTCTCCTAAATATAGAAGGAGGTTTAATTGAAACGACTTTGTATATTCAATAAATTTATCGAGGAGATGAATTCCATTTTCGCTTAGCTTCCCGCTCTTTATATCTATACATAAATTAAACTCATAAAACTTTACAATAAGCGCAGACCAATCATCATAATTCAATGTAATTGGCCGGTTTAAATCAGATTCAAAATAGAGGGATTTACAGTTATCTTTCAACTCCAAGAGATTATCAATGAAAAGTTCACTAAATTCATTTAAGTCACTTTCTTTTAAATCCTTAAGCAAATTGAGTGAATTTTCGAAGTTATTGGCAAAATTATTTAAATCCTGGAAAGATACACTCGCTTTTGAATAACTTTTCAAATTATGAACGCACTCAGCAATTAACCTTTCCTCAGCTTCGATGGTCAAATTGTCACAAACAACTTTAAAAATTTCCTTTCTCTTTTTAAAACCCTCTCCACTATGCAGTAAATGATCCTTTTCTATTATATTTCTTCTTACTATATCATCTAATTTTATCAAATTACTAAAAATGGCTTTTAAAAGGTCTTTCTCAAATCTATTTTCAATTCTAAAAACTTTCTTAGCAAGACCACTAACTTCCATTATTTCTTTAGATACATTATAAAGGTTTTCCACTACATCCAAATAAAGTGAATCCTGAACACTCTCCCCTTCCTCAATTAAAGTTTTTATTTCCGTCACCTGGTTTTCTGTTCTATGAGCTAGTTGAGATATGCTATTAAAGTTAAAAATTCTTGAATTCCCCTTAAGGGTGTGGAGGAATCTAAACATTTCACCAATTGCAGAAATATCTGTTGGAGCATTTTTTCCTAACTTTATTAAACTTTGAATAAGGTTCTGGGAGTTTGTTAAAAACAATTCAATGTCTTCAATTTCGGCATTTGCCATTTCTGTTATTAATTGAATGTTTTTTTCGCTTTCTTGCTTCTTTAAATTTATCTCTTTCTCTAGCTTCTCTTTCTCCGTTACGTCATCAACAACCAACATTATCGTTTCTAGAAGCTCATCACTGTTGTAAAGACCGATATAAGAGATCGAAAGAATCTTTTCAACACCTGTCTTTGTGATGAATGGAATCTTTTTTGGTAAATTATCATATATAATTGAGAACTGGAATTCATCATCACCATAAATAAGGCATAAAGCACTTTTTAAATCTGAAAAGTCTTCTGACTCTTGATCCATATCCTTAAAAACGGTCGTTAAAACATCTTTTCCAATGATATCCATTTCAAAAACTTGATTGGTAAAATCCGAAACAGGTGGTATTACGATCCAATTTCCATCTATCAAAAAGACCGCTTGTCTCATATTATTCAATAGGTTGGATACTTTTCCTTTTTCATCTTCAATTTCTTGTGTTGCTGCCTTAACCTTGTCTTCCAAGTTTTCAGCATAGTCCTTTAAGCTCTCATGGGCCATTTTTAAATTATGTCTCATTTCATTAAAGGAATCTGTTAAGTCCTGGAGTTCATCATTTATTACAGTTTTCTTTCTATCCAAATATAATCCAGGCCCACTCAAGTCATTTAAGTCAATTGTTTCAGCAAAAATGGCCATTTTCTTTAAATGACGGGAGACCAGGCTTCTAAAGATTAAAAAAATAGACAAGGCCAGAACTATAACCTGCGAAGATTGAACGATACTAAAATTAATAATTTGCTTAACAATTCTTTCCTTGGCAAAGCCTAATGTTGAATAAACATATAAAACCCCAATGTATTTACCTTTTTCCCCTTCCTCCTTATACACTAAATCAATTTCTCTTTTAGGTCCTAAGGCACGCCTCTTTTTTAATTCGATAGATGCAAAACTTTTATTAACTATACTGTGTAAATCTTCATCTTCATCTTCTTCTCGAACTCTTACTTCAACAATGCCTGGTAGCTTTAATATTCCTTTAAGAGAATGGCTTACTTGTTCTTCATCCTCGTTATACAAAGCTACTGATAGTTGATCTAAAAAACTTTCCTGAACTCCATCAAGAACTTTTTCAACACTGCTCATTTCCTTTATATAGTCTTGTCTTAATATGATAAACGATGTTAGAGAAGCAACGAGAAACGTGACAAATATCACTGACAATATCATTTTTTTTGCAATAGTTGTCTTTTTACTTTTCATTTAAAGCACATTCCTTTCACCATTTTTCGGCCATTTTTAATCATTTCATTAGCAATATTTATTGAAATAATTGTTCAAAATTTAATTTACGAACCGGTTTTTTTGTAGGTTTTGAAACACAAAATGGACGTAACTAGATTTAGTTTTAAACGAGTGAATTTATTGTCAATTAACTTTAAATTGACAACTTGATCTATAAATAAATTCAGATTAATTAAATTCTAGGTTATTTAGAAACTTAATCTAATCAAATTTAGTATCTCAAAAAGCTTATGACCAATTACAGGTTGGTGCTCAACATTCATTTGGAGTATTTTTTATTTAATATGGAACACTTACTATACATTTTCATAAAAAAAGCCTACTTATTTACCACGGTATACCGACCAATTAAAACAGATGTGTAATTTAACTATAATGTTCTAGAGATAAAATGATTTTGTTAGCTTTACTAAGATATATATTAGCGGGAATATTTATTGCTTTAATCGGGCCATTTCTATTTCTTTACACTCTTAGAAGACCTACCAATCCTTCTAACCTCTATTTTGTTTCCCGCTTTTTAATGGCAGGTTGGGCAAAGATTTTTGGAATTACAGTAGAAAAGAGAAATGAGCAAAACTTTCCAATAGACTCAACTTTCATTGTCATCTCCAATCATCAAAGCAATTTCGATGTCATTCCTTGCGGGCTTACGGTACCAAAAAGAACAGTTGCTGTTGGCAAAAAAAGCCTCAAATGGATTCCCATTTTTGGACAGCTTTTTTGGTTAACTGGAAATATCCTCCTTAATCGCAAAAAAAAGGAAAAGGCCAAAAAGTTTCTTCTTAAAGTAACTGAATCCATGGCACAAAAAAAAGCCTCCTTATGGATCATGCCTGAAGGAACAAGGAGTCACAAATCCGGAATACTTCCGTTTAAAAAGGGCCCTTTTTATATGGCCATCTACAGTCAGCAAAAAATTATTCCTGTTTGCATAAGCAATATTAAAGAAAATATTGATTTTAAAAAATGGGATGCAGGGACCATTATTGTTAATGTCTTAGAACCTATTTCAGTGGAGGGACTAGATGAAGGCTCTGTTCCCCAACTAGCTTCCCTTTGCCAACAAAAAATCACCGTAGGGGTCGACTTATTGAATGATGAACTGAAAAGAAAAAAGAAAAAACCTCATCAAAGCTAAACTCTCAAATAGCTTTTTTTAACTCTTTTAAAAAAATATTTATTTGCGCTATGTGTGTTAGAAAGTTTTTCAACTAAATGAACCTGATTTGCTTTGCACAATCATATCAAAAAAGGAAGTCATACATAAAAGGATGTCCTTTTTTAGAGTAACAACTGTAAGAGCTTTGTACACAATGTGTCTAACTTTTAGACCGAATTTTTATTGAGAATTTTTCTACTAAAAAAAGTTTAATGATTTCCTAATTAGTAGATAAAAATGCTTGCTTAACTATTAGAAAAAGTTCAAAATTTCTAAAATGGAAAATCACATTAGTTTAGACGACTTATACAAAAAAAAGAGTTTCTTAGAGTTAGAACTTAAGCTCATCAAACAAGAAATCAAAGACAAAAAGAAAACTCATATTCCTCCTAAAGGTTTAAAACAACTAGACCTCTCCTTTCCCAATCAGGCCGACCCAAAAGATTAGGAGAGGGTGACTCCAACTTAACTAACTAACTGAACCAATAAGTCAAGTTTAAAACACCTATTACAAATTCAAAAAGTCTAACAAATTTCGTAGTTTATCCGATTGTATAGAGGGGTGTCTTCCTCTCTATTAGCAGATTTTGTAAAATGAAAAAAAAAGAAACAATATTTTTTATCCATATAGTTATATTTCTTTTATTATCGTTAACTGCCCATGCTAACAAGCACAACTCTAAAGGAAGTAAGGAAGATCCTACATTTACTAAAGAAAAATTTAATC
>PAZA01000073.1 GCA_002715375.1 Halobacteriovoraceae bacterium
ATAGACACGTCTTTGAAACTATAATAGTCTCTAGGGGAATTTTTTTATTTTTTAAATTCCCCGGAGACCAACTCATGGAAACTAATATCTCTTCTTTCTCAGAATATGAATCCCACTACAAAAAAGCGCAAGAAAACCCAAAAAATTACTGGGCGACCTTTGCAGAACAATTTACCTGGAAAAAAAAGTGGGACTCCATTCAAACTGGAAACTTTAATGACCTTGACGTGAAATGGTTTGAGGGAGGACAACTTAACATTACCGAAAACTGTCTTGACAGGCACCTTAAAGATAAGGGAGACAAACTTGCTCTCATCTATGAACCTAATGACCCGAACGAACCAACAAGAAAATATACTTTTAATGAACTTCATCAAGAGGTCTGCCGCTTTACTAATGTCCTAAAAAGTAATGGTGTTCAAAAAGGTGACAAACTTTGCTTCTACATGGCGATGGTACCAGAGCTCTTAATAGGAATTTTAGCATGCGCTCGAGTTGGTGCGATTCACTCCGTTGTTTTTGCAGGTTTCTCAGCTGAGTCCTTAGCAGGGAGAATTCAAGATGCTAAATGTAAATGGCTTTTTACGAATGACTTTGGCCTAAGGGGAGATAAAAAAATTCCACTCAAAGACATTTCTGATAAGGCCCTTGAAAAATGCCCTAGTGTTGAAAAGGTCGTCGTTTACAAGAGGACACAAAATGATATCAAAATGAAAGAGGGTCGTGACTTTTGGTGGCATGACCTTATAGAAGGTGTCTCAACAAGTCATGACGCTGAAACCATGAATTCAGAAGACCCTCTTTTCATCCTCTATACATCAGGCTCTACAGGAAAGCCTAAAGGCATTCTTCACACAACCGCAGGCTATATGATTTATGCAACTTATACCTTTAGAAACGTTTTTCAAGTTCAAGAGGAAGACCTCTTTTGGTGTGGAGCAGATATTGGATGGATCACAGGCCACTCCTATATCACTTATGGGCCCCTTCTTAATGGAGCGACCACAATGATGTTTGAAGGTGTTCCAACTTACCCAGACGCGGGCCGCTTCTGGGATATCATTGACAAATATAAAGTCACTCACTTTTATACGGCACCGACGGCAATAAGAGCACTTCAGGCACAAGACGTTAACCTCGTTAGAAAGCATGACTTAAGCTCACTAAAAGTTTTAGGAACAGTCGGTGAACCTATCAATGAAGAAGCCTGGCATTGGTACAACAAAGAGGTGGGCAAAGAAAAATGCCCCATAGTCGATACCTGGTGGCAAACTGAAACCGGTGGAATTATGATTTCTCCCCTTGCTGGGATTACAAAGCTTAAGCCGACGTTTGCAACCTTGCCCCTTCCAGGTGTTTGCCCTGTCCTTCTAGACGATGATGGAAAAGAAATTGAGGGTAATGGGGTTAGTGGAAACCTTTGCATCAAGCACCCTTGGCCTTCCATGGCACGAACCGTTTATGGCGACCACGATCGTTATAGGGAAACCTATTTTTCTCGCTTTCCTGGTTATTATTTCACTGGAGATGGCTGTAAACGTGATGAAGAGGGATTTTATCGCATTACGGGAAGAGTTGATGATGTCTTAAACGTCTCAGGACACCGCCTAGGAACAGCTGAAATAGAAGATGCAATAAATCAATGTGAAGAAATCGTTGAATCAGCAGTTGTCGGCTTTCCCCACGAAATAAAAGGACAAGGGATTTACGCTTACGTCATTTCAAAAGGATCAATTGAGAACAAAGAAGACCTTAAAAAGAAGGTCAACGATACAATCACACGTATTATTGGACCACTTGCAAAACCAGACAAACTACAAGTTGTTCCAGGTCTTCCTAAAACTCGTTCAGGGAAAATTATGAGGCGGATTCTACGAAAAATAGCTGAAGGGGACTTTACAAACTTTGGAGACACATCCACTTTACTCGACCCAAGTATTGTAGACTCAATTAAAGAAGGAAGTCGGGAAACGGTATAAAAGGCCTTTAATTTCCCGTTGAAAGGTTAAGCTTATGCATGGAAAAGAGTAAGGTAGTGAAAAGGTCTAGGCATTGCTTTTTCACTTCCGGATTCTTTTCCTTTAAGTTTCCTAAATAACTCTGAGTGACTTCCTTAATACCAAGAATATAGCCGCCAACTTTATCATCGTGGATGTGCTCCAGGATAAGCTTCAGCATCTGCTGTCCCTCAACATAATATTTAGCTGGATTTTGCTCTGGGGCCAGTTTAACTAATTTTTCAACAAGCCTTAGGCATACATCGTTCGTGTCAAGTTGATGGCCCTCTTCCTTTAGCTTTTCGTTATAGTGAATGAGTACCAAATTTGAAAATGCTACATCCATAGCAAATTGGTGAGTCGGTTCTAAGACAAAGTCCTTCTTATTTCCTACCAGTGAATTCTTAACAATATGGAAAATGTCCAAAACAACGGCCTTTTTAAGCCTTTTTTCAAAGTTTTCTGGCAGATCCTTAGAAAATGGGCCAAAAGTTCCGTCATAAAGCTTTTCAACAATTCCTTTAGTTGTTGGCTTTCCTACGAGCTCCTCTAGTTTCGCTAATTCTTCCTTATCCTTTCTAGATTTAAAAAATCTTTCTTTGAGGGCCCCAAACCAATTCATCATAAAGTTCCTACTTTTTTTATAGATAAGTTATCCCTTTTTTCTTTTTTTAAGAACTCTTTCAACGGCTCCAATAACTTTTGGGGACTTGAAAGGTTTTGTTATCCAAGCAACGACCCCTGCCCCTTTTCCGACTTCCTTACTCGCTTTACTTGCCTCAGTCGTGAGCATGAGAATAGGAATGTCTTTTAAGTCATCTTCCAAATGAACCTGACGAACCATTTCTAGCCCATCCATCTCTGGCATATTGACATCGCAGAGAACAATATCTATTTTATCTTTGGACCGTCTCATCTCCTCAAGACCAAGTCGACCATTTTCTGCTTCTAAAACTTCATACCCAGCTTCTTCAAAAGCTCTTTGCAATTGCACACGGACAGTTTCAGAGTCATCTACGACAAGAACAGTACTCACTTATTCACCTTCCGAAATAGTTTTCTGATTTAAAGTATATTCTTAAAACAAAGCCTTCGGTATGGAGTAAAAAAGTCTTTTCCTAAGAAGAATTGATGCAAGCGAAATAAGTTGACCCAAAAAGATCCAAAAAGATCCAAAAAAGTAACGAAATATTTTTCATAAAAAAAAGGGGGTCTCATTGCCCCCAATATTAAAAGAAAAAGATAAAGAAAACCGACTATTTAAGTTTTATTAAAAAACTAAGTTTTACATTATCGTAAATGACTTTATCACCTAAGTTTTTGAAAAAGGAACTTGATCTATATTTTATATCATAATGAGTTCTATTAAAGACTAAGTCTCCTTTAAAACCTGGCCCTGTTTTTTTCGCAACAAACTCGACCGGTTTATTAATTCCTTTAATGAGGAGTGAACCTTTTACCTTAAGGTCTCCACTAGGTAGTTTCTTTGAATCATTAATCTTAAGAACCGCAGTTTTAAACTTCTTTACCGAGAAAAAATCATCGGACTTGAGGTGGCCAATAAGTTTGTTACGCCACTTACCTTCCTCCATATCATCACTAGACAAGGAATCCATATCAACGATGAACGTCCCCTTTTTGATAAGACCCTTTTCAAACTTAAGAGAAGCCGTTTTAATTTTTATTGGACCTTCGTGAAATCCAGTTACCTTCTCAGCTCTCCACCTCAGCCAACTTTTTTTCAAATCAATATTTGCTGCTTGAAGATTTAGGGACATAAAATAGGACACTACAAGTAAGAGGGACCATTTTCTCATCATAACTTTTCTCCTTTTTGATCTTAATCTTAAATTTCAATAGAGTTATCTAAAAAAATAGCCTAAGTGACATGGAGTGAAAAGCAGATACCTTCACTCCAGATATTGTACTTTTCTTAGGCGTTTTAATTAAATAGTCAAAATGACCAATAAAACCCTTTAATTTAAAAGCAATATTCCAATGCTCTGGGTCCATTATAAACCTGGTTGTCATGCCAAGCTTCCCCTTAAAGGCATCTAAACCAAGCTCCCCCCCCAAATAGAAAGTGTCACTCCAGGTATAGTGCCCACTCCTTTGATGAGTACCAGATAAGGCCTTGATACCAAGCTTTTTATATTTCCACTTATAATACCCGTGAAAGCCCATCATAGGTTTATTGCCATAAGAGAAAGTTCCAGGTTTTTTTGAGGCCATCAACTCCATCAATTGAAAATCTTCAATGCGATAAAGTAATTTCCACCTTCTCCTTCGATACCCCATCTCAAAATCCAGACCTAAATTTCCATGTAAGTTCCCACCAATATCAACATTTCCCACTCCATTGGCCAATTCAGAAACACCTTTAATAATTTTAAGGTCAGTTCTGAAATTAGTATAAAGCCTTAAATGACCAACAAACCTTTTTTTGTAGCGAAAAAGCAATTTGGAAGCTAAATATGAGTCACCGAAGTTATAAAAATAGAAAATCATGTCGGAAAACCCCATATTAGTTCCAACACTTCCATCAAATTGAAGAATAGGAGTAAACCGAACCCTAAAGAGTTTGAACTTCGCAAGCTTTAAACCTGTTCCAGTGTACGCACTAAATCCTTGCTCTGTTCCATTATTATTCTGGATAAAAGTTAAAGCTTCTGCATTTGAATTTACCCCCTTCACTTCACTTACTAAGTTCATCAGCGTTGTATTGAGGCTCAAATTCAGATCATAATAAAAACCTTTATTATAGACGTCTAATGACCGGTAAGTTTTCATTCGGTCATTAATGAGGGAAAACCTCTTCAAAACATCATAAGATTTTGCCGATTGAAATGGGTTTAAGCCTATCAATGAAATAAGGAAGACTGCTAAAAGTCTTTGAGACCTTCGATTTAAACCAGGAGTTTTATCCATAAATATTCCTTAAAGGTTCTGTCTGAGTAGTTCTTTCATTCAATAAAAGGATAAAAGTAAAGATGGGTTCAGTCTAATAGAAAAAGAACCTTATATAACCTTTAAAATTTATATAAGGGTCATGGACACGTTATAAAGGCAATCACTTTTGAGTGAATTATTCTCTGAGGTAAGCTTTTACAACTCTTTGAACTGCCTGATCCCGAAAAATCCTTTTGACTGGGTGGTATTCCTTTTTAACAGCTTCCCTAATAAGCTTATCGTAATCATCTTCATCGAGTATAGGATACTCGTTCATTTTTTCAATCAACTCCAAAAGAGTTTGGGCCTTCTTCTCGGCACTTTCGTGCACCATAATTTTTTTCTTCCAACCAGTGTGGTCGCCTTCCTTTACAACAATAACAGTTTTCCCATCTTCACCGCCTAAAGCATTAAGAACCACATTAAAATTACTGATCTCAGCAAAGCTACCATGATTAAAGTCTAAAGAAGCCCTTCGGCACTCGATACCTTCATAATAACCAGTATAATTTTCACCACTATAGTTTTCGGGACGCTTCCACAATCTTAATTTCAAAACTTATCTCCCTTTCAAAACCACCAGAAAACAGCTGGAAACAACTAAACAAAAAAGTCTTTCTTTAGACTTGATATTGTGAAATTATACAACGCAATATAAAAAAACCCTCACTTTTCACTGAAAATAAAAGAAACCTTATAAGTGAGTGAACCTTCCCTTTAATTTAAAGTCACGGCCCTTAAAATAAGAGTTTATCTACAAAAATTTTTTAGTAAAAAAAGACCTTATGGCGGCTTTGCCTTAAATTATTGGCATGAAAAAAAACTTAGAAGAAAAAGGAGCTTCCGCTATCATCAGCATCTGTTTTCTCAACTACTTTTGACAAGACATCTGAATCATAAATTTCAATTAAAATCTGGTTTCTTATAACGCTTCCATCCATAAGGATTTCCCAGGCATCCTCAAAAACAAATTCACCCTCATCAGTTTTAGGATGCTGATTAAAAAAGATTTGATCCCTCGCCCTTGTCAAAAAAGGTAAGCTAATGGATGAATTAAAACCCTTATTTTCAAAACTACTTTTGATCGCACCAGCGAATAGATTACAATACTCCTTCATAAAGTCTTCGATCATATCCCTTGAAATTTCATCTTTTGATTTACAGCCGAGACCCCTCATAGCAAAAAGCCTGGCCTCCTCTAAAGTAAAATGGGTTTTAAAATTTAATTTAATTCCAATGCTTGTTAAAAAGACAAGAGAAAGAGATTCCCTATTACTGGAGTCCCCATGGTCACGGCACTCCCTCTGAACCAAGGTTTGACAACCGATATGGCCTTGTAACCTTTGAAGGCTTAATTGCCTACAAAGTTTCATTAAAGATTGAACATTTTCTTTAAAGTCTTTCAAAACATTACCCGTTTAAATAACTTAAGATTACCTTGAGAGTATCTTAAAGGTTTCTTAAGCTTACTCTCATTATACACCTTAAATTCCTCTCATTTTCCTTTCTTAAGGGTATTCCAGTAAATAGTTGTTTTCCTATTTTTTCCTACTTCTTCTTATCAATATTATTTGTAAAAAAGCCCCTCAAATGCCTTCTTCCGGAGGCTTTTTTACAAGATATAAGCTAACCCTCTACTTACTCTTTCTTTACCTGGGCCTTCATTTTGTCAGGATCAGTTTCTTGTTGTCTGTCCTTACTGTATCCGCAAGCCAACTTAGGATTATTTTTTAGCCTTGAACAATCTCTATGGCTAATTTTACTCGTTGCTGTCCTTGGAACAGGAAGATTACTACAGCGGGTAAGAACTTTCTTCCCACGCCTAAGTGCTTCCTTATCCTTTTTAAGTTGCCATTTACAAAGATAACTTGCTCCAAGCTCTGTACTATACTCAGCTTCGGTCGGCTTTGTTTTCAAAGTTTGTTCGTGGAACTTGATAGATTTATCCAAGTCCCCATCTACCGGTGAAAGTAACCTCATAAACCAACCATGGGGTGCCAAACGATACATGACCCCTAATGCGAAAGCTGAAACACCGATGGAAGTATTTCCAGAGGCATACCGATAATGTTGTTTCCCTTCGTTGGCCAAACGATTTGCATTGTTAAAGGCCTTCTCAACTTTACCTGCGTTGAAAAGCGTACTCCAAATCCCCGCATTGGTCATGACTCTTCCTAAAAGAGCTCCTATATGCATCTCACAGTTATAATCCTCAGGAGAGAGCTCTCTACATTTCAATGCATATTCATACCCTTTTTTAAAAAGCTTTCCTTTTTTCTTGGTGGCCTTTTCATCCTGTCTAAGCCCTTCCATCATAAGGTTCTTGGCGTGTAGCCAGTATATTGTAGGGTTTTTAGGATCCTTTTTTTCAGCTTCTTGTAACAGTTTAATCGCAAGGTTATAGTCCTCATCATCAATGGCCATCTCCGCCCGCCATAAATTGACATATATTCCTTTTTTCTCAATCGCGTATATAAGACCCGTCGGCAACTTATTATCCCCTTTATACGCCGCAGAATACTTAGATCGGTCGTATCCTTTTGGAAAAGGGAGGCCTTTTTCCGTAACAATTTCCTTTATGTTAGGAGCATTTAAATCTATTCCCATAGCAATACCACTGAAACTGAAAAAACAAATAATAAGAAATTTAACAAAATACATATTCAACTCCCCGTTAAAATTTCTATGACTCTATTTTAAACAAAACATTGGCCACTTAAAGTTTTTTTAGAAAAAATAGTACAATACAATAAACGTTATTCAACAAGGTCTCTATAAAATGGATAGAAAATCAATTTCGACACTTATTCAAGACTTCGACAAAAAATTTTTAGAAGCTTTCCCTAAACAACCAAACTTTGAAGTTAAATATAAACCTTCTAAACAAGAAGTTTTTATAACTGTATCTTTTAAAATCGATGTCAAACAATCTCTAGAGGAAGTCATGGAAAGTTTGAGAAGATGGGATGGGGAGTTTAAAAAAACATTTAAACCCTACACTTTATCCTTTGATATGAAAAACAAACAAATATGTCTCTCCTACAATTTTTTTCAATCATACCTTAAAATGGAAAAGGAAAATATGATCACTGATGAATATATTCAAATTGTAAAAGACGCTTTAACCAAGGTTAAAGATCAGGTTTATTAAGACCATAAAGGGAAAAGTGCATGCCAAGGATACTTGTCATCGATGACTCAGAAACTGTTAGAGAATCCTTTAAGCTTCAATTCGAAAAAGGTCCCTACGCTTTAAAGTTCGCAACCAATGGTTTAGAGGCCATCGAAGTTTTAAAAAATGACAAAAACTTTGACCTTATAATTTGTGATTTATTTATGGATCATATGAATGGGATTGAGTTTGTAAAGGCCCAAGATTCGGATGAAAGCATTAACCATATACCAACAGTTATCATGACTAGCCGGTTTAACCCTCAATTCCTAAAAGATATAAAAGAAGTTAATGTAGTAAAAAGCTGGCTTGTAAAACCTTTTAAACCTGAACAGCTCACTCTACTAATACAAAATATCATCGATAATAAACAGGATCAAAAAGCCTCTTGAACTAAGGCTTAAGCTTCATCCTTTTTTAGCGCTTTATAAAGGCAGTTCTGAACTTCTCTTACAAGAGCTCTTTTTTCTCTTTGGTCCATTTCTTTAAACCTCATCCCAACCTTAATGAGTTCTGGTGAGTCTTCGAGAGTTGTTGAATGCTGAATGACAGCGTAGCTTATCTTATAAATATTTTCATTAAGCTCTAAAACAAGACCTTTGATTTTAGTTTGAGGTTTAAAATGCCTCATTTTTTCACTCGAAAGGATCATAGCAGCTCCCTCCGGTGAAACATTATCCAGTTTAAAGTAATTAGTAGACTCCCCTTCAGTTACTTTAATAGACATTCTACGAGCAAAGTCATTAGGGATTCTCAAATACTTTCTCTTCTCAAATCTAAAAATTTTAGGGGAAAGAACAAGTTCGTAAAGGCCTTCTTCAGCAGGTTTTAAATTTCCAACTGAAAAGAACTCGTGACCTTCTACCTCAAAGTTAATTAAAACTTGCTTTCCTGGAAGGTTAGTTTCTGTAGCTTTTAATTTTAAAATAAGAGAGTCAGTGTCTTGCTTAAAATTTTGAACTTCAAAGAACTCTCGTTTAGCACTTTCCACATTTTCCCAAATCTGAAGCTCTCTTTTATTTTCTGCTAAAGAAGTCAACCTCTCTAATTTCTCCTCGGCATCAAGGGATTTAAAAATTTTTTTCTTTTTTGCCTTTTCCATGAAAGCCCCTTTTTTATAAAAGACTTTCTTTATGTTAATCCATTTCTCCTTCTCTCTCAAATATTTGGATTAAAAAGCAGTTACTTTAAAAAATAACCCTCACAGAGTCCAATCTCATTTTGGCTTCATTGAAAGATTTCTCTAAAATACTCTTTAAGTTCTTATGTGCCAGAATTTCTTCATCTCGAACCGATAACTTTCTCGCTTTCATATGCTCAAGGCGGGATATTTCACTATCACAAATAAGGTTCATTTCTACAGTCTTTTGTGAAATATAGCTTTTAACCATAAGCTTAACCTTTTCTTCAGAAAGAGAAATCAAAGATGGAATACTCTTTCTTAAAATAGGAACAGCTTTTTGAACCAGGTCTCCTCTTAATTCGTCAGTATTCTCTTCTATAAAACTTGAGGACCATTTTTCTGCTAAATCCTGTCCTTTTAAGTCAACAAGAGTCCTGAAGGAAGTTGGTGGAAAAAACCTCTCAGCATCTAAATTTGTTGGGGCCATACACTCCAACCAAAAGTGACATTCTAAATATATTGCCTCTTTTTTCCTTTTCTTTCTCATCCTTATTGAAACATTGCCAACCTCACCCCCTAAGACCAGATCTAGTATTCCCACTACCATTGGGTGGTCCCAAGTCAAAAAGGTTATTTCTTCCCGCTCCAATGCCCTTTCCCTTGAAAAGGTTATTCTCAAGCCTTCATTAGGTAACTCAGGAAAATGAGGAACAAACATATTTGAACCAGGTTTTATAAAGTAATCATCTCCCCTTTCGTCAAGATCTTCAAAATCAACTCCAAAGTTATGAAAGACTTCTTCCATAAAGGACTTAAGGTCGTTATCTTGTTCAAATTTAAGAATATCTAAAACAATATCCTTTCCTTTTTTCTCATTGAACGAGTTAAGTTCAATAAGTTTATCCCTTCCCTCATCAACTTCCTTTTCCATAATACCTTTTCTTATTTTAACTTCTTCTAAAAAGGCATTTAAAAGTTTTTTATCTTTTGGATAATTATCAAGTAAAGCAAAAAGTTTTTCTTTAACTGAGTTAAAAAAGGAGTAGGTTAACTTAAGCGGTTTTTCAAATGCTCCTAAACCTTCATGAAGCCAATTAAAAATCCCCTCTTCCTGGGTGTCTTTTAAATAAGGTACGTGGATAAAAATATCCCCTTTTTGCCCTATCCGATCCAACCGACCAATTCTTTGTTCCAGTAAATCCGGAGATACTGGTAAATCATAAAGGACAAGGTCTTGGGCAAATTGAAAATTTCTCCCTTCACTCCCAATTTCAGTGCATAAGAGGATTTGGGCCCCTTCAGGGTCTGCAAAATAAGCCGCTTGCCTGTCTCTTGATAAAAGAGTCAAGTCACTATGAAAAACAGCAACTTTAATATTAAAAATTTCAGACTTTAAAAACTCTTCTAAAAACAAAATTTTCTTTTTACTTTGACAAATAAGGAGTACTTTTTCTCCTTTCTTTTCATTTAAAAAATTGACAAGCCACTGGTCTTTTTTGTCACTGCGGTCCTCTTTACTCCCCTTCGAAAGTGGGAAGACACAAAGGTTTCTTTTAGGAAAAAGCTTTTTTTCACGGTCTATTCTAGAACGCATATTCCTTATAAAAACTCTTCCAGTTCCATGAGAGTCTATTAATGTCCCTAAATGCTCTTCTGATAAAGGCTTTGTTGGGTCAACGAGACCTTCCTCATCCGAAAAAAGTTGATTCCACAGCTCTAGATCATTTTTATTAAACGGCTCTTTTCCTTCATTTTTTTCTATTAAAGAAGCAATGTCTCTATACTTTTTTTCATCCATACAATAAGAATCATAATCACAAAACCTTTGAGGATCTAAAAGCTTAAGCCTGGAAAAGTGGGAATATTTACCAAGTTGTTCAGGTGTGGCCGTCAACAAAACAAGGCCTGGTATTTGGCCTGAAAGCGCTTCAATCATTTCATATTCATGACCTTTTTCTTCTTTAGATGTTTTTATTTGGTGAGCTTCATCAACAACCAAAAGGTCCCAATCGGCTGCCTCAATCATTTCAGCAGCTTTTTTTGAACCTTTTAAAAGTCCCATCGAAGTAATAACCAAATCTTGATTTTCAAAAGGGTTCTCACCTCTTTCAAGAGGCGTCTCTTGATTGACAATTGAAAAGCTAAGGTTAAACCTCCTTAGCAATTCAACAAACCATTGATAGGTTAGCGAGTTTGGAACAATAATAAGAACCCTCTTGGCCCTTTCTCTTAAAAGAAGGTATTGAATAATGAGACAGGCTTCAATCGTTTTTCCAAGCCCGACTTCATCTGATAACAAAACTCTTGGGCATTCTCTAGCTGCAACTTCATGGGCCACATAAATTTGATGTTCAATAAGAGATAGCCTTGCACCCATAAGACCACGAGCATGAAACGAAAGAAGCTTATTTTTATAATCAAGGGCCAACTGCCTCAATTGATGAGACCTCGAAGAGTCAACAAGGCCACTTAACAGACGCTCCTTCGGTCTATTTAAACTTTTATCAAAGCTTAATTCTGTCTCCTTAATAACTTTATCCTGACCATGATAACTCGCAAGACCCTCTTCCCAACTAATGTTTTCAACAGTTAAAGTCGTTCCTTCTGAAGAAGAAATCTCTTCGCCCTCATGAAAAAGGACCCTTTTTAAAGGCGCTGATTTCATTCCATAGACACGAAACTCTTGCTTTGCCGGAAAATTAACTTTGAGACTTTTATGCCCTAATTCGAAAATTATACCTAAACCCAGCTCTGGCTCAGCTTCACTTAACCACCTCTGACCAACCTCAAAGTTCATAAGCACCCTTCTTTCTTACCGTTAAAAAGCGAAAAGACTGTTTTGCCACAAAGAAAGGGGAACAATAAGACTCACTGCACAAAGAAGGCTCAAAAAAAGCCCCTTCTGGAAATATTTTTATGAAAGTAAATGACCCAACTAAAGAGTTTTAAGGAATTCCCTCAAATCACTTTTCTCCTCTTCAGAAAACTTCGAGTTTCCTTCCCTGGTATAGAAGACTTTTGTATGACCTTTTGAGCTAAGCCCAGGTCTTTTTGTGGAGTAAAAGGCCTCCTTATCCTGATACCAATCAGGAGGTATTTTATTTCCTACTGGATACCCTACACAATCCTTATCATAATCAGTTTCTTCATTTAAGGAAGGCCCTTGAATAAAAAATTTGGGGCGCTTATCTTCCCTTTCCATTAAGGCACAAAGATTTGGAATCGAGTTGTTGTGAAAATAAGGATACCTTAAAAAAAGTCCCTCGAGAGGTGGCGGTACATAACCTCTTTGAGGCCTTAAAATGGAACCTGTCCTTTTTGAAAAGCCTAAACGCATAATATCTGGCGCCAAATACTTCATCGCCTGCCATCTTTTTTCATCTGTTCCCACATCAATGACCCTAGTCTTTTTAGGGTAATAAACGGCCTTAGTTTTAAAAAGTTCTTCTCTACTTCCTCCACTGAAAGAAAGGTCAGACCAATTTTTTTCATAGCGTCCATGACAGCCTTGACAAGACTTCTTAAAAATTTTTTCACCTTTTTTTGCTTTAGAGAGGTTCAGCGTTTTAACGGAAAAAAAGTCTGTCCAATGGGGGGCCTTTAATGAAAAAACATAGGCCGTTAAATTTTGAACCACATCCTTATTAGCTTCCGTCCAATCTTCTAATTCTTTTAAATCTGTTCCTCTTCCAATTTCATTCCACAAAAAGTTTGTTAAGATAGGATTTCCAGAAACCAGACTGCCATCGGAAAGCCACCTCGTTTTATACTTCAAATTCCACCAAGGCATAGGTCTTGAACTTGAGGGGAATGATTCAAGGGGATGCTTTCGCGGATATTTTTCAAAATGACTGCTCCTCGTGGCCAAGGAGTCTTCATTCCTTCGCGCAAGACTTAAAGCAACATGGGCCAGTGATGTATCAAGCCCTAAAACCTCAGGAGTTACCCCTCCTACCGCTCGTAGATTTTCTCTTGCAAGAAAATACATTTTTCTTTCTTCTTCATCTGCCTTAGTTGTCATTTTAAAAAAAGAAGAATTAACTAATGGAACAACTTTTTTGGCCATCATAAAAAATTGATTGGCCCTCGATCTTTTATTATTTAAACCAACAATTGTCCTTCCTAAAAATTGGCCTGAATGGCAACTAACGCAACCGAAAGTGAGACCTAAGGCCCCCTTCCTTTTTATAAACGAAACACCACTTGGGTTCCCTTTATAATGTTTAACTAAAGGGCCTTGTAAAAAAGAAAGCTTGTCATCAAGCTCTTTTGAATAAGGTAAAAGCCCCATCCAATCAAAAAGCCCTCTAGAGTTTCTAAAGGGAACGATCGTTTTAGAAAGACGCGAAGCCCACCTTCTTAAAGGATTATTGTAATCTTCATTTAAAAATTGAGAAAAAGGCCTGTAAGGTATTAAAAGACCTGTCACATCGACTGGCCACCGAAAGGCATGTTCTCTACCATCCTCTATCGCGTGCAAAAAATCAGAATCAGAAAGGTTATAAATATTTTCCCTTGGAGAGCCTAGGGTAAGTTCCGCATCTTGAGACCAATCAACTTCATGAAAACCATAAGATGGAAAAGAACAAAAATATGATAAAAAGCTTAGAACAACCCCCAAAATAATTGGTCGGTGAGTTATATTAACAAGAGATAAGGCATTCAAGTTTCGCGTCTCCCCATAACTAGAAGAGCAAAAATGTCTTCCGTGCTCTGGGGGAAATAGCATCGACTCAGGAAAAAGACTAGCTAATATTTATCTTTTCTAAAAAGGTGAATAACTACTCTAGAAATTGGGTTAAAATGCTCATTGATTTTAAAAAGAACTTTTCTTTTATGAGACCTTTTTCGACAATACCTGCTTCTTCTGCTTTATTGACGATTTGATTTAAGTCAGGCCTAAGCTTTTCAATTTCCTTTTTTGAATCAGATAAACTCACTTCTCCACTTTCTTTTCTATTGCAAATGGAAGACACTTTTTCAGCAAAGGGAGAGAACTCTTTTTCAAAATAATCCTTAGAAGTTCCCCATTGAGTACCAAGATCACCTTCTAGCTCATGAAGAATAACATCTAAAATCTCTTCCATTTCCATTTTTAACTTCACCTTTTTGAACAGTGTTTTTCAGTGTTTTTCTAACGAATAAATCCATTTATGTCATTAAATCATAGATAACCAAAACAAACAACGTTTCCCCCTTTTAGGCCTTCTGGCCAAAACTTTTTCACTTAAATGAACCTTCTTTATAAAAATAATTTTTAAACAAATTTAAAATTGGCTTTTCACTGATTGCAAAAAAGGAATATCATTTAATTAAGTTTTTTCATAAAGGAACACAACATGGTCAGAAAAACGACTCTCATTGAAAAAGGAAAGTTTTTAATGAGAGAAGGAGAAGAGAGTTCCACAATGTACCTTCTCCTTAGAGGTCAATTAGAAGTTTTGAAAAGGAAAGGCGACGCCGAAAAATCAATAGGCCAAATTAATGAAGGTGACCTTGTAGGTGAAATTTCTTTTCTAGACAACTCCCCTAGAAGTGCATCTGTCAGAGCGCTTAAAAACTCTGAAATTTTTCCTATTCCAAGGGAAAACTTTCAAGAAGTTTTTTCGAGCCTACCTGATTGGTACAAGGCCCTCCATCAAACCATCGTAGACAGGCTTAGAAAAACAACAGCAAGAATAAAACAAAAGTAACTTAAGCTTAAATAAACTCAAAGGAGCAATGCGTTGGAGCACTTCGCGAAAAAAAGCCTTAAAGCTGGAGAAATCCTAATAAAAGAAGGTGAGAAAAGTAATGACCTCTACCTTCTTATGAAAGGATCCTTAAAAGTTACCATTACTAAAGGGACAACCAATTATGAAGTCGAAACAATCATGCCTGGAAAGCTTGCGGGTGAAATGTCTTTCCTTGATATGAAACCAAGAAGTGCTAATGTCACGGCTTTTAGTGAATCAACAGTTGCTGTCATTCCCAGAGTTAAATACGAGGAGTTTCTTAAAACCCTACCTGATTGGCTTCTCAAACTTCAAACCACAATTATTTCAAGGCTAAGGGACGCAAATACAAAAATCATTATCTAGCACTTTATTGAGGATGGGCTTCACTAAATTCTTCTTTCCTCCCTTTCATTTCCACCTTATTCTTCTCAAGTATAAGAATAAGGTCCTCAATAATTGACCTTATGTCGTCACCGATTTTGTAATGAAGGACTTTATTTTTGAAATTTAAATTTTCAAAAATTTTATAAATATGTTGCTCAAGCAAAAAGGATTTTTCTTTCGTTTCTAAACGCCCAAACTGCTGATAATCCGTATCCTCAGGGTGGTGAACCTGTATCACAACCTCATAGCTATTTATTTTCTCATGTGCTATTTTTTCTAGAACAGTCTGCTCCATTTTTTCATAAAAAGAAGAATAGAAGAATCCATTGCAAAGCGGCGACTCGCAAATAACAAAGTCCATCGGCCCCTTTTCAAAAATTTCTTCAAGGCCTTGTTGTTCCAATGTGTTCTGTATATCAAAACCTAATTGGGTAAAGTCATCCCCCCGATAAATTTTATATTTTACAAGTTCAGGGACAATTTCTACTTTAAACTTCAATATTTTCAAAAAGTAAAAAAGGCCTGTGGCCAAAGTCGACTTCCCTACACCTGGCGGTCCAACGATTGCTATTTTCACAAAAATTTCCTCCTCACTTCTTTTAACATGGACACACACTCCTTTTCATTATTTTTTCTTATAATTTTTTTCTTCTTTGCATTATGTTCAACACAACAATTTGATGGCCTCTGAAAAAAAGTTATGGATTATTAAACTCTTCCTGGAATTTAGAAAGAGTTAAGGAGGAGGAAATCCTGGAACAATTTCCTCATTGCTTCAAATGATCACAAATGATTTGACTAGTCAGATAAAAAACAAAGTTTTTGTTAGAAAAAGTCTTGAGACCAAGGCATTATTGGCTCTTTGCCAAATGAAATGATAGCAAAGACCGGACCCAGGTGACTCTCCATAGGATAAACTTTTAACTTTATATCAGAGTCTATTTTAAATATTGAAGGCCTTCCAAAAAAAGACATAGGAAATGTAGATTCTATGTCCTTTTTATTTGACTCATAGTACTTGGCCTTAATATTACCCATAATCATGTTTAGAAACTCACCCGAGGCATCCGTCGTCTGGTCATCAAACTCAGTCACCTCTTCCCCAAACATGGCCGATATATACTTAAGGTAAGAAGGCTTAGAGAAACAAATACCAACACTACAATTGACATCTTCAGCACTCAGGTACGTCATAGAAGTCACATCAGTTTGGCCTTGCCCTCCCCACTCCTCTCCTTCTTTGTAAGTTTCAGAGTCTTTAAGCTCAACCTTAGCAGAACATTGGAAGTTAAAAACTTTTTTTACAGTTTCTAGTATGACATCTTGAAAATCTTCTTCTTCCATCCTCAATTTCCTTGGTCTTATTTCATTAGCCTACAATTAATAATAAGGGCCTTTTTCTTTTTTTTCTACCCCTAAGGAATGACCATCTTAGAACTTCATGATCGGAAGATAAATTTCAAGATTTAGAAAAAAAACTTAAATGTTGACCTTAAGTGAGCTTTAAGGTCAACTATATCTCACCTCACTTAAATTAATGCCGTCATTTTTTACGCCACTTACCAAACAGTGACACAGATTACTTATACGCTTTAAGCTTTCCTTTCTATTAATCTCACTTCCTTCAGAAATTTTTGCGTAATTTGTCTGTAAAACAACAAACTCCCATACTATGTTATTGAATAAGGTCCTCATAACCCATTCTTTTCTCCACTCCTCAACTGTTGTGCCTAAATTATTATCAATGACTTTCTTGAAAGTTTCACCGCCAGGAGGCCCAGAATAACTTGAACTATCTCCACTTAGGTTAGAAGGTAAAGGGACTCCATCATTGAAGAAGATCTGAAAAGCCGAATAAAACTCTTCTTTTCTTCTATCTAAAAGGTCAAAGACTTCTGTAGAAAACTCTTCTATCGTCCAAGTAGTTCTTCTTTCATACAAATCATCGAGGCACTCAGAAAAAGTTTTAAAATTAAGTAGGAAAATTTCTGCCAAAAGGTTCTTTTTACTTTTAAAGTAATAGTTAATAGAAGCCAAATTTACTGACGCTTTTTTAGCAATTTCACGCACAGAGGTTGACTCGAAGCCCACTTCAGAAAAAAGAGCTCTGGAAGCTTCAATAATCCTGGTTTTTGCTGTTTCCTTTTTCTCCACGGTGACTTCTCCCCTTGTAAAATTACTACTTTTAATTTCGCTATAGATTAATGTAATAAAATTTATTTAATTTGTCGATATTTTCAGCTTATTTTTAAATTAAAGAAAGCCATTTGACATAAACGGAGTTTATATTTTTTGTAAAAAAAATGAGTTATTTTTTTGGCAACAGAAATTATCCACTAAGATGCCCCTCCTTTTAGGCACATTTTCTTAACATTTATCAATAAAATAACATGAGTTTTAGATTTTCCCTAAACTATATTATAATAATCGAGTGTTCTTTATTGCTTGAATTGTATAGTTTTTGGCTATTTTCCTGAGAGGGCTGTTTCTTACTGGAAAAATTTAAAATGATGAACACAATGTTTAGAAAATTTCATACTTTCACCCCCATGTTCTTTGGCCTTTTCTTTTTACCCAATTTTGTAAAGGTTGCCTTACCCCAAGACAATTTTAAAAATGATTTTATTGAGAGTGAGTTCAAACAAAAAGAGTTTGATATTATTGGCAATATCGAAAAATCTTTTGAACACATTGAGTGGGAGCCTGTCCTAAAAAAAGAAGGTCTTATCATTCAAAGGAAAAAATTGGGGAAAAAGTCTATTTTTGCGCTTAAATCAACGGGTATCTTAGAGGCTCCCATAGAGTCAATCATAACTCTCTTTAGAGATACGAAAAGGGCCTATCTCTGGGCGCCAGGTCTAAAACAGCGCACACTTTTAAAGAATATCTCAGAACTAGAAGCTGTTGTCTACGACATCCATGAAATGCCTTGGCCCTGTCAAGATAGAGATGTTGTCATGTTTAACTCAATAAAGCTTTTAAAATCAAGAAAGCAAATTGCTCTCATTTCATCTTCAATAGAAAACTATAAACTCGACCCAAGGCCTGGTAATAAAGTAAGGGCGGAACTTCACTATAGCTTTATTGGACTTACCCCTATTTCAAAAAATAAAACATTTGTAGAATTTTTTATTCACGTAGACCCAAAAGGAAGTATCCCCAAATGGCTTGTTAATCACATTGTGAAAACCAGACCATACTCTTTTCTCAAGGCCATTGAAAAAAGTGCGAGTAAAACACCTGCAAATCTGGGAAAAGACGCTTTAAAGCTCGTGGACCTATTAAGATCCATTCTTTCAAATGAAAAGTTTATATCTGGTAGCCTGTGATAATGAATATAAGGGCCACCTTAAATATCAAAGATAATTTTTTTTAGCTTTTCTGAAAAGTGACCTTTCCAATCAAAAGCCTTTTTAGGCCCTGCAAATGGTTTAAACTCTTTACAAATCCACTCCATGAGTTCATGACCAATATGAACTTCCTCATTACAAGTAAACTCTGCAACAAGATGAGCTATTGTCA
>PAZA01000074.1 GCA_002715375.1 Halobacteriovoraceae bacterium
CAATAAACTAAATAAAATAAAGGCCACCTTAATTAGTGAGTCTGGTGCTTCAATTTATTCGACCTCAGAAATTGCAAGAAAAGAATTCCCTGACCTTGATCCAACAGTCAGAGGGGCCATCTCAATTGCAAGACGTTTCCAGGACCCCCTAGCGGAACTTGTTAAGATTGATCCAAAGTCAATCGGAGTCGGCCAGTACCAGCACGACGTCAACCAAAGTAAACTCAAAAAGTCACTTGAAGAAGTTGTTGAAAGCTGCGTGAACTATGTTGGCGTTGATATTAATACCGCGTCTGCCCCTCTCTTAAGTTATATCTCTGGTATTGGCCCTGCTTTGGCCAAAAATGTGGTTAGCTTCCGTGAAAAAGAAGGTGGATTTAAAAGCCGGGATGAACTCCTCAAAGTTTCAAGGTTCAACGAAAAAATCTATCAACAATCAGCTGGTTTTATGAGGATTTATCAGGGTAAAAATCCTCTTGATTCTACTTTCATTCACCCAGAGAACTATTCAAAAATTGAATCCTGGGCCTCAATGAACAAGGTCAAACTAGAAGCACTGATTGAAGACTCGGCACTTATAAACAAACTTGAAAAAGATAAAAACTTTGAAGATGAAGTCGGTGACTTCACCCATAAGGATATCATCTCTTCACTTAAAGCTCCCTCTCAGGACCCACGGAGTGAATTCAAGTCGATTGAGTTCAGAGATGATATTAAGTCTATAGAAGATCTTAAAGTTGGAGAATGGTATACTGGGGTTGTCAACAATATCACAAAATTTGGTGCCTTCGTTGATATTGGAATCAAAGAAAGTGGACTTCTCCATATTTCTCAAATTTCAGATACTTTTGTTAAAGATCCTCTTAGTGTTTTAAAAGTTGGTCAGGAAGTTAAAGCTCAAGTCCTAGACGTTGATTACGAAAGAAAGAGGATTTCACTCAGTTGTAAAAAAGGAAAGGGTGATCATAATTATGCAGAATACTCTTCTTCTAGCGTCAAGCAACCGGGTAAAAAGTCCAAGAAAAATAGTCAAGGTGCTGCTCCAAAAAGTCCTTTTAGCGCTCTAAAAAACTTTAAAGTTTAGCACTTTAATACTTGTTTTTATTAACATGCCTCTCTAATTAACCGAAAAGAGAGGCATGCCTTTAAAAAGAAAAATTACATCGTTACTTAATAAATCTGGAGATCTATCTCTCCAGCTTTTTATATTAATTACTATCGGTTACTTTTTTATTGCTCTTTCCATTTTTACCTACCGCTATCAAAATTTAAAAAATATTGAAAAAAAGAATATTGAAAAATCATTGAAGAAACAATCTAAAAGCTTTTCTTCTTCAATTGGAAAGGCGTTATTTGAAAAGAAAAAGCAGGCCTTAATTGAAAACATAAACAAAATTTTAAAAAGTGACATTATAAGCGGAGTAAAGGTTACAGACCCTTTTAGAAACCATATTGAAAGCAAAGGATCAACAACTAATTACTTATTAAAAAAAGAGTTTCCAGTCAGCATAAAAATCAAAAATCAAAAAGAAATGATTGGTTATATTAACTATTACTCAGAAGAAAATGTCATTTTTCCAAGAATCTATAATCAACTTATAAGCATACTGCTTAAATTATTAATAGAATTTATTATTCTCACCATTTTTTTATATTACTTTTTAAGAAAAAATATTAAAGAACCCCTAAAAGAAATTGTTAAACAAATGTCACTTATGAAGCCAAAAGGCTTATCCAAAGTTGCCATATCGTCCCCTCTTAAGGGATTTGATCTTCTAAAAGACTCTTTTAACCAAATGATTTCAAAGATTTCCCAACATAAAGAAACTTATGAAGAAAAAAACCAAAAGCTTAAAGATATCGATCTCCAAAAAACCAACTTCTTTAAAAATATTTCCGTAGAGTTACAAACGCCACTAGATCTTATTATTGAACCTCTGGAAAACCTTCATCAAAAATACTTAGAAGAAGAACATTTCAGCACAGCTTTAAAAAACTCAAAGAAACTCTACCGGCTGGTTGAACAGCTTCTTGATTTTCAGAGTTTATCCATTGATAAGATGACTCAAAAAGACTGGCCTATCAATGTTTTTCATTTCTTAAAACAAGTTCATTTTTTATTTCAAAGTACCTATAGCTTTGAAGATATTGACTTCACTTTGGATATTGAAAACCTAGTCGCACAAAAAGGTGATGGAGAATCAAGTCACAAAGGCATCTTTATTCAAGTGAACCCTGAAAATTTAGAAAAGATCATTTTTAATTTTCTCTCAAATGCTCTTAAGTTTACCGGAGAAGGTGGAAGAATTACCCTCGGAGGAGAAAAGAGAGATAATATCATTAGAATTTTTGTAAGAGATTCAGGTCCTGGAATCCCTAAAGATAAGCAAGACAAGGTTTTTGAAATTTTTGGACAAATTGACCCTGACCCCACTTCAACATTTGAAGGCACAGGACTTGGACTTGCCTTAAGTAAAGAATTAACAATCAAAATGAAGGGAAAGATTGGAATAGAAAGTGAACCAGGTCATGGAAGTGAGTTTTATTGTGAGTTTAATGAAATAGATTATGACAAAGAGGAACTTGACATACTTATCTTAGAGGACGAAATAGATACCGCAAATACCCTCGAAATGATATTAGAAAAACTACCTGAAACACCAAAGTATAAAATTGCTCTTAGCTCTGAAGAAGGACGAAAAATCCTGGAAGAAAATCAAGTCAAATTGGTCATAGCTGATTCAAGATTACCGGGAGAAGGTGGAATAAGCTTCCTGGAATTTATAAGAGATACCCAACCACAAACAAAAAAGATATTGCTTACAGGTGATACAGATTATGAAGCACTAAAAAACGCTCACAATCATGCAAAGGTCGACACAATTATTTTTAAACCATGGGATGAGCATTTTCTTCTAAAAACCATCGATGAACTTCTTCAGTTTTTTGGAAATAATTTAAAAAATTCTCTCTACCTCAAAACAAAAATGGACATAAAAAAAGATAAAGAAGATGAAGAAAATCTTCAAAATAAAGGATCTGTTGTTTCTGAAGAGGAGGAAGAAGAAGAAGAAAGCAGACATCAAAGAGTCATACTTGTTGTTGATGACATTAAAGACATGAGAGATCTTATCTCAAAAGAACTTAAAGAAAAAGGCTTTAAGGTCATCTCAAGAAGTAATGGGCAAAACGGTTTTGAGGCGGCCAAACAATTTTCTCCAGATTTAATTATTACAGACTGGATGATGCCTATCATGAACGGTCCGGAGATGATTTCAAAAATAAAAAAGGATGAAAATATTTCTAATATACCCATTATCATCCTTACATCCAAAGCAGAACAAGAAAGTAGAATAAAGGGTATTGATATTGGAGCAGATAATTACCTCTCAAAGCCATTTAAAATTCAGGAATTAATAAGCAATATTTATAATTTAATTGAACTAAAAGAAAATGAGAAGAAACTCACTACGGCCAACAAAGAACTACAGGAAAAGCAATCTGCCATTCAGAACCTTCTTGAAAATTTAGGTCAAGGCTTCCTCATTTTTAATGAGAGAGCTGTTGTTTTACCTGGTTGCTCTGAAATAACCAAAGAGTTTTTTGGAACAGATCCAACCTCAAAGTTTTTCTATGATGTTATTTCACTTGATGAAAATAAAAAGAAAACATTTATGAGTTGGATAAAAAACGTATGGAAAGGAAACTTTTCCTTTAAAGATATGCTCCCACTAGCTCCAAAAATGTACGAAGAAGATGAGAAATATATTCAACTCAATTACCGACCTATATATGGACAAAATGGTAAACTTGAAAAAATCATTTGCGTCGCCACTAATAAGACCCAAGAAAGAAAGCTTGAAATTAAAACAAAAAATGAAAGAGAAAAGATTCAGATGATTTTAAGAATTTTAAAAGACCCCCTTGGTTTCCAGAATGTTATTGACACTACCTATTCATCTTTTAATTTATTTGAAATCGAATTAAATAAAAATCAAAATGATATAGACATTACATATATTTATAGAAAAATACATACATTAAAAGCACTCTTTGCTTCTTTTTCAGTTCCTGAAATACCTGAAAATCTTAATTCATTTGAAGATACTCTCTCAAGAATTAAAGACAGCAGTGGTGATATTTCAAGAGCTGATATAAATGATATCAAAAAAGAAATCTTTGATCTTTTTTCCAAATTTAACACCTTCACAAAAAAGAACAGGATTTTAATTGAGCAAACGTCCACAAAAGGAAGTATTGATAAAAAAGCCGTTTCTACAGAAGATATATATGAAGTGGCCCATACAATTGAAACAACACTCTCAAAAGATCATCCAATATACATTAGCTTTGTTGATGATTTTATATTAGAAAATATCGCTGTCCCTTTCATAAAGCTCAAAGAAAAATATGAAACCTTATCCGAGAAAAAAGGTAAGCCTCTCAATTTTGAAATTTCTTCAACTAAAACAAGAGTAAGACAGGACTTCTATAGCTCCTTTTTTGAAATGAGCCCCTATTTACTGAACTGCTTAACTGATTATGATTTGGAAACAGTAAAAGAAAGAGAAGTTTTAGGAAAATCAAAAAACAATTTCATTAAGATCAACTTTGAAGAGTCCAGCTCAAAAGTAGATAAAAAATATATAATTATAAATATAACCTCTGATGGGCGAGGTATTGATGAGGAAAAGTTCAAGGAACTATACAATCAAGGAATTCCTAAAGATCTAACTCCATTTTTCAAATCAGACGATCTTTATCAGATTTTTGGTAAAGATTTCTCGCAAGAAATTATAGGTGTCCACAACTTCATTGAAGAAATTGAAAATATGAAAGGAAGCATTAATATTTCGTCTAAATCGAACAACGGTTTTCAATTTAGCATTAAGGTTCCATACGTCAAATATTCAACACATTAACCCTAAATAAATTTTTCTTAACTTAATTTAAAATAATCAAAAACCGATAAGTTTCTTATGGTTATCCATAATAAAAAAGCAAATTCCAATTCCCAATTAACAAATTATATTTTTGTTTTTTTTACTTTGATCTTTTCCACATCCTTCCTTTTCCAATTTTTCTTTTCAGTCGAAAAAGAAAAGAAAGAAGTCATTTCTAAAGTTAAAAATTTTATCTCCAAAAGAAAACTATCTTACGAGAAATCAATAGTTTCATTAAACACCAAGATGTTGGAAAATGAATTGAACAAAATCCAGAATATTTCATCTATTAAAAGGGTTGAATTAATATTAGACCTACAAAAAATAAAGGTTCATTCAACATTTTCACAAAAACGTAAGAATGCCTTTGCAAGTGCCTTATCACAAAACGAAATAACTGTTCCTCTCTCTGATTTTGATTTAGCCCATAATGGTTACTTCAAATTTATTGTAAAACCTAAATTTATTTTTAAAAAAATAATGCCCCATATGCGCGCTGAACTAATTGAATTTCTTATTAAGATGATATTTATTAATTTAATGATTTTGATCATTATGAAAAATATTCTTTTCAACCCGATTAAAGTTCTTTCTGAAAACCTACAAAAGATTGATTGGGTCAATCTTCTCAAAACACATGCTCTCTTCCCTTTAGAAAATGAAATAAGTAAAATAAAAAACTTATTTAACAATTTAATTGATGAATTAAAAAATTATCAGTTTATCCTAAATGAACAAAATTTTAGACTTGAGGAACTTTCGGGGCAAAAGACGCATTTTTTTCAAAATATTTCACATGAGATAAGAACACCACTAACACTAATTCTTTCTCCATTAGAAAATTTATCGGCCCGCTATAATGAAGAAAGTGATTTTAGGATAGCATTTCTAAACTCGAAAAAACTTTATAGACTCGTAAACAATTTTTTAGAGTTTCAAAAATTGATAGCCAATAAAAAAATATCAGATATGCATCCTATCAATATTATAGAATTTATGAATAATTACTTTTCAATGTTTACAGATAATTACTATTTAAAAGGAATTGATTTAAAAATAAAAATACCTAAAGATATTGAAAAAAAGGATATTTTTATCCAGGCGGAAATTGATTCTTTAGAGAAGGTTATCTTCAATTTCTTATCAAACTCTCTTAAATTCTCGCCCAAAGGATCCAAAATTTTCTTTGGAATAGAAAAGAAGAACCAATCTCTAAAAGTTTATGTTAAAGATAGTGGAGTCGGTATTCCAGTTAATAAGCAAAAAGAGATTTTTGAACCATACCCAAATGAAGATAAGCAAAAAGCAGGTTTTGGTCTTTCTCTTGCTAAAAAACTCACAGAAAATATGGGCGGTCAGATTGGATTTGAAAGTAAAATTGGTCAAGGCAGTCGTTTTTGGGTTGAGTTCAAAGAATTAAAAAACATAAAAGAAACAATAGACCTACTTATTGTTGAAGATGAAGAAGATTGTGTTGAGTCCCTAGAGATACTTATTGAAAAACTATCTCATTGTCAGGGCCATAAAGTAGCTAAGAATTCAGAAGAAGCAAGAGACTTACTCAGTAAATACAATGTTAAGTGCATAATAGCAGATTCTCAAATGCCTGGTGAGGAAGGCACGAGTTTTCTCTCTTATGCTCAAAAAGTTCAACCAAAGGCCACAAGGCTTCTCGTTACAGGTAGGGCCGATGAATTTATAATCCAAAAAGCAACTAACGAAGCTAAAGTTGACTTTATTATCTTCAAACCATGGGATGAAGAGGACTTCATAAAAATTCTCAATAATTCCCTAAAAAAACCTTTTGAACAGGTCAAATTCCTTTTTGATGATTGGCAAATAGCAGACGTTCTAAATGCAGAAGATGACTCTAATAAAAAATACAATGAAGCTCTTGATGAAATTTTATTTTATAACTCAAAAACGATCCTTTTTTGTGATGATCAAAATGAAATGAGGGAGTTAATAAATTTAAAACTAAAACAAATTGGTTACAACACGATTTGCAGGGCAAATGGAAAACTAGGTTTGGCCGCCACCTATAAGCACAAGCCTGATATCATTATTTCCAACTGGCTAATGCCTGAAATGAGTGGACCGGAACTGATCTTGAAGATAAAAGAAGACATAAATTTAAAAAATATACCTATTATTCTCCTTACCGCAAAAACGACCGAAGAATGCCGATCCATTGGACTTGATCTTGGCGCCGATGCCTATATTGGAAAGCCATTTGACTTTAGAGAACTCAAATCCATTATTAAAAATTTGTTAAAACTAAGGACAACAGAAAGAAACCTTCTGAAAGCAAATAATGAACTTCAAGAGAAACAAGAATCAATCAAAACATTGATGGATAATCTTGAGGAAGGGCTTTTTACTTTTGATGAAAAGGGAGTTATCCAACCAGGCTTTTCAAAATCAACTACAGAAATATTCAATTGTGACCCAAGCTTCTTATCCTTTTGTGACGTTTTAAAATTTGATAACAATCAAAAAAGACAATTTAAAAAATGGTGCCAACAAATATGGTCCGGTAAATATGACTTTTTTGATCTCGTTAACCTGGCGCCTAAAGTTTACATGAAAGGTGATTGTATTATAGAGCTTGATTTCAAGCCTATTTATAAATTTAGAAATCAGAAAAAAGTCGTTGATTCTGTCATTTGTATAGCAAGTGACAAAACCCAAGAAGTAAACCTTGAAAAGAGATCTCAAGAAGAGAAAATGAAGGCCAGAATGCTCCTTCATATTATAAGAGACCCCCATGGTATAAGAAAGCTTACCCGTTACGCCCTATCCCTTCTTAATATTTTTTCCAAAGAAATATTAGTTGAATACCAAAGAATGGATTTAGAAAAAATGGCAAAAATTATTTATTACCTTCAAGTAAAATTTGCCAGTCATTCAATCCATTATATTTATGAAATTACTCAAAAGCTTGATAAAGCATTTTTCTTTCTTAAAAATCAAGGACCTTCCAGAAAAATTCTTTCTAACATAAACGAAACAGTAAAAGAACTTAAAGAAAATATTGAAATATTCATTGAAGAGCAAAACAGCCTTTTTCTTGATGATGAGATCAGTAAAAAGAACATACGTTTTATAGACCTCAATCGAATACAAGTTTTAGCGGATAACCTAAAAACAGAATTAGGGAATGAGCACAGCCTCTATCACGAATTTAAAAATAAATTTTTCTTTGAGCAAATTTCAAAAAGTTTCCAGAGTTACAAAGAAAAAATTGAAGAGTTAGGTCAGAAGAAAGAAAAGAAAATCGAATTTCAAGTTCATCCAAGCAATTTGAAAATTGATATAAACAACTTTCTTCCCTTGATTAATTCATTTATCCATATTTTTAGAAACTCTATAGACCACGGAATAGAGACGCCTGAAGAGAGGCAAAAAGCTGATAAGCCCTCAATGGGGCTTATTAATGTTTCCTTTTTTACAGAGATGATTGAAGAAAAAAATTACCTCAAAATTGTCTCAAAAGATGATGGAAAAGGAATTGACCCCAACATTATCCGCCAAAAAGTACTTGAACTTAAACTTATGTCTAATAAGGAACTCGCAAACCTCTCAGATGACGAAACAATCCAACTGATCTTTCTTCCTCATTTCTCAACCAGAGAATTTACCACAGAAACTTCCGGTAGAGGCATTGGTATGGAAGAAGTAAAGCATCAAGTCACAGCACTGGGTGGAAAAATTCATGTTAATTCAGTTTTAAAGAAAGGTACAATTATAACAGTCCTCGTCCCATTGGTTTCGTAGAACTTAAATCTAGCACCCTCTTACGATAAACTTCTTATTTCTTCAATATGAGAGTGACTCTTCCTAAATTGAGAAATATTAAAGAGAGAAAATACAAAAGAAATTCCGAAGGGGACAAAAAAGGAAACAATAACGCCCTCTAAAGTCACCTTAAAAGGGATTGTTCTATCTACAAAATTTGCTGGCATAATTTGAAAACTGAAATAGTCCATCACCTTGATAAATGAAAAAGCCGTTATTAAACCTAAACAAACAGTTATAAAGCTCATTGCAATAAGGAAATACATAAAGGCCCTCTCCAGCTTTACCTTTGAGGCCCCCAGTATCCAAAAACTTGCCAAGTCCACCTTGATTTTACTTGTAAAAATATGAAGACCGGATGTGATGCATAAAGAAACAAGGCAAGTCATTACAACAAAAAGAAAAAGCATAACAGTATTTTCCAGGGCCAATGCATGAACCAAAGTCTTATGCTGGCCCTCCCAGGTTAAAACATACGCGTTTCCCTCTCCAAACGTCTTATTAATGAAACTCTGAACCTTCTCTTTAGAAAACTCACCATAAATTCTTATCCTATTTATATCCTTCTTTCTTATCAAATTTTGTATTAAAGGAAGCCTTACCCAAATATGAAAAATATCTATCTCTGGCACATCAGTTACAATTATATCATCAAGTATGACACTTACTTTTCGAGGGATGTCCCCAAAAAAAGAATCTACATGGGAAGGAGAAATCAAACTGACGGTATCACCTAACTGCATTTTAACCTTCCTAGAAAGGTCAAAAGGAGATATGAGTTCCCTTAACTCCCTACCCTTTAAAAAATTTGGCAGTTTTGAATTTTTAACTTCAAAGGCGTGGATTAAAACGGGAGAAATATAGTTTCCATTCCTAAGAAGAGCTTCAATTTCATACTCACCTTGAAAGTGGATATCTGGCCAATTTACACGTAGCTCACTTATAAGGCCAAGAACTTTTTTATCTTCCTTTTTCTTAAGCCTAACCACACCATGGCCCAAAATACTTTTTGAGCGGGTTATCAATTTATCTTGAAACCCTCCCATACCACTTTGTAAAACCAGTAAGGAGGCAGACGAAATAAAAAGTCCAATCATGGCCAAAAAAAGCAGCCTTTGCCTAGTTTTGGCCCTAAAAATATAGCGAAGGAAGTAATTAAAAAAAGATTTGTACATAACTTAAAGATTTCCCAAACTTAATAGAAAAAAAACTCACCATCAGTCTTCTCAATCGTAAAATTTCTTTTTATCTGCAACAAGTTTTTTCAATAATGGTGAGGGAGCATACCTTTCTTGATTTACATTTTTAGAAAAATCAATGAGAGCCTCCAAAATTCTTTCAAGTCCTTCTTGATCTGCATATTTTAAAAGACCTCCCCTAAAAGGAGGAAAGCCTATTCCATAAATTAAAGCTAAATCAACAGTTGAAGCATGCTCCACTATTTTTTCCTCTAGAATAAAAGCTGCTTCATTAATCATCGGAAGGAAAATTCGCATTTGAATTTCAATTTCATTCATAGGTTTAGCAGGAGAAGGGAGTACTTTTAAAAAAGCCTCACTAAAATCTATTTCGGCTCCTTTCTCATCGTATTCATAAAAACCTTTAGAATTTTTCCTTCCTTGAAAGTCCGAAGCTTCCCAGTCTTTCATAAGACTAGAGGGCTTAAGTCTCTCACCTAATTTTTCTTGCAGTATAAAAGCCACCTTACTTGCTACATTTTGACCTATTTCATCCAATAACCTTATTGGACCCATCGGCATACCGTAATTCAAGCAAGCATCTTCAATCAGTCTCGGAGAAACACCTTCGGCCATAAGATGACCTGCTTCATTTAAATAGGGCGCTAAAATCCTGTTGACCAGAAAACCTGGCCCATCCTTTACGATAATAGGCGTTTTTTTCCCGCGCAAGCACCAATTGTGAAGTGATAAGATTGTTTCTTTAGAGGTTTTTTCATGGGTCACGATTTCCACAAGAGGCATCTTCGGTACAGGATTAAAAAAGTGAAGGCCTGCAAACCTTTCTGGCTTTTTTAAATTTTTTGCCATTTCACTGATACCTAATGAAGACGTATTTGAGGCCAAGATTGCATCATCACTCACATTGTCCTCAAGGTCTTGAAGTAATTTCTTTTTAACTTCTAAATCCTCTACAACAGACTCGACAATGAGGTTGCATTGACCTAAAGCCTTCATATTCGTTTGGGTCGTGATTGAACTTTGAAGGATATGAAGCTCATCGTAGCTCATTCTTTTTCTTTTGACCTGACTCAAAAAGTAATGGCTAGATTGTTTGATCCCTGCCTCTAAAGCATCGAATGTTAAATCCACTAAATGAGGATACATTTTATTTTTGGCCATTAACCAACAAATTCCTGCCCCCATAACTCCAGCACCAATAACGGCACCTCTATTTAATTCTTTTGGTTTTTTACCCGAATCGTAGTTCTTTGGCACTTTCTTGGAGGCCTCATTTAAAAAGAAGAGGTGTTGTAAGTTTTGACTTTGTCCGCTTGAGCATAACTCTCCAAAAGCTTGGGCCTCCATAGCAAGATAGCTTGACCTTCCCTTTGAAAAGCCCGACTCAATAACGTCCAAAATCTTTAAAGGTGCTTGATAAAAACCTTGTGTTTTACGAAGAACTGTTTCTCTAGCTTTTTGAAAGACAATTTTTCGTGCCAAAAAGTTATCACTTGCCAAGTTTTCCAAAGACTCCTTGAATGACTTACTTTTGGGTGCTTCATCCAAAAGAACTCTTGCCATTGTTACAACTCTTTCCTTTGGAAAAATGCCTTCGACCAAGCCCATCCTTTTCGCTTTTTTCGAATAAATATTCTTTCCAGACAAAATAGCATCTAAAGCTTTTGGAAGACCAATTTTTCTAGGAAGTCTGAAGGTTCCTCCAAAGCCAGGGATTAAACCTAGCTTAACTTCTGGGAGTCCCAAAAAAGTTGATTGACTATCAGAAGCGATAATTCGATCACAGCTTAGGGCAAGTTCAAGCCCTCCGCCTAAACAAAGTCCATGAACACAGCAAATAGAAGGAATTGATAAATCTTCTATTTTATTAAAAAGGCTTTGCCCCTTTTCCGCACCTTCAGCTCCTTCACTTTCGGTTTTACAGTCAGAGATAAGCTGGATGTCTACACCTGCTAAAAAAGCCCTTTTATGGTGAGAAAAGAAAAGAACACCTTTAACACTTCCTTCCTGTTCCCTCTCTTTAACAAGATTAAGGGCTTCGTCTAACTCTTTTAAAGTTTCTTTATCCAGAAGAGGTAGGGATTTATCACATTTAAAACCTAGGCCCACCTCTGCAATCCCTTCAGTGACCACAAAACTTATTTTTTGAAAATCCAATGGATTCCTCCCTCAAAAAATTAAAAGATCAACATTCACTATGAATGTAAGTTTTCAATCAACAGGGCCCCCCCTTGACCTCCACCAATACAAAGGCTTGCCAGACCGTAACGCCCTTTTCTTCTTTTTAATTCGTGGGAAAGCGTGACAACAATTCTTGAACCTGAAGACCCAACCGGATGTCCTAAAGCTATCCCACCTCCGTTCACATTAAGCTTTTCATAAGGGATTTTCCCCCAAGCCTTTTTAAGCCCATACTCTTTGGCGAGTTTTTCATCTTCAAGACCCTTCAAAACGCAAAGAACTTGAGCTGCGAAAGCTTCATTAATTTCAAACAAGTCGATGTCATCTAACTTTAATTCATTCCTATTAAGTATTTGGTCAATGGCCGAAAGAGGTCCCATCCCCATCCTTTCAGGACTTAAGCCCGTAAAAGAAAAATCCACAACTCGGGCCATAGGATCAAGTTTAAATTTTTTAACTGCATCACTGCTGGCCAAAAGACAAAGAGATCCTCCATCAGTAACAGAACAACTATTTCCTACCGTGACAGTGCCTGATTTTTTCTCAAAATGGGGTTTCAACTTTAGTAAGGAGTCAACAGTTGAGTTCCTTCTTGGACCAATATCTGTCCTTAAAAGCCTATCTCTCTTTTGACCTACCAAAATAGGTACAATTTCATCAACAAAAACCCCCCCTTCACTGGCCTTCAAGGCCAAAGAATGAGAGCGGTTAGCAAAAGTATCTTGCTCTTCCCTTGAAATATTATGTTCTCTGGCCAAAAGCTCGGCTGTCTGCCCCATATTAAGATGGCATAGAGGATCTGTCAGACCCTGCTCTAAAGCAATAATGGGGGAAAGGTGAGGGGGTCGAAATTGAGTTAGGGCCTTAATCTTTTCACTCAAACCTTTGGACTTATTCACTCGAATAAAAAGCTCAGACATCTCTTTGCTATAGATGAGAGGCATTTGACTCATATTCTCTACACCACCAGCAAGAATAATATGGGAGCGCATTCCCTTTATTTTCAAGAAGGCTTGAGAAATAGCTTCCATTCCTGAAGCACAATTTCTATGAACTGTGTAAGCACTAACAGAAGAGTCTAAGCCGGCCATCAATGCCATGACTCTCGCCACATTAGCATATTGAGGTGGAGCTTCAGTATTGCCTAAAATCACTTCATCGACACTCATTTCGTCGATATTGTTAAGGTCTAAAAGGCAACGCAATAAAGGTACCCCCATGAAAGGAGCCGAAACGTCCTTCAAATCGAAACCAGATTTCACTTGGGGAGTTCTTTTTCCTTCCACCAAGAAAACGTCTTGATTTGGCACTTTTATTCTCCCTTTAAGCTGACTTTTCATTAAGCCACAACCGCACCTGAGTCCACTATATTAGAAGAAAAAAAAATAAATTAAAAGTCTTGGGGCATATGACAAAAAAGCCTCCCATAGGGGAGGCTTTTTTTAAGGGGAATTTTTATTTTATACTACTATAAAATTTCTGCTAAAAAATTTACTTGTTTTTACTCTTATTAAAACTTAACAATGACACCCGCATAAACAGACTGCTGGCCCGCGGAACTTATTTTTTCAGCGGCATCTTGAAGGTAACTTCCACCATCATTATGGTTTAAATTGTAGTTATGATAAACTCCATACTCGTCATAATAACCACCACCGTAATAATTAGGTTGGGAAGATGACCCGGAGTCAACGTTTGAAGTCAAAGACTTAGAGTATCTAAAAGATGTTGTCAGACCAAAGTTCGAGCTAAAGTAAAACTCTGCTCCTATATTGGCCGAGCCAAAAACGGAATAGCCTCTAACAGCTTCTTCAGAGTTTTGAACCCCGTAATAAGAGACTGGGTTATATGAGTCTTTCCCATATTTTAAATTAAAATTCTTATATCCAACACCTAGACTCAAAAATGGTCTAAACCTTTCACTTTTACTGAAAAAGAACTTCGAATACATCTCTAAAGACCATTGATTGTAATCGATAACTGTTGGGTAGTATGAATAACCATATAAAGCTTGGGATTCATCTCTTAGCTCTACAGAGCTTGTATTGAAATCGAGTCCAATTGAGAAACTGTCATTTAATTTTTGCTCTAGAGAAATACCTGGAGCTAAAATTGTTTCATATTGAAGGTTATCTACAGAAAAGTTAATTAAGCCAACGTATGGAAGGGCCTTTAAGTCCTTCTTTGATTCACTTTGGGATAATTCATGGTTTTCCATTTCACTCGCTACAGGAGTTGGAACATCACTGTAAGAGTCTTGAGGTGCATTCATTTCTGGCGCTGAATTTACAGATGGTCTTTCATATCTTGGCATTGGATGATCAAGGTTTCTTCCATATTCGTTCGGGTTAAAGTTGTCACTTTTATCCCCTCTTTTCGCTCTATCTAATGCTCTACTAACCTTTCTAGAAAGTTTCCTTTCCTGGTTTAATCTCATTTTTTCAATTTTTCGAAGAACACGGTTTTTAGTTCTTTTTTCAAGTTTCTTTCTCTTGATGGCCATTCTTTCAGAGAGTGTCTTTCTCCTTGAAATACCTTCGCCTAATTCATCTTCAGTTAAATCTCCATAAACACTAAGAGACCTAGAATAAATAACTCCATCATCACCCACAACATAATCTGCACCTGAGTAATCTGCTAAAGCAAATGGAGTTAGTAAATTTGTAAGGAGAAGAGCTCCCACGATATTTACATTTTTCAAAAGTTTCATTTTTATTCCCCCTAAAAATCAACTTAAGTTTAAAAATCAAAATTTCTCTTTTAACTTTTTTCTTTCTGGAACATAGCACAAAGCATTATCTCAAAACAGATTTTGAGGAGCTCTGTGTAGTTTTTACAGGGAATAGGATGATTTTTTGCAAGTAATTTTAGATACTTATAGAAAGTAAATGAAATTTATTAACCTTAAATTTTCAAGTTTTAGCGCCTTATAACGAACCTCTTAAAATTAGTCCCTGAGTAAATCGAAATAACCTGGCAATAAAAACTATTTGACTCAGGAGTGCAATTATCACTTTCCCCCAATATCTTTTGTTTAAGGAGGTCTCCCATTTTAAAAGCGACGACGCTAGCGACGGCCAAGAGAAGGATGTACTCGACCGCGGTCTGACCTTTATCTGAAAGAAGCTTTAAGGTCTTACCTTTTTTCCGTTTTTCTTTTTTGATGAAGGAGAAGTAATTTAGCATCCTTCCATTTTAGGTGAAAGCTAGAGCCTCAGAAAAGAATGGGCATCTTTTATCTCCATAAGGGAAGAAAAAAGACCATAACCTTCCTTTAATGGCCCATAATAATCAACTTTCTTGAGTTTCTTCTTTTTACCTACTTTGGAAAGGTCAAAGATATCAGCAGCTGGATAAAAGCTCATCTCTTCAGGCTTTTTATAAAACTTTACCTTCTTTTCTTCCACCCAAACTTCAGGTGTAAGTGAAAAGGAACTTTTTACAATTTTATTTTTTAAATCGGGGCAGAAAGGCTCCAACTCTTCTAGCATTCTCTTTTCACTTTCTTCAGATAAAAAAGAAGCTTTAGAGCCTTTTTCCATAGGAACGACCAGGTTGATCGCCACTTTATTCTTGCTGAAGCTCGCTTCCCAAAAAGGTCTTTTTGTTCCAAGTCGAGTAAGGTCAGTACTGACAATCCTTTCTCCCTGGAGAGGCTCTTCGAGGTCTTCCTTAAGCTCCCATTCAATTTTTAAACTCGTATAAAGATTCTCCATTTTACCTACTTGGAGAGGAAGGTTTTTTGAGAGCCCTCCAAAAAAAGCTAGCCTCTCCGGTTGAACAAGACCTTCAAAGCTTTCAAGCTCCAAACACCAAGGTGAGCCTGTATGAAAAACCCACTCTCTAATTGAAGTTTTC
>PAZA01000075.1 GCA_002715375.1 Halobacteriovoraceae bacterium
CGACAACCACATCGATTTCAGGCTTTGGTTTACCAGAGGTCTTATTTTCAAGGAGAAGGCTTTTTAGATATCTTAGCGCATTAAGCCTCTCTTTTTCTTTAGCTTTCATGGCCTCTTTTATGTCACTTGTGACTTGATCAAACATCATTTTAAATCCTTGTGTTTTTTTAAGAGGAGTCTAACGAAAGATCCTTTTTCTGACAATGAATTGGGGGTTAGAATAAAGGTAAGTTAAAGAGATCGTGAATAGGTACACACCGTTTAAAAAAGGTACTTGAAAATGGGTAAATTCAATAAGTTGACCTTTTGGAAGCTTAAAAAAGTTGGAGGGTTTATACCTCTCCTTCTTATTATCCTCGTTCTGACAAGTAGCTGTAGCCGTATAAAGTGGGCCTACCGATTTTCTGATTGGTTCATTCAAATGAGGCTAGAGTCCTACTTCGATCTTAATAGTGAACAAATTCCTGAATTAGAAAAAAATATTCAAGAGTATAAAAAGTGGCATCAAAAAGAAATGCTTCCAAAATATGCAAGTTTTTTGGAGGAGGTAAGAAAGGATTTAAAGGGTTCATCCATTACTCCAAAAATTGTTCAGGTGAAAAGACTTGAAATGGAAGGACTTGGTTTTATGACGGCAAAACCCTGGGTTGATTCTTCTGTAAAGATTTACCTTTCTTTAAACTCTTCTCAGATAAAAAAATTTGAAGAAAAGATTAAAGAAGATCATGAGGAGAGGCTCGAGAAATTAAAGGAATCAAGTCTGGCAGAGATGAGTCTAAAGAGGGCCAGAAGAATGCTTGATTTTATGGATATTGGAATTAAAGAAAAGCAGGAAAAAATCTTTAAAGAGCATTTTAAAAAGCATCCTTTTCCCTTTAATGAGTCTTATGCTAGGCGAAAGAAGTGGAATGAAACAATCCTCACTTGCTTAAAGGAAAACAAAAATAAAGAAAAAAAATCCTTATGTATCAAAGACCATTTTCTTAACTGGGATAAAAGAAGGACACCTGAAAGTAAAGCCTACAGAGTTCATATTGACGATCTTATCGCAAGAGTCCTCAATTCTTTAGACAAAGAGCAAAAGGCTTCTATAGTGGCCAAAGTTGGTCAATGGATTGAAGATTTTAGAGAACTTGCTAAAGAAGTGTCCGAAGCCTCGCAATAATTGACCTTAAGGGATGGATGTGGTTGTTTTCCTCGTAATGACTACTTGAAACCTTTTAAAGAGTACCTGTGAGCATGAGACATCCGCTATTTAAATTCTTTTTTATGAAGAAAAAAGACCAGCGCATAATTTACAAGGCGTCGTTTTATTCCTTTTTCAATAAAGTAACTGATTTAGCACCTCCTCTTCTTATTGGAGCCGCGGTTGATACCGTTGTAAAAAAAGAAAGCTCATTTTTAGGCAATATAGTTGGTCCCGATCTCATGACTCAGCTCTATGTGCTTGGTGGGATGACTGTTTTTATTTGGTCTTTAGAATCTTTATTTGAGTTTTTGCAAAAATTAACTTGGAGGGGATTAGCTCAGGAAGTTCAGCATGACCTAAGAATGGATGGTTATAACCACCTTCAAAACTTAGACCTTGAATATTTTGAGCACAAAACGAGCGGAAGTCTGATGGCGCTTCTTAATGATGACGTTAATCAATTTGAACGCTTTTTAAATGGTGGCGCTAATGACATAATTCAGGTGATGACAACGGTCCTTATCGTTGGAACAGGCTTTTTGATGATGGCTCCGAAGGTTGCACTTTTTTCTTTCATCCCTATTCCTTTAATTCTTTGGTTTTCCTTTTCCTTTAAAAATAAGGTTGCTCCTCATTATGCTCGTGTAAGAGAAGAAGTTGATGCTCTCAATTCGAAATTAGGAAATAACCTAAGTGGAATGACGACAATTAAAAGTTATACGGCAGAACATTTTGAAAGTTGGGTTCTTAACGGTTTAAGTGAAAATTATAATAAGGCCAATAAATTGGCCATAAGACTGTCGAGTGCTTTTTCCCCAATCATTAGGATTTTTATTGTAGTGAGTTTCACAACAACTCTTATTATGGGAGGGGCCCTTGTCAGTGAAGGTTCTTTAAATGTAGGCGCGTATAGTGTAATGATTTTTCTAACTCAGAGGCTTCTTTGGCCTTTAACGAGGTTAGGAGAGACTTTTGATCTTTATCAAAGATCAATGGCTTCTTTAGACCGTTTAATAAAACTTTTAAACACTTCGTATTCAATTAAAGATGGTACAAAGACTCTCAATTTAGAGAAGGTAAAAGGGGACATTAAATTTCACAAGGTCTTTTTCAATTATAAAGGCTTTCCGCCACTCCTTGAAAATTTTAACTTTCATATTGAAGCTCGGAAGACTATTGCTATTGTAGGTCCTACAGGATCTGGAAAAAGCACTTTGACGAAATTGATTTTGCGTCTTTACGAAAGCCGTCATGGTCTTATTACTTTAGATGGAGAACCGATTAATAATTTTTCTTTAAAGGATTTAAGGAAGGCAGTTAGTTTTGTTGGTCAGGATGTTTTCCTTTTTCATGGGACAGTAAGGGAAAATATTAGTTATGGGAGCTTTAATAGCTCGTTAGATGATATTGTTGAGGCAGCGAAAATGGCAGAGGCCCATCAATTTATAAGTGATCTTCCACAAGGCTATGAAACAGTTATTGGTGAAAGAGGACAAACTCTCTCAGGTGGGCAGAGGCAAAGAATATCTATTGCGAGGGCCCTCTTAAAAAATGCCCCGATACTCATTCTTGATGAAGCGACTTCAAATGTTGATAATGAGACAGAAGCATGTCTTCAAAGGACTCTTGAAAAAGCAAGTCAGGGCAGGACAACCCTTATTTTGGCCCATAGGCTTTCTACCATCCGCCACGCAGACCACATTGTTGTTTTAGAGAATGGAAAAATTGTTGAAGCGGGAGCTCATGATCAACTTCTTTTATTAAATGGTTCTTATAAAAGACTTTGGGATGTTCAAACAGGAGAAAAGAAGTATTTTAAAAAAAATGTTTGTTTGTAGAAACTATTGTTTGACTTATGCAACTTTAGGCCGTACCTTCTTTCTAGTTAAAGAAAAGAGTGGGGGTTCAAAGGTCTACTACCCAACATCGTAGCTCCTTACGAAACCCATAAAGCCCACACACAGTCATTTTGGCCTAAGCCCCCACTCCTTCTTTTTCAGCAATTGTTTTTTCCATCTCCCTAGCAGCTGCCTTTCCCTTCTCCTCATCGACAAAAAGAAGTAAAGCCCCACCAAGAATAAAAAGAATGATAATAGAAAGGATTGATTGACGCTCTCCGGTGTATAGCCTCATAAAACCATAGATCATGGGGCCAAAAACAGCAGCAAATTTTCCTAGCATATTGTAGAACCCGAAAAACTCAGTGGGAGCGTTCCTAGGAATAATTTTAGAAAAAAAGGAACGGCTTAGAGATTGAACCCCTCCTTGAGCTGACCCAATACCGATGGCCAATAAAAGGAACTCTGTTTCAGAGTCAACAAAATAAGCAGAAATCGTGATAATGACATAACAACCAATGCCAAAGAGTATGCCAGCTTTGGTCCCCCATTTATTTTCAAAAATTTTGATGTAGAGGAGGGTACAAGGAAAAGCGACAAACTGAACCAAAAGAATACAGATGAGTAGTGTTTGTTGAGAAATTCCAATATTGAGGGCAAAGTTACTTGAAAGTCTTACAATAGTATCAACTCCATCTATATAAAACCAATAGCTCACTAAAAAAAGGAATGTAACTTTTAAATTCCTTAATTGAGAAAAGGTCGTTCTGAGTCTGGAAAAGCCTTTTTTACAAATGACTAAGATAGAATCTTCAGACTTAACCTTTTTCTCGGGAACATAAAGAAAAAGAGGGATGGAAAAAAGAGCCCACCAGATGGCAACCATGATGAAAGATACTTGAACTGCTTGAGATTGATCTGTTAGTCCAAAGGCAGTTGGATAGAGAACGGTAAGAGTGTTTAAAACAAAAAGGAGCCCGCCTCCTAAATAGCCCATAGAGAATCCAAAAGCGGAAACTCCATCCACGGTTTTTTCATTTGAAATGAAAACGAGAAGAGCGTCGTAAAAAATATTACTACCAGAGAAGCCGATGGTGCCAAAGGCGTAAAGAAGGACGGCAATTTGCCATTGCCCCATGCTTGTAAACGTTAAAGCACCAGTTGTTGTAACCCCAATTGTAAGAAAGAAAAGAAGAAACTTTTTTTTAGCGTTAACTTGGTCTGCTATGGCCCCGAGGACAGGAGCAAGAATTGCCACAACAAAACTTGCAGCTGCAGTGGCAAAGGCAAGTCGTGATGATGTTATTGCATTACTTTCTCCATGGGACCAGAATTGCTTAAAATAAATCGGGAAAAAGGCGGCCATAATACTTGTGGCAAAGGTAGAATTGGCCCAATCGTAAAGGGCCCAAGATAGAATTTGTTTGTCTTTTAAATAAGTCCTGACATCCATGAAGACTTGCCTTGTGAATAATTTCTATTGAATCTCTATGTCATAGTGTACCAAAAATTTTTCCTTTAGGGGAACTCTAAAAAAGAGCTTTGAATTTTATAAATGAGAATTTTTGAGAAATATCTATTTTGCCTTTAAAGATCGGAGTTCATTTAGTTTTCACTCAATTAAGCCGAAGAATAGTCAGGTTTTAAAATAAAGGGAGAGGAAAACGTTGCGTTTCACATGGGAAGCACTTCAAAAATATCTTATTAGTTGTTTAATTTATGGTGGAAGCTCAACCTTCTTGGCCATAGTTTTATTTTATCTTTTTAGAACTTATGTCCTTTATAAAGTGTCAGTTGAAAGCTTCACCGATGTGATTGGTGGAGAAAAGCACCGCCAACTTATGGAGTTCATCCCAGTTTTTTCTGTTTTTTGGGTAAAAAATATTTTTTTGAAAATGAAAGTGGCTTTTGTTTTAGGAATAACCCAAAGGGGAGTTTAATATGCGTTCAGTAATCATTGTTGTTGTTTGTGCGGTTATTTTTGGAGGCGTTTTCTTTGCCATTCAAAAAAAGGGACCTGAAACTAAGCAGAGCGCCGGTTCAGAGTCATCCAAAGATACTACAAAAATGAGCTCTTCAACTGGAAAAAAGGCTGGAGAGTTGACTAAGTCAGTTTCCACTACCGGTTCGAAAATGGAAGATTCAAAAGTTGAAATTGTTAAGGCCCCTGTTCCATGGACTAACGAGAAAGAGGAGTTGGATGCAAAAGAAAAGTGGTTGCTAGAATATAAAGAAAAGGTTTTAGAGGCCATCCGTTTAACTCAAACAACTGAAGAAGATAAGAAGGCAATAAAAGAGCTTGAAACCTACTTGAACAAATTATGGGATGAGCAGGACAAAGCTGAACTTAAGAAGCTGACATTTAAAGAAATGGAAACCTTAAAAATTCCTGACGAGGCCATGGCCAAGTTAAAAGAAGAGTTAAATAGAGAACCTTCTTCAAAGGATTAGGGTTTCTCAATTTTATGTTTAAAACAAAGTACCTAGAGCGTTGCGATATAAAGTTGGCTTATCAGGTTTTTGGGGAAGGGAACACTGAAGACTTGATTTTTGTTCCTGGAATTGTTTCTCATATCGAGCATTGTCACAAATTTCCTGGCTTCACAAAATTTATAGAAAAGCTATCTAAACATTACAGAGTTCTCCTGTTTGACAAAAGGGGCTCGGGACTTTCCAAAAGGATTGACCATGCCCCTTCTCTTGAAGAGAGGTTGAGTGATATCGATTTCATGATGGAAGAAAACTCATCAGAAAAAGCAATTTTACTTGGTTATTCTGAAGGGGCTCAGGTTAGTGCGTTATATGCAGCAAGTAATCCTTCTAAAGTTTCGAAAATGATTTTGGTTTCTGGTCTGCCCCATTCATCAAAGTTAGAAAAATTATGGTGGATGCCTAAACTTTTTAAATATCTAATTTTAAAAAGGCGTGTAGATAAGACTGTTCGAGATTGGGGTAAGGGTTTCTTTATGGAGAAAAGTTTACCGAAGGAATTTTTTAAGGTTATGCCAACAGGGTTTCACGAGGAGCTAAGCCGTTTTGAAACGGACGCCATTGCTCCTGAATCTCTCAAGAAACTTTTATATAAAAGTGGTCGCCATGATGTCACCCCATTTCTTAAAAATGTCAAAACTCCAACCCTGGTAGTTCATTCAAAAGATGATCGGATTGTGCCCTATTATTTAGGTAAAAAACTTAATGAGTTTATTGATGGATCTCAATTTTTATCTATAGATGGCCTTGGGCACTCCTTTTTTTATGACCCTAAGAGTCTAATAATCACTTCCTTTTTAGCTTTTCTTTCAAATCCGAAAAAAGTAAATTCTCCTTAAAGTTTTACAGTAAGTTACCTGGCTACAAGGGGGTATTTGTGATTACTGAGCAGGAAGTTAATAAGGCCCAGGAAAAGTGGGCAGAGTCTGTTATTCAAATCGGAAAGCTAAAAGATAATAAGAATGCTCATCTTGATGAGGCGTTAAAGCTTTTAGACGACCTCTATGCATATGATTCAACCAAAGTACTTTTTAAACCAACGAAAGCCGCTGAGGCGCCTTTTCGTTTGGAAAAAGAGGCAGCACTTTCTTATTTTGTAGGGGGAAATAACAATTTTCCAGAAGACGGAGGTTTTGCCCTTCAGCCATGGCGATCGATCCGTTTTGAAAATGCCTCTTTTATCTTTGAGGAAAAAAGGGCTCTCGTTATGGGGCATTATTATTTCAAAGACGATGGCGGAAAGGAGCTAAAAGTAGAGTACTCCTTTGGATATAGAAAAATGAAGGATGATCGCCTGAAAATTGATCTTCACCACTCATCTCTTCCTTTTAAAAATTAATTTCCCTCATCTGGAAAAATTAATTCTCACCTTCTTTTGATAATAAAGTTACCTAAAATTAAAAATTTTAGTTTTGTTGTTAAGAGAAGGGAGAATATGTCTTCTTCAGAAAGAAAATTGGAATTCTTCAAAACATTAATATTTGCGTTTAGAAGAAGAGGTATCTTAGTTAAAGTCTGAAACTCTTTTAAAAGGGAATAAAAAGTTGGGTTGAGTTCTTTATGAACCGAATGGGTTTGAACAAGTCCATTTTTGTGATTGATTCCTGGCAGGAGTGCATGAATATCGTCTTTTAAGGAAAGAGATTTTTCCATATAGGGAGAGTTTTGATAATTTTTAAAATGCCCAGGACCCAGTTCGTGGAGTATAGAGACTCCAAAAGGGAAAGAGTCTTGGCAATTTTCAGATATGATTTGGAACTTTTCTTGTATTGAAGGATCTCTTGGGTCGGCCAATATTGACCGGTTACCAAGTCCCTTAAGACTAAATTCAGCCTTTCCCTGAATCCAACCAATAATATGACCTTGGGCCAATAAGGCAGATACTTTCTTTAAGAGGACACTCTTTTCTAAAGCTTCTTCATAATAAAATGGTCCTCTTTTTAAAATAGATTCCACTTTTTCTTCATTAAAGGTTTTCCCTAAATAGGGTGAACTCCCAAAAACTGGCCAGGTTAAAGACCTAGGTTCTTTACAGCTTTTATATTTTTGATAAAGGAGTGCTCCTAAAGAGTTGCCGTTATCTCCTGGAGAAGAAGGGATGTGAAGTCTTTTAAAAGGAGTATGGGTTAAAATTTTTCCATTTGTAAGGTGGTTAAGAGCACAGGTTCCTCCATAGGCTAAGTTTTCCTCTCTTGTAATTTTGGCAAGTGCTGTGGCCAGGTCAATAATAGTATCTGAAAAAAAATCTTGAAATGTATAGGCGAGGTCTGATTTTTTTATACCTTGAGATGAATGAAATATTTTTTCAAGTTCACTTTTGTCTTCAAGTTCAAACTTTATTGAAAACGAAAGTCCTTTTCTTCTCACTTTGTTTGCAAAAAAATCATATATGCTTTGAATAAACTTACCGGTGGAGCTTAGTTCAGTCATTTTTAAATGATCATTTGAATTAGAAGGCAAATCACATAATTGTGCAACAGACGTATAGAGTTCTCCCAGACTCGCCTTATTCTTATGGACGACTTTGAATGAATTGTTTTTGAAAGTATAGAAAGTTGTTGAGAATTTTTCACTAAAGTCGTCAATAACCATAATGGCACATTTATCAAAAGTTGAAGTATAGACAGCATTAGCTGCGTGTGACAACTGATGCTCAGTCTTGTAATGTTTAAAGCTTTTATTTAAGTTAGATTTTAACTTTTTTTTAATTTGAAAAATAACAATAGGAAGATTTTTTAAATAAACATTTTGGGAGAACATTCTAAAATTATTATCGTGGATTTTATTTTTAAATAAACTTTTTGTAAGGGATGGCTTCCATGTAGTCCTAAACAAAACTTTACTAGGATAAGAAAGAGGTATCCCTTTTTCACTAAGTAAACTTTCAAATCGATCTAATGAATCCTTCTCTTTAGAGTATAAAAAAGAGTTTTGAATTTGCATGGAGGAGTCAAAGTTTTCTGAAAAGAGATTATCCTTATAAGATATGGAGATAGAAGGTGCATTAAAGGTGTTATTGTGACCAAAAATTATTCCCTCACCTTTCTTTGACATTTTGATAAACCTATAAAAAAAATTTATTAATGATTTATATTTATGTTCCTTTCATTAAAAACTATATCGGTCTGTCATAAAGGATATTAAAGAATTCAATATAAAAAATTAATTTTATTTTTGTTTATCGTTTAAAGCATTTTAAAAAAAATGAGAGATATTTAATATTTCCTACTAAAATTAAAGACATGTAGAGAGGTGTTTGCCTTCATTGGTTTTGATTAAATATAGTATTTTGTTATACTGTCCCTGGCAGGTAATGAATGGAAGATAATAAAAATAAATCCACATTAATTATGGCCGAGATTATGCCACATGAAAAAGAAAACTTTGGGGGACATATTCATGGAGGTTATATTTTAGAGGTTCTTGATCGAGTCGCCTATGCATGTGCCGTTAGGTATTGCCGTAATTATTGTGTAACTCTTTTTGTTGATGAAGTTCAATTTAAGGAACCAATACAAGTCGGTGAGCTTGTAACTTTTTTAGCTTCTGTCATCTACACAGGTAAAACTTCCCTGGAGATAGGGATAAAAGTTGAAGCAGAAAACTTGCTAACGGGTGTTAAGAGGCATACAAATTCTTGTTACTTTATGTTTGTGGCCTTGGACGAGAATAAAAAACCTATACGTGTTCCACCTTTGGAAATAAAAACGGAAGATCAAAAAAGAAGATTTAAAGAAGCTGAAAATAGAATTAAAATAAGAAAAAAAGTTCAGGAAGAAAAAAAGAAGATAAAATAGAATCAGAGTAAATAGTCTGAAAATAATATTCTCTTAAAAAAAAAAATTGAGAAAAAGTAAACTTATTTTTATTAAAATGGGTATCTGATATGAAAAAAAAACTACCTATATATATTTCTATTTTCCTTTTTTTAGTAGGCTGCGGTACTCCACAAAAGAAAAGAGCAAGAATTATAGATTCAGATCATCGCATAAGTAAAGAATCACTTAGAGATGTCTTTAATAGCATGAATGATGATGGAGATTATCATTATGTTAAAGATAAGTGGGTCATTCATGACCCATCAAAAATAAACCAAATTGGAAATTACCTTATGATTGGTGTGACGGGAAAGGCCCAGGAAGATGGCTATAAATGTGGGTTAGAAACCTGGTATCTGTTTCCAAATGAAAAGAAATTTGTGCCAGGACAATGTCTTCTAAAAGAGAAACCGAAATGGGTCGAGGAGCATGTTCCTACAAATGATGGTGCTTACTGGGCACCCGGTTTTCTAGATTCAAGAACAATGTATTATAGTGTTCCTTCGGGAAACGCGATGGAGAAAGCAGAGGGGACTGAAAGTTGCATAGGCCTTTTAAAGGCAACGGGAAATCCTCCAAACCTTGTTTGGAAAGACTATGGGAAGCCTATCACTTGTAGCGAAAAAGGGGAGGAGAACAAAAAAGTACCTGAGCCAGAATCTATTGATCCGGCCCTCTTTGTTGATAATGATGGAAAGAGTTATCTAATTTATGGAGGAGGCCATATTTGGTTAACAGAAGTCGATACAAAAAAGGGCAATCAGATTCATGGAGACCATTGGGCCTATGATAATGATGACTATACTTTATTGGCCAATGGACCAAAAGTTGATGAGGATGGTAATAAAACAGATGAAGAGATGTGGATTGAAGCTGCTTTTATGGCAAAAAAAGGTTCTTATTACTACCTCTTTGTTAACTGGTATAATTGCTGTAGGGGAGCAGATTCGACTTATGAAATAAGAGTAGGTCGTTCAGATTCTGTTCGTGGTCCATTTTTAGATTCGAAAGGAAAGTCAATGATTAAAGACGGGGGAGGAGATAAACTTATTGATAAAAGCTCTGGCTTTATAGGTCCAGGTCATCCAGGTCTATTTTCGTTTAAAAATAAAAAAGGTATTACGACTGATTTATTTACCTTTCATTTTTATCCAAAAAGTGGAAAACCCTGGGCCTCTATGAAGGTGAGAGAGCTTATCTGGGAAAATGGATGGCCTAAGGTTTCCAATAAAGATTTTGATTTTACAAACTATTGGACTTCTAAAGAATAATTTAAAGATGTATGTCAAAGGTTGAAATTGGTTAAAATATTCTTCGTCACTCTTTTTAGTTTTTTTCTTTTGTTGATTATTGGATACCAAGTTGGTGAATTGACTTTAAAGAAATTAGATGAAGAAGCTAGAGAAAACTTTGATGGAAATTTTATAAAAACAGAACTTGGAACTCTTTGTTACAAGTTTCATGGCCCAAAAGATGGAGAAATCATCCTTTTAATCCATGGGTGGTCTTATCCAAAAAATGTCTTTGATAATAATATACAAGCTCTTACAAGGAACGGCTTTAGGGTTTTAACTTTTGATCATTTTGGGAGAGGTTGTTCTGATAGGCCAAGGGTAACCTATGATAAAAACTTCTACGAAAAAGAAGTTCTTGGGCTTATAAATGGTCTTAATATAAAAAGTCCTTTTTATATTTTGGGTTATTCTATGGGAGGAGCAGTCGCCACAACGTTTACAAGTCGGCATCCAGATAAAGTCAAAAAACTTATTTTAATAAATCCAACTGGTGCAGGTCCTTCTATTCAAAGAGAGCAACAATTACTGCTCGTACCCATTTTGGGACCATTTTTAATGAGTTATTTTGGAAAAGCCTCTGTCATTAAAGGAATTGAAGAGGAGTTTAAAAAAGGTCATTTGACTTTTAAAATGAGTCGTTCTTTTAAAAAACAGTTTGACTATAGAGGAACGATCCATGCTTTTACATCTTGCTTGAAAAATTTTGTTTCTAAAAGTCAGGTGTCAGAATACAAAAAAATTACGAATCAAAAAGTTCCCGTCCAGTTGATATGGGCAGATAATGATGAGGACGTTGAATTCAAAGGGCACGAAGTTGTCCAAAGACATATCCCAGGAATAGTTTTTAATCCGATAAATGGTTTTGATCACGGTGTTCTTTATTCCCATCCTCATTTGGTCAATAAGGTTATTTTAGATTTTTTAAATTAATTTTATCCTCAATGGCAAAATTTCAGTCAGCTCAGAAATTGATGAAGGGACTGTTTTTTATATAAAGCTGCCAGTCCTAACCTAAAAACAAGACCACCATTAGTTGAAAATGAACATTTATAGAACTCTCAAAGGAATCTTGATTGAGGAGCTTAAAAGGAGTTAGGATCAAAGCCTGTTGTTAGGGTTAAGGACGAAAAGGTGACATCATTTTGAGAAAACAAATATAAACCAACCCGACCTGCTTGATAGCTTCCTGAAACGTCGAAAATGGTCGATCCATCAATAATGACTTTTATTCTTGAAGACGTATAATAAATTTTAAAAGCATGAGTCGTATTTGTATCCCATCCTCTTCCATCACCATAATGAGTCTCAAGAACATCAAACTTACCGGAGCTTCCTGTATCTGTCCTTGCCCAGAAATAATCAATCATTTCACCTGAACCGGAAAATGAACCGTTGACTCTGCTAAGAGCATGTCCCTCATAACCTACATCGCCACTATAAGCTTGATCAACACCCCTCCAGTCGTAGAGGTAAAAGTCGTGATCTGCTTCACCTACAGTCAAAGGACTTTTAAGGCCAAAAACCATTCCTACATTGTCATCATCTCTTGTTGCTAAAAAGGTTCCTTCAATTAAAACTTCTGAATAAGAGTTGTTGGAAACTAAAATAATTGGGTTGTTAAAAGTGTGGACGCTTTGACTTGCATCCCTTCCATCTTCAGAAATAGTCCAGGATGCGTTATTGCTGACAGAAGACCAACCCGTAAAATCTTGGGATTGTACTGAAGGATTATAAACTTTTTCGAAATCTGATTTTTGACAGGATATAGTGAGGATATAAAAAGTTATGACCAAAAAATTTAATACAAATTTTTTTTTCACGATAGTAGACGATATTTTTGTTACTGTATAAATTAAACAAAACTTAAATTAACTTATTCTATTACAATAAAAACTAAGAGAATTTACAAGATGAATTTTTAGAAAGTAAAAGCCTTTGATAGAAAATTTGTTTCAACTCCCAAGTAAAAATTCAGCAAACCAATTAAATGTAACATTAAAAAAGCCTTAACCATGGGACAAAGCTTGGAAGATTGGTGTGACGTGTTAATTAATGGTAGGAATGCCCAGATTCGAACTGGGGACCTCTACGATGTCAACGTAGCGCTCTAACCAACTGAGCTACACTCCTCTAGATAGACTCGAGATCCAAAATCAAAAGTGAAATGATTTGTGGTAGGGATTTATAGTCTTTGGTGGTTGAACTGTCAAATAGAAGGGGTTTGTTGCAATGCCTCTTTGTTATTTTTTTAAATAAGGCCTAGTTTTGTCGCTTTTATGGCAAAGGTGATTTGTCCGTGCACACTATATAAACTATATTGGACCTCATGAAACTAAGATTAGAAGATGGTCTTGGCAAAGTCCTCCTACAGCAATTTTTAAACTTTTGGCCCTATTACGTCGGGGCCCTCGTCATGCTTTATTTGACTCACAGCATATCGAGTGAGCTGCCTTTTATGGCCAAGGAACTTGCTGACCTTGTTAAAGATAAAAGCGGATCTATTGATACCTCACTTTTCTTTTGGGTTGCCTTGGGAATCATTACTTTCAGAACTTCTTCAAGACTTTTGTTTTTTTATCCTGCTCGTGTATTTGAAAAAAATATGAGGATGGATATTTTAAAGAGGATTGAAAACAGTGCTCCTCAGCGGTATCAAAATTATTCTTCAGGGCAATTATTTCAAGTCCTCTATACAGATATTGAACAAATGAGGGCCTTTGTGGGTTTTGCGCTCCTTCAACTTGGAAATGTAACCTTTGCTCTTTTTGTTTTAATACCTAAAATTTATCAATTTAGCCCAAGCCTTGTATGGGCCATTATTCCAATGCTTGCAAGTTCTCTTCTCTTTATCTTTTTTGTCGGTAAGACCAGGCACCATCATCGAAAAGCATTGGATTATCAGGGTGATGTTCAAAACTATATTATGGAAGTTTATGAGGGGAAAAAAACAATTAAGAATTATCATGCTGAGGAGAGCTTTTTAAGCCTTTTCAAAGATAAATCTTTTAAGGAGCTCCTCTCATCTTACAAAGCTGGTGTTGCAATTTCTTTTTCTGTTCCTTTAATCCCCTTGGGGGTAGGTCTTTCTTTTATTTGGGGTTCTTATGTTATTTTTTCTGAGGGACTTGGCGCAACCTCTTTAGTTCTTTTTTCCGGTTTTGCTTTCCTCTTTCTTGAACCTCTCCACTTCATTTCTTGGATTGGGATCGTTTTTGTGAGTTCTTTTGCAGCATGGGGACGAATTGGTGAGTTATTAGGTGATTTGAAAAAAGAAACGGACGAAGAGGTTTTTCTCAAGAAAGAAAACCCATCTGGAGAGACCGAAAGAAAGCTTTGGGAGGAAGGCTCCTTCTCTGTAAAGTTTTGGGAAGAAAAGCTGTCTTTTAGTGTGGATAAAGGCAAGTGGACTTCCCTTATTGGGAATACTGGTTGTGGTAAAAGCGTTGTTCTTTTTCAGGCAGCTCATATCTTAAGAAATAAAGGGGAGAAAGTTTCGTTGGTTGCTCAGAGTCCTTACATTTACAATGACACTTTGTTGGCCAATATTTTTCTAGGAAAAAAGCCTAGCGAAAATGAACTTCAGGAGGGGTTTGACCTTTTAACCTTATTTGGTCTTGATTTCCTGGCGCCAACACGGGAAGAGCTTTTTCAATTGAAGGTTGGTGAGCATGGCAAGAGGTTAAGTGGTGGACAGGCGAAAAGGCTTTGTCTTGTAAGGAGCCTTCTAAGTGGTGCAGATTGGTTTATTTGGGACGATCCTTTTTCCTCAATAGATGTTTTGTTAGAAAAAGAAATCGTAGAAAAATTAAAAGTATTGGGAAGTCTTAAAAAGAAAACTCTGATTCTTTCGACCCATAGAATTTCCACCGTACGTTTTTGCGATGAACTTCTCTTTTTTGAGAAGGAGAAAGGAATTATTGAGGGTGGTGAAACCGAAAGACTCCTTCATTTAGGATCAAAAAGTAAAACATATGAATACTTTGAAAAACAAATGGTCTAAATTTTTTATTTTCAAGGCCGTCTATCCAGTACTTGGAGTCATCTTAGTATGTCTTGGGCTTTCCGCCTTTTTGGGGATGAGGATACCTGAACTGTTGATTGATTTTCCTCGGAATTATGAAAATAAAGAACTCTTTTTTCAAACAATGGGGGAGTTTACCTTTTACCTCTTTGCTATTTATGCAACGAGGGCCGTTTATCAACTTTGCCTTAATAAATATATTAAAAGGGTTATTGCAGAAACAAGGAATACCGTCTTTGAAAAATGGCTTCTTCACGTTGAGACGAAAGGAGAGTCTCAGGCGGAAAGAGAGTATCCGCAAGGTGAAATAATTGCACGGATAATGAGTGATACGCAGGCCATCCGTGAGCTGATTACTTCAGGTGCCCTGGCCATTTTTATTGATGTCTGTTTTGTTTTCTCTTTTCTCATTAGCTTTGTCAGGATAAGCCAAATTACTGGTACTGCACTTGTCATCTGTGAAGTCATAGCAAGCTTTGGTCTTATTTGGGGTGGCAAGTATATGAGGAATGTTTTCCATAGTGTCCGGAAGGCAAAGGGAGAAGTCGGCCAAAGTGTTGCTAATGTGGTGGGTGGAGTGAAAGAAATGTATTATACCGACCATCAAAACTATGCCAGTAAGACCAGTGAATTTAGTTTTAATGACTTTCTTCAAAAACAGTTA
>PAZA01000076.1 GCA_002715375.1 Halobacteriovoraceae bacterium
TGGGTAATCCCCTTAACCCTAACCTTTTTTCAAAAATTAGATCTTATGAGAGTTACTGCACACCTCTTGGTTTTGGCCAATTTTGTTATCTTCTGCTTCTTAATCGCAAGGTATTGGAAAGAAAAAAAGAGGGAGTCTAAAATATTTTTTATCGCATTTGGATGCCTTATCATCGGAGGAACATCTCAAATCTTATATATACATGGTATTGCTCCTCAAAACTTTTTCTTTTACCACAGTTATATTCTAGGTGGATTATTTCAAATGATTATTTTTTCTTTTGGACTTGCTCTTAAAATGAAAGATGTTCAAGAAGAAAGTTTAAAAACCAAATCGAGGCTTATTGAAATTAATCAAAAGATTAATCAGGTTTTAAAAGACGAAGTTTCAAAGAAAACGGAAGCTTTAGAAAAGAAAAATCAAAGGCTTAAGGAATACGACTTCATTGTGGCACACGACCTTAAAAACCCTTTAGGCGCCATCCTATCTTATACTGAAATTTTTGACTTAAAAGATGGTGACGATCCTGAAAAAACAAAACGGATTATTAACAATATAAGAAGCATTGCTTTTAGGGCCATAGATCTCATTGATGGCCTTTTAAAAGTCGTCACATCAGGAAATCTTGAATTGAGGAAACACTCTATAGAACTCATTATTAAATGGGCCACATCACAACTAACGAGCAAAATAAACGAAACGAACACCAAAATTAAGCAGGACCTTTCTGTTTTAAGCTTCTTTTGTGATGATGTTTCTATGGAGCAAATTTTTGCCAACATCATAGAAAACTCGATTAAATACAAAAATCCAGAAAAAGATCCTGAAATAAATATTAAATCCTGGGAAGAAAACGACAAAATTTATATTTCATTTCAAGATAATGGGATAGGCATCCCTGAAGTTATAAAATCAAATGTCTTTTCCAAAGACTTTAGAGGTGAAGAATCAAAAAAATCAGATATTGATGGACATGGTCTGGGTCTTTATCATGTTAAAAACCTTGTTATAGGAAACAAAGGAACAATTGAAATAACCGATTCAAAAAAGGGTGAAGGAACCACAATAACTCTTTGCTTTTTAAAAGACCCATAGAGTGATACAAAGAAAGGGAAAAAATAGGAAAAAGAAAAAGGTCACTCTCTATAACTTAAAAATTAAATCCTCAAATTCCTCACCATATTCAGCATTTTCTAGCATTTCAAAGAATGATTCCTGATCATAAATTTCAATCGTGATCTTACATGTGATATTAAAGTCCTTAAAACAAATATCCCACGAATCCTCAATGAGCCTTATATTATCGGTTGTAGAGTCAACCATTAAAAAGATACTGTCTTGGGCCCTTGTTAGCATGGGAAGGCTTAAATTTGACAACCGATCATGACCCTTGGCCAAAATCATCTTTATCCCACCAGCGGTAAGATTACAAAACTCCTTCATAAAATCCACAACATCATCAGGTGAATTTAAGGATTCTTCAGACTTTTCTTCTGTATTACCTATCAAAAACTTATTGGCCACTTCATGAGTGAAAAAAGCTTGAAAATTAAACCGAAGAGAAGATGATTCGGCCATAACAAATGTTAATTTTTTTCCAACATTTTGGTCAGCAGTTGGATCACCAATAAAAAAGTCCCTGTTTTTCAAACCTTTTATTTTAGTGTACTTGCCCAAGCGATCCAGGCTTATTTTTCTAACACTATCTTTAAAGCCTTTTACCATTTGTAGCTTTTTTATTTGCCTCTTCATTGCATCATCAAAAATAGAGAGGAATTCTTTTTTTGAAAAAGTGGAAATTCTGTTGGGGATCTTTTTTAAAATTTCTATAACTTTTAGGGTAAGACCATCACTGATGCCCTGATTGTGCGCTTTATCTATGACATGCTCTATTTCTAAAGCATATGAAGACAGCTCCTCCTCCTTTAAGTTATCCATATAGGAAGTTGCTTCATAGACAAATTTGTTTTTCTTCTTTACAACCATTACCGTTCTTTTAGTTTTCTGAACCCAGTTTTTCTATCGTTACCCTATAAACAATACCCTGGTCAGAATAAGTTCCTCTGTATATGACTTCTGCTTTATCTTTCTTCGTTAGGCCAAAAAATAATTCATCCAGAGAAAGATGGAAGTAGGATGCCAAGGCCTTAACATATTTCATACTCGAAGTTGAAGGTTTAATACCATTCATCCAATTATGTAAGGTTGTCACTGGTACTTTGCATTCCTTCGCCAACGAACTTGCACTCATATTTCTTTTTTGAAGCTCTTTAATAATGACCTTCCCAAGAGATATTTCCCCTTCATGGGTAAACTCAAAATCCTCTTCAAAATCATCGTCAATATCCTTTTTCATTAATAAACCTTTCCCATTAAAAAATGTGACATCAAAGTCTGACGACATTACAATCGGTTGAATTTTAATAATAATTTAGCTTTTTAGTAGAAAATATTAAATGGCGTTTAATTAAATTGATGTTTCAATTTAACTTATTTGATTTTGTCTGGGCCTTTCTTTCTAAAGACTAGGCGCTTGAGTTAATTTAACTTTAAGGTTATCTATAGACTTTTCTACACCTTTAGTAAGTAAAATCCGTGCCCTTGAAATGGCCGTCCCCAAATCAACACCTAAAACGAAAAAATCCAACATTTCCAAATTTTCTGGCCAATCAACTGTTGCATGAAAAACAATCGTTCTGTCTTTACTTATAAATAATTGAACAAGGAACTCATCAAACTTAAAGTTCCAAAATTTATCTTTAAATGCACCCACCTCATCTAACGATTCCATAAGGTTAAAAAGAGACGCTTCTTTAAAAACAAACTCTCCTATTATAGAAAAACCTACAACTTCCTGCCCTTTCCCTTTTATTTCATCGACTTCATAAAGGCTTCTTATATACGTTCCTTCAAGACCTTCCTCAAAGTTTTTAAGTGCGAGCTTTTCCATAAATCGATTCAATTGAGCCTCTCATTTTCGGTGTTAAAATTCATTCAGCTTTGGAGGTTCACTAAGTCCCATGCCAAAGCTTTTACAGATTGGCAGCCTATCTTTTTCTCCCTCTTTGGTCCCTACTAAAAGTCTTTCAGAGTAATCTTTTTACTCTTAAATAAATTTTATTCATTTTTTTTTAAAAAATTGGAGCAACTCGATTTGAAGAGCTTCTGTTAAATGTTAAAAAACTAAAATTCAATAAATTTTATTGAAGTCAGTAAGGTTAGAGGTATTTATTTAGATAAGACTTAAAAAGAAAGGTTAAGAGCTATTCCGTCCTTTATAGGCATAAGGCTCACGTTATCCCAAAAGTTTTTCTCAGAAACCAGTTCATTATAAAATACGCTCTTATAGACTGCTCTTCTTTTAGAGGCAAAAGTTGGTACTGAAGCCCGCTGAGACTCAAAAATAAGTGTTCCTAATAAAAAATGAACTACTCCTCCCATAGGCCTTTCATCTCCAAGCCATACAGCTATTCCTCCAAGGGTGTTGACGAGAAGGCCTGTTATGCGTCGGTTCCAGCTCCTTATACTCACTTCTCTCTTATAAGCATTTTCTAATATGGCCTCTCCGAGTTTTAACTTCTTATGGCCTTCAGGCAATTCTCTAAAAAGGGCCAAATCCATTGTAGGATAAAAGCGGTTAAAAATCATATCCCAGGATCCAAAAGTACTTTGGATAGCAATTAATCCACTCGTGAAACTTACTGATCTATTTTTGGACGTTAAATGGAGGGCCAGTCCACCGACTGTGAGGCCTGAGTAAATGGCCGTATAGTTTCTTTCCCCCCTTACTGTCTTTGATGAAATTAAGAACCCCTTTCTTGTGGCCTGTTGGAATGTATTTTCCAGGAAACGAATTTGCTTGGAAAGTTTTGTCCCCCCCATATCATCTAGGGGAAAAGCGTTACTTAAAAAAAAGGTAAACAACGAGCTTAATATAAGCTTTAAAGTTAAAGGTTTTATTTTTTTTCTTTGGGCCACGAGCCGATCCCCTCTTCCCCCAACAAAAATGTAAGGGAAGCTGTTCAGGATCCTTTCGGATTTTTATTTTTAACTTTTAACATACTTTATTGATAAAACTGAATGCAACGATCAGTTATAAGGGTTTTTTAGATGTTGAGTCTTTTAATTAGTCAATTTCAAAAATGTAGTCACTTTGAAGCTTTAAAAAAACCAATTTATTTGAGAGACCACTCAAGCTCAATAACTAAAGGGTCGTGATCTGATAAAGGTCTTCCCTTCTTATCGTAGAAGCCATGCTTATAAGGTAAAGAGAGTTCTTCTATGTTTAAAAAGATATCTTCTCCATTTCGAACAGTAAATCTATCAAAAACTCCAAGTTTTTCCTGACTACAAATCAAGTCTCCACACATATAACGCATTTTATTTTTTTGTAAAAAAAGGAAAAATACTAACTGGTCATCTTCATCATCATGGAGAAGGTTCCAGTCTCCTCCAACGATAACAGCGTTGCCTTTTGACTTCTCCTCAATTGTTTCACTTAAAAATTTAAATTGCTTATACCGGGCGCTTTTATCACGATCGCTTCTACCAGCATCAGCGTGAATATTATAGATATCGACAAAAACTCCTGAAGCAACCTCATGGCGGGCAAAAGTGAAGCCCTTTTTCGCCAAACAATCTGAATCATTCCTAAAAACTCCAGAGCAAGTCGGCCAGGCAAACTTTTCGAAATGATGGAAAGGTGTTTTTGAAAGACGCATCAAACCATTCCCTAGGACGCCTTTAAAATCAGCCTTTTTCCAGAAAGGAAAACTGACAGCTTCCATTAAAAGTGAGTGATAGCTAAAATTTTCCTGAAGAAGAGTGATGTCAAATTTGTTGATTTTTTCACCAATGGTGCGCATGTTTTTTCTGTTCTTTAAAGGGGAGAGAACATTGTGGATACCGGCTACGTTATAGCTAAGGATTGATAAAGTTCCTTTGTAAGGGGCTTCCTCAGAAAGAGCTGTTTGTATAAATAAGGAACAAAAGCTGCATAAAACAACACAAAACTTAGGAAAAGCCTTCATATACATTGACATCCTTTTTAAATTGGAAACGCATAATTATCTGCAATTCACCATCTAACAAGACGCACAACACCATAATTTAAAATCATGATAAAATATCCCTAACTCTAAAGTTTAATCCAATAACTTTGGCCAAAACACCGAGGTCGTTCATGGAAAAAAGACTAAGTCCCAGTAAGAATATTGCCATTACCACACTTATTTTAGGGCTTATTGGGAGCTTAACGACCTACTTCCTTCTCCAAGAGGAAACGAAAAGCACCAATCCCTCTAAAAAAGTAAAAAGAGAAATCACCATAGGAAAAAAAGCTCTTCTTCCCCTAAAAACGAAGAAAAATACAGATAAGCCCCTTTCCAAAGGTCTTTATGTTCCACCAGAGACTTTTATTGGCATCCAAAAACTGAACTTTGAGTCCATAAAAAGTGAAATTAAAGCCGAAAAAGAAAAAAAGAAAACTTACAAAAATAACGATTATAAAAGAAAAGAAGAAAATCATAAAAATGTCTTCCTTTCTCTCCTTAATATAAAGTGAAAAAGCTTTTCAAAAGTTTATAGGGAGGCCCTTTTCCTTCTGATCATTTTACCGTAGTCTCATTTCCTTACAAAGGTTTGGCATTGACCAATTAGGGGACCCTATGAAGCGAAAAATCTATCATGCTCTTATATATCTTATCTTAAGAACACTCTACGCAACGTACCGGCTCAGGTTCACAGGCCTTGAAAATTTAAAAAAGGCCCAGGAAGGACATCCGCAAGGAAGCGTCATATTTGCCTTGTGGCATGAGCATTTTCTCGCAGGCATTTTTAGCATTAAAATCTTCAAACCTTGCGCCATGGTCAGTCCTTCTAAAGACGGAGAGATTGTGGCCCGGTTTGTTAAAAAGCTTGGCTATACGGTGGCAAGAGGAAGTTCAAGCCGAGGAGGAAAGGATGCTAAAAATGATGCCGTCAATGCTCTCGATAAAGGTACCATTGCGGCCATAACAGTTGACGGACCCAAAGGACCTAGAAATAAGGCAAAACCCGGAATTGTTAATCTGTCAAAGATCTCCGGGGCACCCATTATTCCTATTTCACCCATTACTGAAAGCCCTAAAGTTTTTGAAAAGTCCTGGGATAAAAACAAATTCCCCAAACCTTTTTCTAAAATTGTCCTAAGATTTGGTGAGGCCGTCCATGTTCCCGAAAGTGCAGAAGGTGAAACCTTTGATAAATTAAGAGACAAGCTAGACGACCAACTTATTCAAACTGAAAAGGTTGCTGAAGGTGACTTTAAAGATTGGAAAACCCTTCCTAAATCCCCAGGCCCAGGATTTTAACTTTGAGCTTTCATCATGGCCTTAAATGAAAATGATTAGGCCTTCCTTCAACGATTTCCGACTCCATAACGTTAATCTAATAGGGACCAGTCCCCAAAAAAGCCAAATAGTTCTTTAGGATGCTGGGTACATACAATACTCCATGGGAAAAAATATAATTTCTTGACGGAAATCAGCTCAATAAAAAGCATGTATTTTTCAAACCTTGGACAAATATTAGGAAAGGTATTGGTCGTGTAATGTTATTATTATGGTGTAACGAAATTGGAATCTTTTAAGGATTTAAAATGATTTATGACCCTAAAATTTGGTTGAAAAATTATGATAAAGAAGTCCCTCCTGAGTTAGATATTCAGGCGGATTGTATGATGGAATACATAGAAAAAAGGTGTCGTGATTATTTGGACAGACCTGCTTTTAATTTCCTAGGAGTTCAAAGAAGTTATAAGGAGCTCTTCGATGGAGCCTATCAATTTGCAAAAGGGCTTTCTGATAAAGGGTTTGGCAAAGGAGATGTGGTTGCCATTCATATGCCCAATATTCCTCATTATCTTTTTGCTATGTTGGGTGCTTTAAAAGCTGGTTGTACAATAACAGGAATATCTCCCTTACTTTCTCCAGATGAAGCTGAACACGAATTAAATGACTGTAAGGCCAAGGTCCTTATTACCTTAGACATTATGTTTGAACAAAAAATAATTCAGAAAAAGGATCATCTTCCCCATTTAAATTTGATTTTAACGGCCAATGTTGGTGATTACCTTCCCTCTGTAAAAAGATTCCTTGGAAAGCTTTTGAAAAAAATCCCTGTTGGAAAAATTGAGCCCATTGAAGGCAAGGAAATCATGCCTTTTATTGATTTTTGTAAACCTTTTCCTTCAGACCCTCCCTCAGTTAAAGTTGGGAGAGAGGAAATGGCCATTATCCAATACACAGGTGGAACGACTGGCCCTTCAAAAGGCGCCGTTTTATCCCACGGGAATATGCTAGCTGGTATGTCTATTTTTGAAAAATGGGTGACCTCTGCGGATGGTGAAGGAAGAAACCTGGCCCTTTTTCCCTATTTTCATATTGGAGGTTTGGCGATCTGTTGGGGAACTCTTATGCGGGCAGGGGAACAAACGTTAATCCCCAACCCGAGGGATTTAAAGTTTCTTATGAAAGAGTGGAAGACACTCAAACCGACTTGGGGAGTGATGGCGCCTTCTCTTTTCATTCTTCTTTTGGGTGAGAAAGAGTTTCATGAAATGGATTTTACTGAAATGGAGTGGTGCTACTCCGGTTCCGCACCTTTTTCACCAGAAGTCCTTCATGAGGTTGAGGACATTATTGGAAAGGGAAAAATTACTGAATGCTATGGGATGACAGAAACCTGTGCGATGAATACTGGGAACCCTCAAAGAGGCATGAATAAAGTAGGTTCTGTAGGGCTTCCTTACCCTTCCACTCACGTTCGTATTGTTGATATTGAAACGGGCCTAAAAGACATGCCTTTAGGTGAGGAAGGAGAAATTATCATTAGTGGCCCTCAAGTTACGAAAGGATACTTTAACAGACCTGAAGAAACCAAGAAGGCCCTCAGGGATCATGATGGAAAAACATACCTTCATACAGGTGATGTCGGCCATATGGATGAAGACGGTTATATTTGGATTGTTGATAGAGTTAAAGATATGCTTATCGTTGGGGGCTATAAAGTCTTTTCTGCGGAAGTTGAGTCAAAACTTTACGATAATCACGAGATAAAGTTTTGCGCAATTATTGGCATTCCCAATCCAGAAAAAGCAGGAAGTGAAATTGTTAAACTTTATGTTCAAAAAAACCCTGAGTTTTCCCACATTTCTAATGAAGACCTGGAAGAAAAATTAATTGCATTTGCCAAGGAAAAAATGGCACCCTATAAAGTACCTAAAATCATTGAGTTCATTGATGAAATGCCCCTCACAGGAGTTGGGAAAGTCGATAAAAAGGTATTAAGGGCCAGGAACAAGTCTTGATCCTAAAATAACCTCTTCTGTATCTATTTTAAAAAATTATTTCGGTGGAGCACCCATTCGCATCCCCACAGTGCAACTCACCGTTCTTTCTTAACTATTCAAATACTAAAATAAATTTGTCTCTTATGAATATGTAAGCTTTTTCCTTATTATGACGAAATAAAAGGTAACCAGGTGAGTATTGTAGCTGGCCTAAAAAACTTTTTTGGATGAGCCTATGAGAAAATTAATTATAAATTTTTTATTATGCCTTATGGTATTTTCTTTATTCATGGGGTCCGCTCATTCAAAATTTATGAACTTAAAAATTGATTTGCTCTCAAGAATAGTAGGGGGAACAAATGTAGAACTTGATTTTCTTAGCGGCAAATATTCATTGGGTCCTGCTGTTTATAAACTTGATTTAACTGTTTCAGATTGGAAATATGAAGCAGACCTCATTGGAGGTCAGGTCAGTTTTCATGCTGACAATGCGGACTCTGATGGATGGATGGCGACAGGGAAGTATTTAAGTGGGAAATTTAAAATGACCTACACCAAAAGCAATCTTGCCTATATTTGGTTAGAGCCCAATGTTTCTGTCTTTTTCGGGTATTTTGGGTACCAATGGATGTGGGACAACTTTAATATTCAGTTAAAACTTGGTCAGTCAAAGTACGATATATTGACAACCTTAAACTTTACGGCCTCTGATGGTTCTACCTTGTCCAAAAATATCGGTTCCTACTCTGGGACAAACTCCTCTTTTGAGTTCCGGCTAGGGTTGGCCTTTTAAAGATCTACGCCTTTTCTCAAATAAGGTGAATGTTTATTTATCCAAGTTTATGAAAATTAAGACATCCCTTTTGTCAAAACTAAAATGCCAAAACTAACCATCATTAGTCTTTTATAATAAATAAGGCCAAATAGGGAATGATATTAAATACGAGCACACTGATTTTCCAGTAGGCCAATATGTTAAAAATCGCTATTGAGTACTCTTCTTTACTACCTCGAAAAAAAAACTTCTGTTGGATTTTATAGTTGAGGTCCAACTTAAAGGAAATTATGAGTGTGGCCAGGATAAATAAAGAGCCATTTATTATAGAACACCATTTAAAAAATTCTGTTGTTTTATCTAAATCCATGGCCTCGCCCAACTCGTATTAATAAAAAATAATATAGATAAATTTGGAGTGTAGCAAATAATTTTAAAATAACGTTTTATAAACAAAGAACATCACTTACTTTACATTATTATGCCTCATGATCGAGATCTAACTTTTAAAATAAATTAATGCTTATTATTCAATAATTAATATCTTTATTTAAGAAAAATTTTACTCAGCTTTTTTGAGTGTAATAATTAAGAATATATATTTAATTATATTAAAATTGAGTCCACGGACTATTTTCTTATTTAATAAATTTTAATAGAATAGCAATATGTTAACTTTTTATATTTCACTGTCAGCTTTCGTGTCCTTTATTTGTTCCATGCTAGAAGCGGTTATCCTGAGCGTGACTCCAAGTTACCTCTCATCTCTAAAGGATAAGAACCCGGCCCTCTTTAAGAAGGTTTATTACTTAAAGAATGATATTGAAAAGCCTCTCGCCTCTATTTTAACATTTAATACCATTGCCCATACGATTGGAGCTGCGGGCGCTGGAGCCGAAGCCCAAAAGCTTTGGGGAAATGAATACTTGGCACTTTTCAGTGCTATCCTAACTTTTATTATCCTCTTTTTTAGTGAAATTATTCCTAAGTCCATTGGTGCGAGAAGCTGGAAATTTTTCCTACCGGTTAGCTATTTTGTGTTAAGGCCCATGATATCCCTTTCTTTCCCAATCGTATGGATTTCAGCAAGGCTCTCAAAATTAATCAAAGGGAATCCAGGCCCCATGATCACTAGAGATGAGATTCCTGCCCTGGCGGAGCTTGGTTATCAATCTGGGGTCCTCAATGAAAGAGAATTTAATAGCCTAAAGACCATGCTTAAGTTTTCCAAAGTAGAACTAAGTGATATTTTGAAACCAGTTAATAAAGTATCAGGAGTTAAAAGCTCTTTGAGTATTCCGGACGCTTACCGAGAGATTTCCCATAATTCTTACTCCAGGCTTATCATTTTTGGAGTAGATCAAGATGACGTAAAAGGCTACGTCATGAGAAAAGACATATTGCAGTCCTATATAAACAAGGAAGAAGGAACTGTTTCCGACCTTACTAAGAAGATCCTCATCCTCCCGGAAAAAACCACTGGCCAGAAACTTTTTGAAAGATTACTTGCCATGAACGTTCATATTGCTGCGGTCATAAAAGAAGATGGTGCTTTTTTGGGAATTGTAACGCTAGAAGACCTAATAGAAAACTACTTAGGGTATAAGATTTACGATGAGTTTGACCGCCCTGATTCTTAAGATTCTCTCACTCACTGCGGCTAAATTTGATATTTGGATGGAATTATTACCAGAAGGAAACCTCAGAAATTAAGTAAAAATAAACCACCTCTTTTCTCTATAAATTACGATTAATTTACAAATATTTTGCCAAATAAAATAAAATCATAGTAGAAAACTTCCTGGAAAAAGCCTATACAATAAGATCCCTGTCTTAGGTTATAGTTGAAGTCGTTGAGTGAGTTAGACTTTTTGACAAAGGAAGCGAAAATGGGCGAATCCTACACTACAGAGTTTATAAAGGATAATATTGAAAGCTTTAAAAGCTTTTTTGCGAAATTAAATAATGAAAAGTACACGGTCAAAGAACTAGCACCTTACATTTATGAACTGACTCCTCCAAAAGAAACACCACCTAATAAAGTGATTGGTCTTATGGCACTTAATCATGGCAATGAAGTAGGCGGACTTTTTGTTCTATTAGAGTTTCTTTCTTTATTAGATAAAGGGCTCGTTAATTTGCCGGTTAAAATTATTATTGGTCTAGGTAGCGTTGAATCGGCCAAACTAGGGAAAAGATTTTTTGATAAAGACCTTAACCGTTGCTATGGCGACGTCATTGGTGAAGGAAAAGATTTTCAGCGGGCCAAAGTTGTCATGGAAGCTTTTAAAGAATGTCATATTAGCCTTGATCTTCATCAGACTCAAACGCCCAGTGCCCATCCTTTTTTTCCGATGACTTTTAACTCGAAAACTTTTGAGCTCATTAGAGCAATAGACCCGCAAGCCTCGATTATTCCCCAAAAACCATATGACCAAAAAGGAAAAGGGGTTCCCTTTAGTCATTATTTGGTAAGCCGTGGTTGTACAGCAGTAACCGTTGAATTGGGAACTATGGGCCTAGATTACAAACAAATTTATTATGGTGTTCACCTGATTCTTAAACTTCTGAATTTCACCTTAGGGAAAGAGCCTGAAAAATTTAGAGGGAGCTTTTTCCCAAGACGTGGACCTGTTTTTCCTCCTGGTCCAGATGCCTGGTTAAGAAGTGACCTTGGAAACTTTAGTGAAATCAAAAAAGGTGAGGTCATCGGTGATTACGATGGAGGAAAAAAGTGGATAGCTGAAGAAAGTGGTTTTCTTGCTTTTCCGAAGGCCATTCGAGGCCTTAAAAGAACTCAGGCAAATGAAAATGAGCCAGTCTATGTCCTTTTAGATCGAGATCCAGATTATTTAAAAAACAGGGCTTGAATTTAAACTAAAGAACTGTCTTCAATGCATATGTAGGCAGGATAATCCTAAAAAGAGCTTTCGTTCCAAGGCCAGAAAAAAAAATTGGGAAATGATTCCAAAAGAACAGTTTCATTCAAATGATTTCTTGCAACTCATTGGAACCTTTCCAAATTAAAAAAAAAGAATGAAGTTTTTTAATTTTATCAATTTTAGATATTGTTAAATTCTTCAAAGCGTTAGAAGACCTAGGGTTTATTTCATTTAACTAAGAAAAATAAATTCATAAAAGTTGAATTTATTTTTTTTGATTAGGGGATATGGAGAGGTTTTAATTTTTTAATTCCATGACCACCCCTATCAAATTTTAACCAGGTTATAAATATTGGACTCCAAATCAGGATCAAATTAGTAAAAAATCATAGAAAAGACCATCATTTTTCCATAAAAACTAAACTAATGCTCGTTTTTATTCAAGTTAGGCCGGCCACATCTTAAAGTAAATGATAAAATTTCTGTCAACCCTAAGAAAATATACTTACTTATTTAAGGAGCTTTACTGTTGATCTTAAAAAATCATATAACCAATTACCTCTTCTCTTTTAATGCTAAATTGTCACTCTTTTTATACCTTTTTACTATAATTACTTTACACTTTGGAAGACACGGTATTCAAGTCCAAACACTAGACCTGGTTAACTTAGTCTATTTAATCATTGGAGCTTTTACCTGCTTACTAGTACCGATGATTTTGGAATACACGGTTAAAAGTGAGAGGATACGTAGATTTTCTTTGTTGATCTTTTATACAACTTACGTCTTTTTTTCTATTTGTCATTACAGGTTCGGTTCATTTTTTGACCTTGGCCTTGCTTTAGAAAATTCAAATCTTATTTTTTATAAGGAAAGTTTAGAAATTGTCTTTTCACGTTTTAAAACGAAAGACATTATTTTGTTTTTTATTTTTACAGGCCCTATTTTTTTTCATGGGTTTCTCAAGAAGAAATTTATTAATCCATCATTCACAATAAATAGAAAAAAAGGTTTCTTCTATCTATGCCTTTATTTTCTGCTCATTTTTTCAGGGTATAACAGGTACGATGAGGTAGGAGTTTTTACAAGTGATTCTTTCCGCTTTATTTTTAAACCAATAAAGTTAAATGATTACGCAAAATCTATTCTTAAGAAAGATTTCCCTTTTGTTAAACAAAAATTAACCTTTGCAAATACCAATCAAAAAGAAAAGCATCCTCACATTTTTTTGATTCCAATAGAGTCTTTTAACTCCAATTTTATTGAAACCAAAACAAGGGATGGGAAATTTTACACCCCCTTTTTAAATAAGCTCATAAAAAAAGGTCTTTATGTTGAAAATTTTTACGGGAATTCTATTCAAACTGTAAAAGGTTTTTTTGGAATTTTATGCTCAATGGTTCCAAAAACTACCGGTAAAGTGTTTGTAAAAAACGATAAAACAAATTTCTACTGTTTACCTGAAATTTTAAAAAGTAGGGGCTACACAAACTTTTATAATCAAAGTTTTTCCAGTATTTCATATGATAACAAAGTGGCTTTTTATGAAAAAAATAATTTTGATAAAATTAATTCTATAGACACTTCTCATTTAAGCAAGAAAGAACGAAGTGAGAAAGTATGGGGTTGGGGACCTCAAGATGACCTCCTTTACGAAGACACTTTCAAGAAACTTGATAAAATGCACAATGATGGCAAAAAGAAATTTTTTGTTTCTCTACTTGGAGTATCAAGTCATATGATGTTTAACTATATTCCAACTAATCAAAAAATTCTTTTTCCTAACGATAAAAACCATAAAGAAGCTTACTCTAATGCAATAAGGCTTGTTGATAAGTACCTCGAAACTTTTTTCGCTGAATTGGAAAAAAGAGAGTATTTAAAAAACTCGATAGTTATCATTACTGGTGACCATAGTTTTCCGGTAGGAGAGCACGGTCTCTACCATAATGAAAGAAGTTTCTATAATGAATTTTTTAAAACTCCTCTACTCGTTCTTTGGAAAGGAAAGATTATTCCCAGAAGAATAAAGAATAAAAGCTATTCACAAATTGATATCGCACCAACGATTCTTGACTTGATGGGATTAAACACTTCAAATCATTTTCAAGGCACAAGTATATTGACTGGAGATAAAGTTTTACAGTATCTAGTTCAACCTTACTCAGGAAAATACTTATCAATTATTGATTATCCATTAAAGTATGTTTTTCATGAAAAGAGCCGCAGAGAATACCTTTTTGATATAGTTAGAGATAAGATGGAGTCAACGAACTTATTATCTTCCGAGTTGTCGGAACGAGTAAAGAATAAAATAAATTTTTTCAGAGAACGGTTGGGTTTTTTCTACGCGAATGATTATATAATTGACAATAATAGAGTCTGGAAGGATTAAATTTTCAACCAAACAGTTTGGATTCTAATGAAAAGTTTTAATCAATTCCAAAAAATATAAAGACAATCATAATATTTTAGATATGGAGTTTGAGCTCGCGAAGATAGAAGCTTTGAATTGATATCTTCTAGCTCTTTTAAGAATCAGTACATAAAGAGGGTTAATGAACAAGGACGACATTTTAATAAAACTAGAGGGACTTTTGCTAGAAAAGATTGAAAAAGCCGAAGAGGTTTATCAATCCTCTTATGAATACACGACCAAGGGGGATGTTAAGTCTGACGGTAAGTACGATACACGGGGTACAGAAGCAGGCTACCTTGCCGGTGCCCAAAAAAAAAGGATGGAAGAACTAAAAAATGACCTCAAAAGACTAAAGGCAATCCCCTTAGAGGCCTATTCTTCAGCTCAAGGAGTTGCGGTTGGATCACTTCTCGAGCTAGAGTGTGAAGAGAAAACCTCTCACTATTTTATTTCCCCCTCTATAGGTGGGGAAACTCTAAAAATTGAAGGAACTCCAATTCAAATAATTTCTCAAAATTCACCTATTTCGGTTGCTTCATTAGGGCTTGATCAGAATGATAGCTTCGAGTTGGAAACCCCTCGAGGAATTAAAATTTATTACATCGTTAGTTTAAAATAATTTACAGGTTATAAAAATTAATTAGTTTTTTTAGTCTAAAAAAGAACTGAACCTGTCCTTAAAAAAAGATTTTATTCTAGACCCACTTCTCCTCTTTTTTTTCTTGTAAATCTTCTTTATAACTTCTTCATCTTTAAAATAAATAAATGAATGTGTATTGTCCATTAGCTTTCTAGCATCAATCCAAACTCCGACTGTATTTCCATTTTTCAAGCTGTCTTTTTGACATTCCCAATCGTATATGCATTCACTACCCCAAGTATTTCGAAGAAGAAACTCACACCTTCCCCCTCTCTCTCTTTGACCGACTAAAATGGAAGCATGTCCGTGACAATCCGATTTCATTTTAGTATTCAATCTTCCATTGTACCTTTTATTTTGTAAGAGGTTAGCACAGTAAGAGATAGCAACAGGTGTTGCCTTAGCTCTTAAAAGGAGGCGGTTAATTTTAGAAATAAAGTGTCTTTCATAACCATCTCTTAGAAAATTTTCTTCTAAGTCAGGCAACCTCAAACTATTTAAATAAATATTTTCTTTTTTAAAGCATTTTCTAAAGATTTTAACCATCAACCCTGCAAAATCATTTTTTTCCAGATAAGGCTTCATGACTCTTTCGACTCTTGAAAAATCGACATCCGTCCAAAAATATTTTTTTCTTAATTTCTCAAGAGGTGTGAAAAAGGAAGTCATCAAACCACCTTTATTGTCCTTTCTATGAAGGGAAAAAAAACGCTCTATTCCATCCAAGAACTTTTCTGGACTTAAACCTTTTTTATTAGCAAATTTATCAATGCTTCTTTGAATTGTCCGTTCATCACACATTCCAAAATCTTTGATTGCCAAAAGGGCAGTTTTAGGACTTCCTGCATTAAGTGTTTCTCTTTTATCTATACCTTTATAAAGCCTAGCGAGAATTGCAGCAAAAACAGGAGTGCTTTGCCCCATTTTCATTCCTTTTAATTGAAGTCCGTTGATCTCTCTCCAATAATCTGTCATTTGGGAAGCAGCGTATGCATAACAAATTCCATTTTCACCCTGGTCATATAATGGCATCTGTCTTTTAAACATTCCCCATTTCTTGTAGAGGAGGTTAACCCTTTTACACGAAGAAGATCTTCCTTCCCCTATTGGTAATAAAATCATTAAAACAAAAAAAGTATTTATAATTTTTACCATTATACTCTTTTTAACCATAATATTTTCTTCCTAGTTTCTTTTCAGTGAAAACTTCATAACTAAATCATTATCGTTATTAACCATTCAAACTTAAAAACCTTTAAATATATTAAGTCTAGTTTAAAAGTTTAATTACCCTTAGTGCCATGATTCATTTGATTATTTTTTTTGAAAAAGAATATTTTTTATTTTAAAAATGATTATAAATTTTGACTTAGACTTGGTTAATTTATAATTGTTTAGTAACACCTTATTTTAATATTATTGAACCTAAAAAAACACTTTCTGAATCAGTATTTATCAGCTAATTATTGGTAATTCCCCCTTTAATTCCAAACCTTTTTTTCCGATAAAATCGAACAGCTTTAATTCCAAAAAAAATTGGAGTTTAAACTTTTGTACTTAATTAAAATTTATTTGCTTATTCTGATTTTTTTTAATACCCATGCTTTTTCTCAAGAAACAGAGGGCATGACTTTAAAAAGCGATCAGAAAAATTTTGATCTAGATGGCCGTTCTTTGGAAGTCTTTCAGGACCTTTCCGGTAATTTAGAATTGGAAGATATCTTAAAAGGAAAAAATAAATTTAAAAAAGGTACAAATAAAGTCCTCGGTTATGGTTTTTCCAAGGCTTCTACTTGGATCAAATTAAAAATAAAAAATGAAAGTACTATTAAA
>PAZA01000077.1 GCA_002715375.1 Halobacteriovoraceae bacterium
AGGAAAATATTTTTAATTTTGCTGTTTCGTGGACATTTCTTGCCCTGCTTACTCCGAGCTGTTCTTCTTAGACTCGAGTCATGCATAAGTATGGGTTCACGATCGATGGTATGAACTATGTCAAACTCTACTCCATGGGAACCAAGATCAATGGCGGATTTAATTGCCGAGAGTGAGTTTTCCAAATGGCCCCCACCATTTCCTCTATGAGAAATACAAAACGATTCGAAGGAAAGTACTTGTGAACTAAAAATGTAAAGAGCTGGGATCACTAAGAAAATTTTTTTCATTTTTAATAATCCTTTCATATTATTGCTGTTTCTTTTCCAAACCTTGTTTCTAAATCAAGTACTGTTTCACTATTAGAGACTTCTTGGGGTTTCGGGAATGTGTGGAGCAAATCATCTCCAAGGGCCAAAAAAATATAAACCGATATTGTCCAATGACTAAAGTAAGTTTTGAAAACTTCACCCATACCGATACAACCCTTTTACTTGCGGTCAAGACTCAAATGAAAACTGAACTTTCCCCTCTTTTGAAAAAACAAGGCTTGCTTCAAAGGGTTTACCTTTTTTCGATTTAAAGCCTTTTAGACGTTCAGTTTTTCCATTTGTTAAAAGAACTTTCACATGACTTTTATTTAAGGTCAAGCCTGCTATCTCTTTCCAAATAACTGCAGGGCATCCCTTACTCCACTGGTCGCAGCTGAAGGATTTAGGATATTCAACAATCTTGTTTTGGCAAAGAGGACACTTTCCTAAAACGGTTCTATTAAATTTTTTTGCTCCACTTTTTCTTTCTTTTGTTGGAGTCCATTTTTTATTTGGATGGGATTCTTGATTCATGGATAATTTGAACTCTGTGATGGCCTTCTCCGTAAAATCCTGAACTAGGCTCATTAACTTCCCTGGGTCTTCCTCTCCACTGGCCATTTTTTCGAGAAGAATTTCCCATCGCGCGGTTTCAGATGGAGATGTAAGAATTGAGGACACAGGCATTTTTTGGAGACCTTGAATCAAAAAAACTCCCTTTGTGAGGGCCTTTAATATTTTTCCCTCTCTTTTTATATAATTTCTTCCTAAAAGGGTTTCAATCATTTGGGCCCTGGTCGATTGAGTGCCAAGTCCTATTTGTCCTCGGAAGATATTTTTATGATCTCTTTCATCGACAAGTCTCGCTTGGTTTACCATATCTCTTAGGAGCGAAGCTTCGTTATAATCTGGTGGAGGAAGGGTTTTTTTCTCTTGAGCGTCACATTTTTTGAAACTGACATGGTCTTTTTCCTTAACAGGAGGAAGCCACTTATCTTTTTCTCCACCGTCTAAAAATTTCCAGCCAATTTCTTTTATAGATTTACCTTGTGTTAAAAACGGATGATTACCAAAAGTTAATTCAACTTTTTTTTCTTTAAAAAGAAAGTCCTTTGAAAAGCTCATAATAAACCTTCTTAGGACAAGGTCATAAATTTTTCCTTTATCTGATTGTGGAGAACCTCTAAAGTTTTTTAGGGGGATAAGTGCATGGTGGTCTGTCAGGAGTGAGTCATTAAAAACCCTTTTATTCCTAAGGGAAACTTTTGTGCTTTCTAATTTATCAAAATAGTTTGAGTAAGGGCCCTTTAAACTTTCTAGCAGGTTTTTAACTAAAGGGAAGTTTTTTTCTCCTAAAACCTGCGAGTCACTCCTTGGGTAAGAAAGGCATTTATCCTTTTCGTATAGTTCTTGGGCAAGGGACAATGTCTTTTTGGCCGTAAAGCCATGAACTCTATTTGCTTTTTGTTGAAGATCTGTCAGTGAAAATAAGGGGGGAGGAGTTTCACGTTTTTGGGTTTCTTTATCAACTGTAATGACTGCTGCTTCTCCTTCTTTTTTTAATTTTTTTAAATCATCTAAAACAGCTTTAAGCTGAGGCTCTTTTGAAATATGCTGTCTTTTTAAAACGTCTTTTACTTTTGGGTTAAACCAAAAAGCTGTAAAAGAAACATTATCAGCTTCAAAGTGACCTTGAATTTTCCAATACTTTTCCTCTTTAAAGCTTTTCCTTTCCATGTTCCTTTTGACTAAAAGCCAGAGGACTGCAGTTTGAACTCTACCAATGGAAAAAAGGTCTCCCCACTTCAAAGTAGCAGCACGACTTAAATTCATTCCTACAAGCCAATCTGCAATTTGCCTTGCCTTTCCTGCATGATAAAGACGGTCAAAATTTTTCAAATTTTTTCTTTCTTCAAGTCCTTTTTTAATAACATCGTCGGAAAGGGCCTGACTTGACCAAAAACGACTAAAGTTAAGGTTTTTTTTGTTTTTGACGGGAGCATTTTCAAGTATGATTCTTGCAATAAGCTCTCCTTCTCTTCCTGCATCAGTAGCAATGATAATTTCTTCCAGATCGTCTCTTTTTAGAAGTTTGAAAATAGTTCTAAGTTGGGTCTTGGTCTTTGTAATAGGTGAATATCGGAAAGAGTCTGGCAAAATAGGAAGGTTTTCTATGGACCACTTTTTTAGAGCAGAGTCATATTCCTCGGGTTTAAAGGGAGCAAAGAGGTGGCCTAAGGCCCAAGTTATAATATGATTGGACCCTTCAAAATAGCCTTGAGTTGTCCTGCCAACATTAATATTAAGACCTTTAGCAAAATCTCTGGCGACGCTCGGTTTTTCTGTTAATATGAGTTTTTTCATTTTTGAGCTCATCCTTTTCGTAGAGGAACTTTTTGATTAAATTACTTTTAGTGCAACTTGTAGTAAATGGCCATCGTGTGTAAGTCCTAAAAAAAGAGACTTCTTTTTAAGAAGTCTTACGAAACTTATTCTTTATGATATAAAAATTGATCTCTTTTAACCAAAGGTTTTATGATGAAGAAACCATCAGCTAATGTTGGCCTTCTTAAAGAAAGCATATTCTCCGAAATGACTATGAAGGCAAATCAGTTGGGTGCAATTAATTTAAGCCAGGGTTTTCCAGACTTTGATGGGCCATCCTTTATTAAAGATTATGTTAACGAAGCCATGGAGGGTCCTTATAACCAGTATGGACCTCCATCAGGAGCAATGGCACTGCGCTTATCTTTGGGCGAAATGTATAAAAAAATTTATGGCCTTAGCTACGATCCTAATAATGAAATTACGGTCACGAATGGTGCAACTGAAGGTCTCTTTTGTAGTTTCTTGGCCCTACTAGACCCAGGTGATGAGGTGATTCTTTTTGAGCCTTATTATGATTCTTATCTGGCTTCCATTCAAATGGTAGGAGCAAAGGCCAAGCCTGTAACTCTTAGAGGCCCTGATTTTGGCTTACCAATTGAAGAGCTTGAGAAAGCATTTACAGATAAAACAAAGCTAATTGTGCTTAATTCTCCCCACAACCCCACAGGTAAAGTTTTTTCGAAAGCAGAGCTTCAGGCTTTATCTGAAATGATCATTAAGCATGATGTTTTTGTTATATCAGATGAAGTTTATGAATTTTTGACCTTTGACGATCATAAACATATCCCTATCTCTTCCCTTCCGGGAATGAGAGAGAGAACAATAATGATTTCTTCGTCGGGTAAAACGTTTAGTTTTACAGGGTGGAAAATTGGGTGGTGTTTAGCTTCGGAGGAATTGACTAAGGCCATAAGAATGGTTCACCAATTTAATACTTTTGGGGCGGCTCACCCTTTACAAGTTGCGGTCTCAAAAGCAATTAATAAAATTGAGGACTATCTTGTGCCTTTTAGAGAAAGTTATCAAAAAAAGAGGGAAATTCTTTATGAAGGATTAAAAAAATCTGAGCTTCAACCTTTTCTGCCGGAGGGAACTTTTTTTATTTTGTGTCAAATACCTCAAGGGAAAAATAAAACAGATGTTGAATACTGCTTTGAGTTGATGGAGTCCAAAAAGGTCGCCGCCATTCCTCCCTCAGCTTTTTATAGCCGTAGCCCTGAAGAAGGTCAGAAGTATGTGAGATTTTGCTTTGCGAAAAAAGATGAGACTTTAAGGAGTGCTGTGATTAATTTATTGGAGGCGAAAGGGTAGTGTGAGTTACTGAGGAAAGTTTTTCGTCTTTAATCAAATTTATAATTCCTTCATAATGGTATTTATGAAAATGATAAAATCTATACCCTCTTTTTTCTACCTTCTTCTTCTTTATAACTTTATCTTAATTTTGGGACAATCCTGGACAAGCGATTCTTCAACATTAAAATTTGTTTTATTTGATTTAAATCTGGCTTCCGGAAAAGTGATTTCATTTTATATTGAACACATTCTTTTAGTTCTTGGGATGGTTATTCTCTACTTTGAAATTCTCAGGTCAACCCGTAATTCTCTTCATACGGTTATAGACCACACTTTATCGACTCTAGTTTTTATAGGGTTTTTTACACAATTTCTACTAGTTCCTTCTGGAGGAAATTTTACTTTTTTACTTCTGACATTAATGTCCCTTTTAGATGTTGTGGCCGGCTTTACAATTTCTATTTCTAATACAAGAAATTCTCAATTTGTAACACCCTCTGAGCTAACAAGGTGATCGATTAATTTATTAGCTGTCTTTTTTTTCTCTGACGCGAACAATATCCTCTTCATGGTGGTCAAGAGTCATATGGTCTGCCAAGTATTTAAAAATGTCGAGCATTGATAAAACTGACTCTGGTTGTCTGTCTTCATTTACAACAACAACATTTCTATAACGTCCCTCAAGCATGTTATTTATTGCGTAGCTAAGAATGTGCCTAGATAAAAGGCATTCGGGGTTTTTTGTCATAAAATTTGAAATGCTAATTGAAGATGCTTGTAAATTGAAGTCAACTTTTCCAAGTACTTTAATGAGAAAATCTCTTTCAGTCATAATACCTTTAATTTTGGTTTCATACTCTGTCAGGATGGCGACGGACTTCTTATTTGTTTGCATTTTATTTAGAACTTCAGAAAGAGAGAGTGATTCATCCAAAATAAGAGGGTGGTTTGAAATGGCTTTTCCAATAGGTTGGAAAAATAATTCCCCCTTTATTCCTGACGAATCAGATCTGTCTAAGGAGAAAGTCTCATGCTGTAGGTCAGTGTGAAAGCGGTTCCATTTTTTTAAAACTCCCTTTTTTTTAATCTCGTCGGGAAAAAAATCGGCTATTAATTTGATTAAATCCCTTATAGAAATGACGTGAATTGGACACCCGTCCTCATCAATAACTGGGATATGTCTAAAATCATGAAGACTAAAAAGTTCCATAAGGGAGTGAAGTTTCGCATCCTTTTTTAAAGCAATCGGCCTTTTTGTCATGACCTCTTTTACTTTTAAGTCTTCAAAAGATTCTATTTTACCCAAAATATGAAACAAAAAGTCTTTTTCAGTAATGATTCCAACTAAAACGTCAAACTTTGTAACCAAAATGCAGCCTATTTTTTTTTCCTGCATGAGAAGATAAACGTCTTTTAATGAAGCGTCTTCATCAACACTAATGGCGGGGAGTAAAGGAAGTTTTTGAATCGGAATCTCTAACTCTTCTTTTAAAATTTCCTTCAACCTTACTACCCCGTGTAGATTAATTTAACTAACTTTTTGTATTAATTGAACCATCCACTATGCCAGGCTTTGTTGGAAATGAGTTCTTGGCCCTCTAGGGAAGGGTGGAAGCAATCCACATTTGAAACATGTTTACGTTGAAACCTTGTATAAGATATCGATAAATCAAATTTTAAATTTCTCATATATTCGTAAGAGATTCTTTCCAGTGTTCTATTTAAGTCCTCCCACCTTTGTTTAAACTCTTGTCTTTGTCCCTCTGTCAATTTACTAGAAAGTATCGATGAACAGATATTAAACGTATCCCACATTCTAACGCATTTATTATTATTCTTATTGATTTCCCACATGTTGTACATATCTGGAACAGGAGCAAGAAGAATCTTCATTTTACTATTTGATGCCAAAAGAGTATCAATTGATGTTCTCACATCTTTTTCAAATTGATCTAATTGTTCTTGATTAGAAGTCTTCCAATCGCATAAATTATTCGCTCCAATCAAAATAGTTGCATAATCCACTTTCTTTTTTGCAAGTTTAGTTGCTTGTTTTGGGAGGTCTTTAGAGCGGGCCCCTCCTTTGGCCATATTATAAGCTTTAACTTCAATCCTTTTTTGTTCTTCAAGTTTTTTAAAGTGGCTTTGAAAATTTCTTGTTGGAGTCCCTTTTCCTGTGGACCAGCTAAACTGAGTGTGAATTCCTACACCATTAGCGTTTACACCAGTTGTTATGGAATCACCTAATGCCCCCATAATAAAATCAGGCTTTACTTGATTATCATCTTGAGCATTAGTATTACCGAGGGAGAGTGAGAAAAGTAAAAAAATGAAAATGCGGCTTGACGTTTTGAAAGTCCTATCCATGAACTTACCCCTTTTAGTTTTGATGGTCTTTTAACCATTGAATATAAAAAATAAATGTCCCCATCCTATTTTAAGAAAAATAAGCAAAAGAAAAAAGGATGGAATATTAAAAAAATATAAAGCTTGAGCGATACTGTCAGTAAAGACTTGTTAATTAATTCTTAATTTTTTTTGTTGCTCTCAAGAATAGCTGAGAGAGTCTTTTTTAGGAGTTCGAGTTTAAAAGGTTTTTCTATGATAGGGCAGTTATCCATTTTTCTAAGGTCATTTTCTGTGATCATTCTTCGATAAGATGTCATAATGGCCCAATTGGTTTCAAGTTTTTCTTTTTGGACTTCATCAATAAGACTAACGCCAACTTCTCCATTGACAAGATAATCCAGGAACATAATGTCTGGTTTATGTTCCTTAAGAATATTTTTGGCTTCAGATACGCTTTTACAGCAGTGAATTTCGAACTCTGAACCCATGAGCTCTTCAAAAATTCCAAGGATACCTGTTTCATCATCTAGAACTAGCATTACCTTTTTCTTGCTCATTTTTTTTCCTTAAGTCCTTTTATAAATGCTTTTATTATAAAAATTTACTAGTTTTTTCTTTCAACTTTACTGCAGACCTCTTGAATCAGTTCTCTCACTTTCCATGGCTTTTCTATAAAGCTCACATTATTTAAACCCTGAATGGCATTTCTGCAATTTTCTAAGCTACCAGTTACAAAAACAATAGGCGTGTTTTCTGCGATACCCTCTTCCCTAACTATTTTTGCAAAATCTGCCCCACTCATTTTGGGTAGTACATAGTCTGCAATAATCAAATTATATTGGTTTTTCTTAGTTAGATCTAGTCCCTCTTCTGCAGTTCTTGCATTATGAAAGGTAACTTCAATTTCACCTTTAATAAAATCTTTGATAATTTCTGCGACAAGTTCTTCGTCTTCAATTATCAATATTTGTACCATTAAATTTCCTCAATAACATTGTCACCTGCCAGTGTAGTTTATCAAAAAATTGGAATTGTGCCTATTACATTGTTTGGGTATAAAAACTTGTTATTTTCAAAAAGTAAAAACCTCAAATTTTAAAGAAAAAGCTAGAAAATACGATATAGCTAAATGACTTTCAAACTAAATGAAGTAGGTAGGAGAGAGCTTATCCTATCTTATTCAATCCCGATTTTTTTTTTCGTGTTAACCGGTGCGGGATCCTTTTTATCTTTAAAAAAGTTGAGTGATTTTCTTTATGTTCAAGCTAATTCATACTCAAACCTAGAGCATATCCATTCCATAGATACAAAGTCCAAAAAACTATCAAAAGAAAATATCAAGGATATATTCTCAAGTTTAAAAAAATTGAAAAAAAGCAATAGAAGTAGGGGAAAAGATAAGATGATCGCCTCATTGAGCGAATCATTTAAAAAAATTGAAATTATGTTCAGCGGAGAAAAGGGTATAAAGCGAGAATTAAGCTCTTTACCTGATAGAGATTTTCTTAATTATCAAATTAAACAATTAAAAATAAATGAAAGAAAAGAAATAGAATTTAATATTAGACAGTTTTCCAACGCTATTTTTATAACAAGAAAAGTAATTCTTTTTGGCGTATGCTTCACCCTTTTAACTTCTTTTTCCTTTTTGTTCTTTTTTATTTATTCTCAAAATTAAGTTTTTTTTAAAATTATTTTATATTTAATGAGGATAAAAAAAATGATCATTGGAAAAAAGTATAGCAAGGCAAATCTTGGCGAGTTTTATGACTCCATTATAATTGGGTCTGGCTTGGGAGGCCTTACCACAGCGGCTTTTTTAGCAAAAAATGGACATCGCGTCTTAGTTTTGGAAAGGCATTATACGGCTGGTGGATTTACCCACGCTTACTCAAGAGGTGGTTTTGAGTGGGACGTTGGACTCCATTATATAGGAAAAGTGCACGACACTAGATCTCCTTTGAGACTCATTTTTGATGAAATTACAGATGGCCAATTAGAGTGGCAAAAAATGGGCCCAGTTTACGATAATATTATTATTGGAGAGGAAGAGTTCTCTTTTGTTGAAGGTCTTTCAAATTTTAAATCAAAAATGATTGAATATTTTCCAGAAGAAAAAAAGGCCATCACGGAATATATTAATCTTGTAAAAAAAGTGAATTCATCCTCAAGAGGCTATTTTATGAAAAAGGCTTTGCCTGGCTGGTTGAGGTTCCTATTGTCTCCCTTTATGGGAAAGGCATTTTTAAAATATGCAAAAAAGACAACGAAAGAGGTCCTTAAAGAACTGACTAATAATGAGAAATTAATTGGAGTTTTGACAGGGCAATGGGGTGACTATGGCCTACCTCCCGGGAGGTCACCATTTTCCATTCATGCAATGATTTCAAACCACTATTTTGATGGTGGAAACTATCCAATCGGTGGTGGATCAAAAATTGCTGAAACAATTGTAAGTACTATAGAAAAAAATGGAGGAGAGGTTGTTACAAATGCCCCAGTTAAAGAAATCCTTGTCGAAAATGGTTGTGCTAAGGGAGTTCTTCTTGAAAATGAAGTGAAAATTTTTTCTGATAGGGTTATAAGCAATGCTGGAATTAAAAACACTTTTAATCATCTTTTGCCAAAAAGCTGTATAAAAAAAGATAGCTTAGAGTCACATCTAACTGATCTAAAATCTTCTATGGGTCATTATTGCCTTTATATAGGGCTTAAAGGAAATACTGAAGAATTAGGTTTGAAAACGACCAATCAATGGATTTATAAAAGTGAATTTCATGATGAAAATATTGATTCTTTCTTAGAAAAGCCAGTAGGAGACTTCCCTTTAGTTTATATATCTTTTCCTTCCGCAAAGGATCCTTCTTGGGAGAAAAGGTATCCAGGAAAGTCTACAATAGAGGTCATCACTTTAAGTCATTACGATTGGTTTTCTAAATGGGAAGAAACTGACTGGAATAAAAGGGGGGAAGATTATAATTCTTTGAAGGAAGAAGTCTCTCAAAGGTTACTCAGTGTTCTTTTTAAAAAATTTCCCGATCTAAAAGAAAGAGTGGCTTTTTATGAGCTGTCGACTCCTCTTTCGACCAAACATTTTGCCAATTATCAAAAGGGGGAGCTCTACGGACTTGACCATACATTCAACCGTTTTCAGAGCGATATTTCTACAAGAGGACCTGTTAAAAATCTATTTTTAACAGGTCAAGATGTCGTGACTTGCGGAATTGGAGGTGTTCTCATGGCCGGAGTCTTGACATCGATTTCTGTTCTTGGTTATTTGAAAAGTAGAGATATCATTAAATTGATGATCCCTAAAAAGAAGAGGTAGTTTAATGAAAAAATTGACACACTCTTATGACTTTTTCACGTCAGAAGTTGATGGAATAGACATTTTTTTTAGAAAATGGCTTCCTGAAAAAGAGGTTCAACGGGTTTTCGTTATTCAACATGGGATTGGGGAGCATGGTGGGCGTTACGGCAATATTATTAAGGCCCTTCATAATGAGCATACGGCTTTTTATGCTTTAGATGCAAGAGGTCATGGACAGTCACCTGGCATACGCGGTCATGCTGATGAGTTCAATGATTACTCGGAAGATTTAGATGTGCTTGTTGACATTACTCATCAACAATTTCCAAAAGTAAAAAGGTATCTTTTTGGTCACTCGATGGGGGGGCTTATTGCTCTTGATTATTGCCTTGATATGGAGAGTCAGGAAAAATTAGATGCTGTGATTATTTCTTCACCAGGAATTAAACCTGTCATGGACCCGATTAAGCATGTTAAAAAATTTATAGGGACTAAGTTGGCCTCTTTTTTTCCAAAAACAATTTTAGAGACTGGTTTGGATTTAAGTAATTTGAGTCAGGACCCCTATGTTATAGAGAGGTACAAGGAAGATAGGTTAACTCATGGAAAGATTTCATTTCAAATGGGAAAGAGTCTATTCGAAGTGGGAGATAAAATTTTGGAAGGGGCGTCAAAAATTGAGCTTCCTTTTTATATTTTTCATGGAACAGGAGACCAGCTTGTTTCTTCAGCTGGATCAACTGAAGTTTATGAAAAGATTTCTAGTCAGAAGAAATCCATTCATTTATTCGAAGGGCTATTTCATGAAACCTTTAATGAGAAGGAAGGAGATCGACAACAAGTTTGTGAAGCCCTTGTTAATTGGATGTCTACTCATTAAGGCAGTGTAATAGAAACAGTCGTCAACGATTTTGTTTTTGAGAACAATACTTTGCCGCCATGAGCTTCGACAACTTCTTTAACGAAGGGAACCCCTAGTCCAAACTCGAAGCTTTTATCTTGCTTTTCTCCAAAGAGTTTTACCTGATCTAAAAACTTTTTAGGAAAACCTGGTCCATTATCAATGACCTCAATTTGTTTCCCTCCCTTGGTGCCTCTAAGAATAATACTTTTGTCTTTTTTACTGGAGTCCTTTGAAAGGGCCTTTATTGAATTTTTAATAAGGTGGTGAAGGCACTTTTTAATAAGGCTTACATCTCCAAAGGAGCTATCATTTGGATTAATTTCAATTTTTATAGAGATACTTTTTTCATGGCAAGTTTCCTCAAGCTCTCCCTTAACAACTCCAAAGAGTTCATTCAGGCTAAAAGACGCAGTTGTTAAGACTATATCTCTAAACAACATCTCTGAGTCTTCCAAGTTTTCGCCCAGTTCGTTAAGTGATCTTCTGATGAGCTTATTGAGATCATTAAACAGAGGCATATCCGGATTCTCTTCAGAAATGATACTTAAGCTTCCTTGGATACCATTTTGAATATTTCTATATTTTAGCAAAAATGATTTGAGGAAATCGGCGAGCCTTTTAACTTTTGTTTTGGCTAGAGCATCAACTTTAACTTCTTCCATTTTTGAGATGTGATTTAGCTTTTCTAGGAAAGAGGCCATAATGAGGGAGTCTTTAGAGTTCTTAATCGTTAATTTTTTATAAAGGTTTATAAAGGTAAACCCAGCTTTTTTCCAAATACTTATGTTTTTATCGTGGAGGACAAAAAAATCGAATTCTACTTTTTCTGCAAACTCAACGAGGTCCTCGGTCTCTCTTGCAGTAAAATTCCAGTTATGGGCCTTGACTTTGTCTCTTCTTTCCAGGCCTCCCTGTAAAACTAAAAATGATTCAACATCCAATTCTTTTTGCATATAATCTGAAATATCCTCGAAAATTTGTTCTTTCTGAGTTTCGTCCAATACTCCATGGAAGCTAGGAAGGATAAGGCTTTCTATATAGATGGTCTTATTGTACTCAAATAAACTTTTATTGACGGTCTGGAGGATCTCACTGGAGGTAAAAGGCTTTTTAACAAAGCTAAAACCTTTTCCAACAATGCTTTCTAAATCTTCTAGGGTGTAGTCTAGCCCTGTCATAAGAATGATTTCTGCTCGGGGGTCCAGGTATCTGATTTTAGAAGCAAAATCCTTTTCTTTGTTGGGATGGTTCATGTTGAGGTCTAAAATAACGACTCCAAAAGGGGATTTTGACTTCAATGCCTCTTCGAAGATAAAGACACCCTTATTTGAGTCTGTTTCAGTTATGATTTCAAGGTCTATAAGGTCGTCTCCAAGGTTCGATGAGTCGGCTTTCAAGCTTTCAGCAGATTTCCTAAAATCAAAAATATGGTCTCCATAAAAGAGCTCTTTGAAACTTTGCATTAACTCCACATCTTTATCTAGAATTAAGATTTTTTTGCATGGTTGATTCATTTGAAAACCTTTTTATATTTAGCAAAAACCTAGTCAATAAGAATTTCCAGTCTGAGTTTGTAAGATTTACCTCAATTAATATCCAATTCTTAGAATAGGGTAATAAAATTAGCTAAAAATTATATTTTCCTCTGACTTAGTTTACCAAAAACATATTTGAGGGTTTTGTTTTTTTTATTTTTAAAAGTGCTTTTTTGATAGGGTGGCCACTTTAAAGTCGAGACTTTAAAGTGGCCATTTAAATAAAAAAGTAAGAATTAAAGGACAGGCGGGAGAGGGATTGAAGCAGAGGGGTTTTTTTCAACTTGAGCTTTTATCCCTTTAAGTGTTTTAAGTGGCCAACTTCTTTGGATAAGGTTTGCTAACCATCCAGGAATCAGACCTTTTGGGTCTGAGTTAATTCCAACTTCTACTTGTGTTTTTCCATTACCTAAGTCTGTAAGAATGTAAAAGCTTTTGTGAAGGTGGGCCCTTACACCTTTCGTTTTTGGAGCTGATTTGCTTGGCACCGATGTCATTTCCAGGTGAACTCTTCCTAGCTCATCTTTGTAGGCTTTACCATGATAGACAAAGTCTCTATTGCTCACAGGCCAAGGGAGACCAAACTCTTGATAGAGAACATAGTCATAAGGAGTTTTCTCACTTAAAACCTTAGAAATTTTAAGTCTATCTACCCATTCTTTTCTATATCTTTTATCCATAAGGACGTTGAAGACTTTCTCTACACTCGTATTTAGGGTAACTTTGCCTCCGAAAGAAAAGACAGGTGATCCATCCATTTTCTGAGCAAAGACAGTAATGCCTTTGTCTTCTTTAATCTGTTTCCAGCCTTTAAAGGAAGAAGCCCAGGAAGAGCTGACCAGGCACAGCGCAGCGATAACACTAATCATTCTAGATATAGTCACAGTAAACCTCCAGTAAGAAATCATTTTTAAAACAGTGTTGGGGAAATTAGCAAAGTCTTTCTTCTTTGAAAAGAAGCAAGCTACAATGGACTTATGAATAAAATAGCCGCCATTGCTCTGGTCCCCTACACTTTTTTTTGCCTTTTGGTTTTTTCCTTTCAGAATAGTTTGGTTTTTTACCCCGACCAAAGGTCCTTAAAATATTGTCCTAGAGTTTTTCAAATGGGAGGAGAACTTGTTGAGGATAAAAAATTTAACGCCCACTATTATTTAAGGCAGGTGCCAGACGCTAAAGGAACGATTGTTCATTTTCATGGAAATGCTGGAAATGCCTGTGGTCGTTATTTTGTTATAGACCGCTTCAAGGATAAACCTTTCAATATTGTTTTAGCTGAGTACCCTGGCTATGGTGGAATTGGTGGTGTACCAGGTGAAAAAGAAATTCTTCAAGGAGCTGATAACCTTTTTGCGTCACTAAAAATGAAAGGGATGACCCATTCTGTATACCTTTTTGGGGAAAGTCTGGGAACTGCTGTAAGTACTTATGTTGCTAGCAAAAACTCGATAAAGGGCTTGATTCTTCAGAGTCCATTCACAACCTTGAGTGAAGTGGGTCAATACCACTATCCAATTCTCCCTGTTCATTGGCTTATGATAAATAAATTCCCTCTTAAATTCTGGGCCAAAAAGGTTCAGTCACCAGTCCTTATTCTTCATGGTGAGAAGGACCGCATTATTCCTTTACGTTTTGGGCAGGAGGCTTCAACTTATTTTCCAAAGGGTTCCGGTTTTATAAAAATAGCGGGCAGGGGTCACAATGATTTGGTTTTTAGTCGTGCCTTTTGGGAAGCTGTTCATAACTTCTTAGATGAAACAATTAAAATTTGATTATAGGCATTGTTTCTTGCAGTGGACTTTTCACTCAAGGTCGCTAAAAAGCTCTTTTGGAAGTGTGAAGAGACCATCTTCTTTTGGGTGAACCTCTATTTCATCTTCTATTGCATCGAGGTTTAAAGGGCCATAGATGTGAGGGAAGTGAAACTTTGATTGAGGTGTCTCATAGGGGGTTTCATGAACAACTTTAGATTTCACTTTATTTTGATTAATGACAAGTATAATTTGATGGTCCTTATTTTTAAAAAATGTGTTCAGAACTAAGAGGATTTGGTCCAGTTTACAGCAATGAATAAACCCTTCACTTTGGAGGCTGGAGGGAGCATAATCTTTTTTTTCTTTTTTGATGGGGTACCAATCATTTTTCCCAATAATATGAAAGATCTTCAAGTAGATTCTCCTTAGAATAATTGTGCCAAGGCGTTACTTTCTTTTTTTCAATCGGAATTCAAACTTCTCCTTTTATTTTAGTTTTTTACGATGATAAGCGCAATTTTTAACAAAGACTTTACCTAAAATTTTAAGACAAAGTTTAAGTAAAATGATTCCTAGAAATCTTAAATTTCAAGGGACTTTGAGCTATTTTCAAAGTATATTAAATTTCCTCTATAAAAGGACGTTTGGGGGGAGGTAAGTTTAAAAAGGGGAGGCAGATGATTTCTGTACAAGAAGCTCAAGATTTTTTAGTAAAGGAAAAGCTTCAAAAAAGTGCAAAAAAGGTCACTTTAGAAGATTCTGCAGGTCAATTATTAGCAGAAGATATTTTTGCTGAAAGGCCTCAACCTCCATTTAATAGGGTTGCAATGGATGGAATTTCAATAAATTCATCCGCATGGGCTTCTTTAAAGGATAAAAAACCTCTTATTATTGAAGGAGTTCAAGCCGCTGGTTCAAAGGCGCTCACCCTATCGGAAACGAACCGGTGTTTTGAGGTTATGACGGGAGCACCTTTGCCAACAGGGTGCGATACAGTGATTCCTTATGAGCATTGCCATTTCATTGATGCTGAAAACTCTTCTTTGAAAATTAGAGAAGTTATTCTTAAGGATCAATATAGTTTTTCTAAAGGACAAAATATACACAACTTGGGAAGTGATTATCAAAAGGGAGAACTTCTCCTTTCAAAGGGAACACTTATTACTCCTCCTGTCTTAGGCGTATTGGCCTCAGAAGGCTATGGAGATGTTTTGATTCAGAAAAAACCAAAAATCGCTCTGATAAGTACTGGGGATGAGCTTGTTCCTGTAAAAGAGAAGCCTCTTGAGTACCAAATTAGGACTTCAAATACTTGCGCTTTAAAAGCTGATTTGGAGCTTAGAGGGTACACTGAAGTAGATGTTTTTCATTTGAGAGATGATCCTCAAACACTTTTTGAAAAATTTAAGAGTTCTTTGGAGAGTTACGACCTGGTTATTATAACGGGAGGGGTTTCCAAGGGAAAATTTGATTATGTCCCTTCAGTTCTAAGTGATTTGGGTGTTCAAAAAATATTTCATAAAATAATGCAAAGGCCAGGAAAACCAATGTGGTTTGGAAAATGCCCTAAGGGTACTCTTGTTTTTGGCCTTCCAGGAAATCCAGTTTCTTGTATTGTTTGTTTAAGGCGTTATGTAATTCCGATGATAGAAGACTCTTGGGATCGAGATCTTGATAAAAAGGTTGTTTTAAAGGAAGACTTTGCTTTTTCTAAGAACCTTACCTTTTATTTACCTGTCTCAATTGAAAGATCTCCCCTCAGTGGAAAACTTATGGCAAAGCCTCAGAAAACAAACGGCTCAGGAGATTACTTTTCTTTGACTAAGAGTGATGGGTTTATTGAGTTGCCTAGAGAAAGAACAAGGTTTTATAGTGGTGAAGCTTTTGTTTTTTATAGTTGGGCAAAAGGTGGATATTAAATGGGACGACCCTTTCCCTATTCAAATTTTAAACTTGTCGATGGCCATAACAGGTTAATTCATAAACTTAGAATCTCTCTTCTCGATTCTTGCAATATGAATTGCCTTTATTGCATGCCTGCTGAAAAAGAGTTTATGGCCAAAAAGAGTTGGGTTTCAGCTGAGGAGCTTTGTGAGATTTCCTCTAAATTAGTTGTTTATGGAATTGATGAAATTCGGTTAACCGGTGGAGAGCCTCTTTTAAGGCCTGATTTTAGGGCAATTGTAAAAAGGTTGGATCAGCTTCCTCTTTCAAAGTTTGGTCTGACAACAAATGGTATTCACCTAGAAAGAGAGTTGGATTTTTTAAAAGACACTTCCCTTAGGTATTTAAATATAAGCCTTGATAGTTTAAATAAAGAAAATTTTGAAAAAATAACTCAGACAAATACCTTTTCTCGTGTTTACCACTCCATAGTTAAAGCTCATTCAATGGGTTTTAAGGTTAAAGTGAATGCAGTTCTTCTCAGGGGAATGAATGATACTGAAGACGAATTGAGTAAGTTTGTAGAATTCACTCAAAAAACTGGGATTGAAGTTCGGTTTTTGGAATTAATGAGAATTGGAGTTGCAAATAATTATTTTGAAAAATATTTTATTAGTGCTGGCGAAGTTATTGATAGACTAAAGTTAAAAAATCGACTTGAAGAAAAGGAAATGCCAAAAGATTCAACTTCATTTAATTTTTACCTCCCAAAGGGCGGTGAAATTGGTTTTATAGCCTCGGAGTCCCGTCCTTTTTGTGGCCACTGCTCCCGTTTAAGGTTGGGTGCAGATGGAGCTTTGAGACCATGTCTATTTATGGATCATGGTGTGAGTTTACGAGGGCTGAAAGGTGAAGACTTTCTCAAGACCTTAAAGCAAACGATAAAGTTAAAGCCTCATGACCGTATCAAGGCAGTCAATCAAGCGATGCATCAAATAGGCGGATAGGAATAAAGATGGCCCCCAAACTTAATCATATTGATGAAAAGAATAATCCCAAAATGGTAGATGTTTCGGAGAAGGGAGTAACCCACAGGTTGGCCATTGCTAGTTGTGAATTGAAGTGCGATCCACTCATTTTTGAACAACTTTCTAATGGAGATATTAAAACGAAAAAAGGGCCTGTTTTTCACACAGCTATTATTGCTGGAACTATGGCGGTTAAGAAGACGAGTGATATTATTCCTTTTTGCCATCCTCTTTCTGTTGAAGCTTGTGATTTTGAGATCAAAACCAGGGAGGACCTCCAGCTTATAATTATTCGTTGTAGTGTGAAGATATCCGGGAAGACTGGGGTTGAAATGGAGGCATTGACAGGTGCTACGGTCGCGGCCCTCACAATTTATGATATGTGTAAGGCCATAACTCATAATATGATTATTAAAGAAGCTAAGCTCATTGAAAAATCCGGTGGGAAAAGAGTTATCAAGGAAGGTAAAGAATGAAATATAATTTGGTTATCAATCAAGTGCCGCAAATATCATTATGCAGAAAAGGAGCTTGGTTAAATAGTGGCTTACCTAGTGCCTTAAAGAGGTCCTTTAGAAATAAATTTGGATTAAGCTTCGAGGTTTCTGATGGGCAAAACTTATCTTCAACCAAAGATAGTTTTTACAAACATTATGTTAACACTCTTTTTAATCATGAACCTCATGGGTTTATTTTTAAAAATAATTATCTTCCTGGGGTTCCAAAGATTGTCTTCTTGGAGTCTGAGGCTTGTCTTAGTGAGGTCATGGAATCTTCTTACTGGGATGATATAATAGGATTTCTGAGTTACTCAAATAAAGAAACATTTATATCAAATAAACCTGTTTTCCAAAACTCAGATATAGAAAGAATCAGCGATTTTCTTTTTAACTATACAAAAAAGTCTGTGACTTCTAGACCCCTTTATGGACTGGCCCTCGTCGGAGGAAAAAGCCAAAGAATGAAAAAGGATAAAGGATCTTTGGACTATTTTGGAAAAGCGCAAGGTCACCACGTTTATGATTTATTAAATGAGTTTTGTGATAAGACTTATATCAGTTTAAGGGAAGAGCAATCTGATTTATCTTACCTTAATGGACTTGAAGACCACTGTCTTTCTGATAGATTTTTAAATATGGGACCTTTAGGAGGACTTTTAACGGCCTTCCAAAAACACCCCGAGGCTTCCTGGCTAGTTCTTGCATGTGATCTTCCTTATATTTCTAAAGAAAACTTAGAATCTCTTATAAAGGGTAGGAACTATTTTAAAAAAGCAACCTGCTTTAAAAATCCAGAAAAAGGATGGCCTGAGCCTCTGTGTACAATCTATGAGCCAAGTACTGTTAAAGTTTTTCACCAGTATCTTTCCTTAGGAGTTGTGTGTCCTAGAAAGGTTTTAATGAATATGCCTCATGAGTTACTTGAAGTAACTTCCGATTTAACTCTGCAAAATATAAATACACCGGAAGGTTATGAAGAAGTTAAGTCTCAAACTAAGCTAAAAGTTTTTGAAAATGAAGGGAATTGCTAATGAAGTCTATCCAAGTAAAATACTTTTCTTCCTTGAGGGATGCGTCTAAAAAGGACCAAGAGGTTTTGTCTATAGAGTCGCCAAAAAAAGCATCTCAAATATTTGATGAATTGAATGAGCGGTATCATTTTTCTTTAGACCGTTCTTATATAAAAGTCGCAATCAATGAGGCTTATCAAGATTGGGATACTCTTCTTCACGGTGGTGAAACCCTTGTTTTTATACCACCAGTGGCCGGGGGATAATTATGTTTTTACTGCAAGAAGAATCTTTAGAAGAAGTTATCAATAAAACGACATTAGAGAACCCAGAGGTCGGAGGAGCTGTATCCTTTGAAGGGAGGGTAAGAAATGTTAATAAGGGTAAGAAAGTAACTCTTTTGGAGTATCAAGTTTATGAAGAAATGGCAGTTTTAGAGGGGCGCAAAGTTGTAGAAGAAGCTCTAAAGTTGTTTCCCATTAAGGAGGCCATATGTATTCACCGTTATGGCCAATTAAAGATTGGTGAACGAGCTGTGTGGGTTCTGGCCACTTCTAAGCATAGGAAAGAAGCCTTCAAAGCCTGCCAGTATATTATTGATGAGGTCAAAAAGAGAGTTCCTTTGTGGAAAAAAGAGTTTTATGAAGATGAAAGTAAGGCTTGGGTTGAGTGTTTAGGATGTAAGGGAACTTCTGCAAGTGTGTAAAATTAGTTTAGATACGGTTTTTAAGGAAATTAAAAAAGAAGTTGGTATAGTTTAAATAAGCCTCTCTATGTTTTTTTTCTAATGGAAGGTGAGGGTCCATATAAAGTCTTCTAAGTTCTTGCCTTTTACCTTTTATTAAAAAGAAGGCCCTTTTTAATTCACTATATTTTAGGCCCGGATATTTTAACCAATTGCTTTTTGCAAAAGCGGTTTCCATAATATAATTAAGTTCTTGAGTCGGTCTGCTTCCAATCCAATACATAACAGACCTGCTAAAATCAAATGGTATAGGTAAAACTGAATAGAAATTAAAGGTAAAAAAATCAGTTCTATTTGTTTTGTAAGATCCATTAGTTATTTTGAATCTTTCTCTATCTTGAATAAAAAAGTTAAAAGCGTGGAGAAGGGCCGTTTGTTTCTTATCAAGTTTTCCGCTTAGGTATTTTTTTGAAGAAGAAACTCTTTTAAATGGAAATCTATTTAAGAGGTCATTTTTAGGTTCCAAGAAAAAACCCCAGCCAGTAAACTTATTGAGCACTTTAGATGTATCTGTATAGACTATTTTAACGAGTCTGACTCTATAACTAAAGGGTGATAAAAGACTAAATTGTTTATAGGCAAGGTAGTGATTAATGACTTTAGGAATATTACCCGAATTAATATCCCCGTGGGTCATTAGAGTAAGCTTTTTAAATTTTCCAAAAACAGTTCCTCTAAAATTAGATCTATTAAACTTAAGAATTAGTGGTGGAAGGGAGTCGTAAAAGTTTAGGCCGCCGCCATTTTGAATCAAAATAGATTTTTTCTCTTTTTTTCCTGAGTTCGAGAATAAAATTTTTGCATCCAAAAAATTTTTCCCATTTTCTTTCCAATAATATCTTTTTTCTTTTAGGAGCAGTTTAGATAAATTTAACTCAAGCTCTATATTTAAGGGACCATTATAACGAAATAGTGCTTTTGATTGTGAAAGTGGAATCGTTAGTAGAACTAGTGGGAGTATAAATAGTTTGAATTTAATCCTTTTAAAATACATAGAGGGATTATAGTTGAAAAGGGGAATAACGCAATCCAAAAAATACTTGGAAGGATAACTTAAAGAATATATATTTAAGGGAGCAGTTCTGGAAATTTGTTTAGTTCAAGTTTAATTTGATAAGAAACTTAGCGCCATTACTCTTTCTGTTAGAGACACTAATCTCTGAACTTATTTCTTCTAAAAAAGTTTTCACTACATCCATACCAACTCCTCGACCAGATATTTCACTAACTTCTTCTTTTGTCGAAAAACTGGGAGAAAAAATAAATGAGATTATTTGATCATCGGTCATACCTTCTGCTTCACCCTTCGTTAAGAGGTTTTTTTCAATAGCTTTATTTTTTATTTTATTTATATCAAAACCTCTACCATCATCTTTAATGATAAGATAAATGTTATTTTTTTCTTTCTTTTCAATTTTAACAGAAATATTTCCTGTTTCATTTTTAAATGATCTCAGTCTTTCTTCTGGTGTTTCAATTCCATGATCAATAGAGTTCCTAAAAATATGGGTAAAAACATCTTGGAGGGCATTTATATTCCTTTTAGATAATGAAACTTCATCACCAGAAACTTTGAATTCGATTTGTTTTCCTAGCTTTTTGGCCATGTCATTTACAGAATCCCCAAGCTTTTGAATTTGATAGTTAAGGGAAATATAAGACAGTGATTGAAATGCCTCTTCTAGATTAGCTTTTTCATTTTGATCTTTTATGGTACTTAAACTAGATAAGGCACTTTCCAATTTTAAATAATTTTCTTCAAGAACCTCTATTGTTTTTGGCTTTGAGGTAAATTTGTTAACACTGTCTTCAAAAAAAGAAATCATAAAATAAAGAAAACTGAGAATTTTATTATATGAAGGATAGTGAATGTTATTTTTAAAAAGTAACTTGTTAATCTTTAAAAAGATCGGATCTTCAATTAGAGCATTATCTTTAATTCTTTCAAAGAGAAGAGGTATTTTTTTATTTTTAATATCTTCTAAAATGTCTTGAATCCCCTCCCCTTCGATATCAGTAGGAATGGTTGTATTTAAAAAATTCGTTTTAGGTCCATAAATTATTTCCATTTCTTTATTTACCCGGTCTTTAAACTCTTGATTTGATGATTTTAAGAGATTTTTTAAAAGGGAATTATCGGGTAAAAGTTCATAATCAAATTCTTCATCAGTATTGATCTTTTCTATTATTTTTACTTTTTCTTTTCTTTTAATTTTTTTATTTAAATCAATTTTTAAAATAAGTGATAAAAAACTCCATATATCTTGTGATAAAAATATTAATTGTCTTTCAATCTCTCCATCATCTTTAAGATCAAGGATATTTTTAGATAATTTAAAATAATCATCTAGGAAAATATAATGATTTTGCAATGGTATATTTGATAGCATGTTAATGATATCTAGTTTAGAAGCTCGATCATTTTTTTTGGATATTAATTTATAATTAATATCCAAAAAAAACTTTGAGAATTGTACAAAAAATTCATCATCAATCCTGGTAGGTTTGAAAAGAGAACTATTAAAATAAAGATTAGCAATGTCAATTGAGGCTTCTTTTAACTTTCTAATTAGGTTGTTTTTGATGAATTCAATTGGAATTGAAGAGTTTTCCAAACTTAAGGATTTGAAATCATCATAAAGACTTTTAAAAACCTCTGAATTTCTTTTTTTATCTATAAACCTGAGTAATGATTTAGTTTCAAAAAGTTGCTCTTTTAATTTTTCGTAATAAGCTAAGTTATCGCTTTCACTTTCTTTCTTTAAAGAAAAAGTTGAAAGTTTCGATTTAAACTCTAACGAATTTAAAAATAAGTAAAAATTTAAGTTAATATCTATAAATTTTTGATGAATATCCTGAATGATATTTCTTTCAGAGTAAAGACCCAGATGGAATAAGTTTTTAGAGGGAGTCAAATAAAGATAAATAACAGACTGAAGTTCGTAAAAATCAGAAATCATATCTTCTAAAAAAGATATTGTAATATCATTTTTATCTTCATGTATGTTATATTTTTTCTCAACCTTGGCTTCTAATTCATGTGCAAAGTCTGAAATAAAATTAAAACCAAAAACTCTAGCATTCCCTTTTATAGTGTGGAGTTCTCTTAGTAATACATTCATTTCATTTAAGAAGGTAACTCCATTATGAATGTTGTCTTTAATTTTATTGGATGAACTTATTAACCCGGATACATTTTTGAAAGATCCTGAAAAATAGAGTTCAAGATCTTCTTTCTTAAGGTTTGCCAGTTGATTGAGAATTTGAATGTTTTTTTGAGACTCAGCATCTTTTTTCTTCATTTCTTTTTCAAGTAGCTCAATTTCTGTAACGTCTTCTATTACCAACATAACTTTTTGAAGAAGTTTATCTTTACCCCAGAGAGGCGTAATACTCAATCTAAGGGACTTTTCTTCTCTGTTTTCTGTTAAAACTCGAACTTTATCTGGGTTTGAGTCCTGTATTGCTTTCCATTGAACGATATCGTTTCCAAATGAACATGCCATGTTAAAATTAAAGGCGCTAACGATTTGATGTCCGCTGTCATAAGACTTAAATAAGGTTTCATTAATATTTTTTCCCTCTATATCCTGTTCAAAGATTTCTTTTGAGAAGGCACTAACAGGACCCATTATTTCACCTTCTTCATTAATGGTAAAAATAGCTTGCTTCATATTATTCAGGAGGTATTCAATATCTTTTAAAGCAATAGAAAGGTCTTGGGTTCTTAGTTTTACTTTTTCTTCCAAATCCCTATTCGCTTCAAAGAGCTTAACTTCAGCTTCAATTTTTTCTTCAAGAAGACTATTTATGATGTCTGCTAAACCAATAGCAAGAAGAATCGCTTGAAGGGCCACTCCTACGTGGAATGAATATTTGTAAAAGGGGCTTGCTGAAAGTATATTGAGAGCTGAAAGAAGTCTTAATAGTGTTCCTATTATAAAGAGGCTAAAGGCAAAGAGAAAATACGTTGCAGGTTTATAACCCTCTTTAAATCTGATGTATCCTGAATATACAAGTGTGCTTAATCCAATAATACTTAAGATAATAGAAAACCTTAAGACAACTGAGTAAGGTAGGAAGAAGGAGAGGATAAATCCTATGACGTATCCTCTCTCTATAAATTTGAATGTTTTATTTAATCTTTGAAACTTTGTTCCTTTAATTGATAAATAATTTTTACAAAATATTAAGAAAAATAGAGCAGAAATATTAATGCTTAGAGCGAGACCATTATTGTTAAACCAGGGATAATTTTTAAAAATAAACTTAAAACTATAACCTTCCAATGTTGAAAGGAAGAAGGTAAAAAAGAAGAGGAAGGTGACATAATAAAGGTAGTTTATTTGTTTGGTTGAAATATATAAAATTAAATTATAAAGAACCATTGCGAGCAAGCATCCGAAGTAGATACCCATTCCATAATTAAGGGAACTTTTGTAGTCTGAAAAATATTGAGAATTATAAAGTTTAATCGGAACTTCCAGAGGGCCTGCAGTTTTAATTTTTATATAAATTGTTTCTCTTTTATTCTTTGGAGTAATTTGAAGGGCAAACTCTCTTTGCTTAACTTTTCTTTTGCCAAACGTGATCTGATCTCCCATTTCATATTTTTTCCATTCTTTATTTTCTAATTTATAAAACGTAACAAAATCCAAGGTTAAATACTCAACACTTAGAATCCAGGAAGATTGAGGGCTTTTTTCGTGGTTTAAATTAAGTTTGAACCAAAATGAAGAGTCTGAATATCCAAAGCTTGGAATAACTTTTTTTGAAAGTTTAAATTTATTTTGAACTTTACTGTCTTTTTTGGTGAAATCAATTATTTTTAAAGAGTTACTTTTGTCTTCATAAAAATAAATATTTTTACCAAGATCATAATTTTTATAGTTTTCGTTGAGAACAACTTCATTTTCTGACGAAAAGGAAG
>PAZA01000078.1 GCA_002715375.1 Halobacteriovoraceae bacterium
ACACTTCTAAGTGGTCTTGAAGGTTCTCCCCTACACCTGGGAGGTCATGAACGACAGGTATATCCAAGGCCTCAAGCTCTTTAGCATTTCCCACTCCTGATAGTTGAAGAAGCTGGGGAGAATTAATGGCCCCCGCAGCTAAAACAATTTCTTTCCCCATGACCTGATGAACTTTACCACCTTTCTGGTACTCAATTCCAATAGCTTTTTTACCTTCAAATAAAATCTTAGTTGTATGGACCTGACAGCGTAATTCTAAATTAGGCCTTCTTTTCACTGGATGGTAATAGGCCCTTGCAGCACTTAACCTTTTTCCTTTCCTCACATTTCTATCAAAAAGAGCAAAGCCCTCTTGCTTTTCCCCATTAACATCATCTGTTAATTCATACCCGGCATCTTGAACAGATTTTAAAAAGGCACCAAAAAGTGGATTCACGCCTGGTCCACGCTCTAATTCAAGGGGACCCTTATCACCTCGGTAAGCATCTCCGCCGGCCAAACAATTTTCCATTTTCTTAAAATAAGGCAGGCAATGAAAATAATCCCATGTTTCCATCCCAGGATCTTTTGCCCATCTTTCATAATCGAGTGGGTTTCCCCTTTGAAAAATCATGCCATTTATACTACTTGAGCCCCCTAGAACTTTTCCCCGTGCATGAAAAATTCTTCTATTGTTCATAAAAGGCTCTGGGTCAGACTCATAGCACCAATCATACCTTTTACTTCCTATAGGGATTGTTAAAGCTGCCGGCATATGAATAAAAAGGTCCCAAATATAATCCATTCTTCCAGCCTCTAAGACTAGCACTTCATTGGATGGGTCCTCACTCAACCTATTGGCCAAAACACAACCAGCTGACCCACCACCGACAACAATAAAATCATAATTTTTCTTAGACATACTTTTATCCTAGAGAAAAAAGAAATATTAGTTACAAATTCATAGTCATCTGCGACCCAACGTGAAACAAAAACTACTCAAACAGTATAACAAAGAATAACAACGCCCATAAGATGAAACCCCTTAAATTTTAAAAAAAGTGTTTTCGTTTTCTCTTTTAGGGGGGTCAATTTTTACACATTTTTGTGTATAAAAAAGGTTAGAGAAAGGAGTTCAAGCTATTAAAGGTAAACACACAACTTTAGATAAATCCCTTAGACCAAGTGTCCATTGGGTTGAAAAGCTACAGGGGGTTACAAAAGTTGTCCTTGGTTTTTCCAAGGCCTGCCGCCATAGATACTCGCCTGGAATTATCCGCTATAGAAATGATGTGGATGGGGGCATAAAAGTTAATGGCTACTCAGGGAATGGAGTCATGGATATTTTTATCAGAATCTCTCCTATTGAAGAGAGGGAAAATATTAAAAAAAAAATTGCTAAAAAATTCAGCTATAAATGAAGTGATTTTTAAGGTTTTTCAATTTTGGCCTTAAGCTTAAATCAAGATAGGCAACTCAACAACTATACTCGTTCCTTCTTCTATCTTTGAACTTACCCTTATTTGACCACCTAATTTTTCAACTTCAGCTTTGACAGCATCCATTCCAATCCCTCGTCCAGAGATTTGAGTAACCTCTTCTTTAGTTGAAAAATTTGGAAGGAAAATAAGTTGGATAAGTTCATCAGGTTTAATTTCACTTAAGTCTTCCGCTTCCTTTAAACCTTTTTTAATTAATGTTTTTTTGACTTGATTGGGATCAATTCCCCTTCCATCGTCAAAAATATTTAACTCAAAGCTTTCTCCATTAACTTTTGATTGCACGGTAATAATACCGCTTTTTCCCTTTTGCTTCTCAATTCTTTCTTCCTCACTTTCTATTCCATGATCAATCATATTTCGAAACACATGAACCAGAGAGTTTATAAAAGGACCATATTTATCAGTATCAACAACAATTCTTTCACCTTCATTCCTCCAGATAATACTCTTACCCTGGGATGATGCTATTTCTTCTGTCAGGCCCTTGTAACGGTTTATTTTTAAAAGAAGGTCTGACAAAAAATAGTTCTTATATATATGAAAATGAAAATCTTCATAATTTGGAATTTCTTTTATAAGCTCCATAACTTTATTGACAGGAATGGCCAAACCATCATCAACCATGGTCTTTTTAGCTGCTTGTACAATGGCAGCATGCCTTTTTAAGTGCTTAGACAAATCGACTTGAAAATAGCTTAAAGTGCTCCTGACTTTATCACCCTGCTTTAAACTAAGAAGCTCTTCAACCATATGCAAATAACTAGAAGCAAATTTCATTCCAAGAGTCGCATAACGGGCCTTTAAAGTATGAATTTCTCTTTGAGTTTCAAGGTAATTTAAATCCTCTAAAACAGGAATCTTTTTATAAAGTTCATTTGTATCATTTAAAATATCTAGAAATTCAACAGGGTTATTTAAAGCGTTTTCAATAAACTCAGCATCCTCATTTGATCGATTAATTTTTCTTTCCTGCTTCTTTTGCTCCGTTTTGTCTTGCAAGATGACAATAAGCCTTTCTACTTTCTTTTTATTAGAGGCCTCTTCTTCAATTTTATAAATTGGCTTGTAATCTATCTCTATATAACTGTTTTCTGTCATTTTATAAATTTTTGGCGCCAAAGGTAGCAAGTCCTTAAATAAAAAGCGACCATCCCATACTTTTTCAACCCACTTTTTAAAAAATTCTTTCTCAGCATTATCGTAAAACAAGACATCCCAAATTTTATATCCTCTTGATTCAGACTCAAACAGACTTCTCCCCAAAATTTCTTCAGTTACAATTGATGCACCATCATGAATGACACCATTTTCACCAAAAGTCATATAACCGTGATCGAGGTTGTTAATCAATGTATCCTTTGACTTTTTTTGAAAATAATAATGAGTCATGAGATCTTCTAAACTTATTCGTTCGACCTCAAGTTTCCTGTTTTGCTCATAGATGATACCCGTTTTTCTTTTAATTTCTTCTTCTAACCTGATTTGATAAGAATCCCTTTCCTTGGCAAGCTGATCTTTCCCTTCCTTGGCCATATCCTTAAATTTATGGGCCCTTTTTTTAAATTTTTGATAATTTCTTACATTTTTTTCTGCTAAAAACAAGGCCATCAAAAAAACGGTACCCAAAACAAAAAAGTCTGCTCGATGAGGAGGGTTTAAATAACCCATTTCAATTAAGGCATCGTGAATAAAGCCCATAATACCAAGAATCAGGGCCAAAATGGATAGAAATGAAAATTTTAACTTATGCCTTGCGGCCTGGATCATATAATAAAAATAAAGGATAAAGATTGATAGAAAGAAGGGGTGATAAATTTTTAAAATCGTACTTGATAAAAACTCAATTGAAGGTGTCACTAAACAAGACAGACAGAATGCTATCGAAATGATGTTTACAGAATCCTTTACCTTCTTAGGTAAAAGATAAGGAAACATAACGAAAATAATTTTTCCATAAAGGTAGGGAAAAATAAAAAAGGACAAATACTCCATACGCAAAAGAAGTTGATAGAGAGCAAGGCCTGGACTAAAAAGAAAAGGTATATACCTTTCTGTAAACCCCAATCGATAAGCTATAAGAAGAGAGAGAAGGGAGAAAAATAAGACCTGTTTATCCTTGGCGTTTCTTGCGTAAAGGTAAAGAAAGTAAAAACCAAAAATAATAAGACCACCCATCACAAAGAAATCTTTTCTTGAGCCCTTATTTTTTTCACTTCTTAAAATTCTTTCATCACCTATTTCCAACTTTAAAAATCGTCCTTCTCTAAAATAGTTGTTAGAAATATGAACTAAAATCTTAAAGTTTTTTTTGCCTCCAAGATCAAAAAAAGAGTAGCGGCTTTCCCACCAGGGAATAATCCTCTCTTTCTTTAAAGAGACATATCCCTGACTTGAAGCTTCAATTGGGTCTCTACCTTCAATAAGAATAAAAATTTTATGAGCAGATTTCATTGAAAACTTAAGTCCAACTTTTCCAAAAGGACTATTCTTAATATCCAAAAGATAGGTTCCCGAACCTATCTTCCTGGCATCTTTATCCTTTCCCCAAAAATGAGGTATGGTCACTTCTTTAAAGTTTTCGAGGTTTTTTGCCTGCCTGAACTCTTTTGGATCTAATAAATCTCCCCAAAGGAAGAGGATTTCCCCTTTAACTTCATAGCTGCCATACTTTGGCTTATGTGTTTTACCTGTATCAAAGTTCTTTTTGAAATCTACAATGCCTTTATTGGAAAAAATAATCGAAGGCGAATCCTCCCCCAATAAATTCATCGAGTGGGCCGCCATAAATAATACAAAAAAAACCGAAAATATTTTCAATTTTCACCACTTTTATTAATAATATTCAACTCCTATAACTTTTCGGTTCAACTAATTTTTACCTTAGTTAAACCAAAGTCATTGATCTCATAACCGTATAACTAATGTACTAATTAATTTTTTTTAATCGGAATATTGAATAATTGTTTTTAAGTTTAAACAGGTAAGAGAAATAAATATTTTTTTAAAAAGAACAATCTCCAAAGTATTGAATTATTTTGAAACCCGGTTATCTCTAAGAATTTTATTGAGCTTTCTTAATACATTTTTCCAGGAATACTTCAGGTTTTCCTTAACTTTTTTCTCTTTATTTTTTTTATTTAAGGTTGAAATTTTGGAATTTTCCCCCTCACTTGATTTTAGGTTTTTAAGCTTTACCACTTTAAAAGTCACTTTCTTCTCAAGATTATTACCCCTATAATCATAAAATGGGAGAAAAGGGAGGACTTTCTTTTCTTCATCATCAATATTTTTCAATTCCTCAACAACCTTCTCTTCCAATTCATCGACTTTATTTAAAGCTTCCTTGGAGTTTTTATCCTGAACAAAAATTAAATGGTCACCTGGTTTTAGGTTTTTTTCCTCTTTTGTTAAACTATTTTTTATGACAACATCACCCTCTAAAAGGGCCATCTGAACGACATTATTTCCAAGGTCATCAGTTCTATTGTTCACTAAAACTTTAGTACCTCTTATTCCCATAGAAGCAGCTCCAGAAATTATTTTGAGAGAGTCTCTTTTTGATTTAACGGGAATAGAAGCTCTTAACTTTCCTTTTAACAAATTAAAGAGGCCTGTGCGGTCTTTTGGGCTTTTATAATTGAAATCTTTAAAATTAATTCTAGAAAAACTTGACATCGTAAAAATGGATTGATCAACAAGTTTAATTTTGACAAAGCTGCTCTTTCCCGTCGCAATGACCTGATTTTTTTTTATTTTTGACTGCTCTTTTAAGGCCACCATCTTCCCATTCCCCTCTACTCGACTGACAGTGCCCTTAAGCATGATAATTCGGCCAAGAAAAGTTGGTACGGCCTGGCCTTTTTTATTCAGTTTATAATCTGGCTCTTTCTGACCAAAAACCATCCCTAATAACAAAATATTCAAAAGTAAAAACTTAAACATAGGCCACGGTCCTAAAAACATAAAATATGACTGTTTCGTTATTTAGTTAAGGTTATTAACCACTTTATAAAGCCCCATCGTTTATTATAACAAATTTCTAAAGGTTTCCCCCTTCCTTCATGACCTCTTTTCTTATAGTTTCTGTTGAAAAACTCTCCTGGCCAACCTACAATCCAATTATTTTTGTTTTCCTTAATGTAAAAAGTATCTTCTCAGGAGGTCGTTAATGAAGCAGCTTAATGTTTTGGGAACTGAATTAAGGCCATGTTCCACAAACCCTCTTACTGGTTATTTTAGGGATGGCTGCTGTAACACGGGTCATGAAGATACAGGAATCCACTCTGTATGTGCCATCATGACAAAAGAGTTTTTAGACTTTTCCCAAAGCCTAGGAAATGACCTTAAAACTCCTGTGCCTGTCGCTCAATTTCCGGGTTTGAAACCAGGTGATCAATGGTGCCTTTGTGCAAGTCGCTGGATTGAGTCCTATAAGGCAGGTCTGGCACCAAAAGTCGTTTTGGAGTCAACAAATGAGGAGACTCTTGCAATGGTCTCTCTAAAAGTTTTACAGCAGTTTGATAGCAAGAACTAACCATTTCTTTAAAAAGTCAGGTCCTACAAACAAATCTAAAGGGTTTAATATCCATGAAAAATAAGAAAGATTTTTCCATAAAAATAAAATTTCGTCTTTTCAACTTACTTTTACTTTCGTTCTTTATTTTCTTCCCCTCCTTTCCCTCGGTATCAGCTTCTGAAACTCTTCCAGGATGCTACCTCTACAAATCTCCAGAAAAAATAAAATACTTTAAGACCCAAAACCTAAAATCGTTTTTCACTTGCCTTGGGTTCCTCCATGGAAGCCAGCACCCTTATGCACTGGATCTTATGAGAAGGAAAGCCTATGGAAGACTAAGTGTCCTTAAAGGACAAATGGCCTATGACTCCGACTTCATGATGAGAATACTCAATTTTGAAAAGCTCTCAAAAAGGCTTTGGGAAGGTCTCTCCCAAGAAACGCAGGAAAAAATGAAGTTTTACTCACAAGGCATTAATATAGGTCTTAAAGAGGCCATTGGCAGAAAACCTTCCTATTATGAGAAAACTCCAACTCCAAGGGATTGGCACCCTCGGCACTCTTTGGCCCTTCTTCTTTTATACCACTTTGAACATACTAAAAACCAACTTCCGTCCCTCCTATCAAATATGAAAAGCAGAAATGAATCCTTTATTCGAAACCTTCTCCAAAATGGCCCTTCTCTAGAAGGGCATTTTGCCACACCTTATTGGATAGGACTGAAAAGTCCTCTTTCATTTCAAAGTCCCTTTTTTAAAGAGGCCCTCGGAGTCCAATTCAAAGACTCTACTTTGTTAGGCTTATCTATTCCAGGAATCCCTCTTTTTTTCCAAGGGTTTAATCAGGAATATAGTTGGTCACTTTTACCAAAATCATCATCAAAGCTTCAATCCATTAATTTTGTTTCCGAAGATGACCTTATTATTCACCAAATTTATCCCCTCATTAAAATTAAAAAAGGCGCCATTCTTACAGAATCCCAAAATAAGAAATATGAAGTCACAAGTGAAGGCTATCCTATTCTCCCTCTTAAAACACCAAAAGGACAAAAGGCCCTCCTCAATTGGAGGGGCCTGAACCTTAAGGCCTATCATGTGGAAAAACTTTTGACTTCCCAATGGCACTTAGGGGGTATTTCAAGTGAAACGCCTCTTGGTAAAAATGTCATTAAAATCCTTGGCGAAAAAGCAATTAAAAAAGACCTTAATGATAACTCTTTTGACTTTATTATATCGAGTATTAGACCAAACGATGACTCATCTCTCACAATATCTAACCATCTTAAGAATTCCTCAAAAAGAGACTTTCTTTTTTCCAACTCTCCCTCCTATGAAAAGCTCTTAAATTCTCTTAAAAACTCTTTTGGAAAAATAAGTTTTAGAGACTTAGAGTCCTTTCAATGTTCAAACTTTCCCTTCCCTTTTCAAAAAAATGAGCTCTTTAAGAAAAAAGAGGCCCTTTTAAAAACCATAAAAATAAGACGAATCAACATTCTTCAAAAAAAGGCTTTTACTCTTTTAAAAAACTGGAAAGGCGTCTGGAAAAAAGACTGCAGGGCCTGCTCTTTCTTTTACGTTTGGTTTTTTCAAACGAAAAAAGGTCCAGATTGGACAACTCAAAACGGATTTTCCGATACAGTCCTAAAATTTAAAAAAAGGCTTAAACTAAATATTCCCACTTGGGCCACTTTCAAAAAAACGAACTCTTTCTTTGCCAAAGAAAGCTCTTTCCAAAACTTAATTATGCTAAGAACTGGAGATCATAAAAAGGTTTTTCTTTCAAATCAAGGCCTTAAAGACAATTCATGTTCTTTAAGAGAGGTTTCCCAATCTGTGAATTGGGAAAAAGAAGATTTACGTTATAGACGTTTCAAAAACTTATAAAGAGAGAAAAGTTAAGATGCTTGAGGCAGCTATTCAGGATAACTGCCTCACAAAAAGTGACTTATTGAAGAGGAATAACTCTTCCATCACCAACAATATGGTACATTTCAGAAGCTTGAGTCGTTTTTGTCATAGAAGTTATTGTATAGGTTATCTTCATTAAAGCAGATACAATTGGGTTTTCTTTAGTTCCATGGTTCACAACTTCCAAAAGCTCTGTATGAGAGTTAAATTTTTGACCCCATTTAACCTTAATTTTCAAAGGCGTAATGTTAACAGCGGCCAAGAATTTACCTTTTCCATTAAACTGCCCGCTATGAGTAAAATGCACAGCATAATCGAACTTCACCAACTCCTTTCCCGTCCTTCCTTTTGCACTAAAAGAAAACGTTTTTGATTTCGGCAAAGACCATCGCTCCAAATCCATAGGAATGATATCCCGACCTTCTATCTGAGGCAAAACAGCTATAGGCACATGATTTGACCGTACAATTGGTTTTCCCATAACAACTAAATCCCACGCTCTTTCTCCTAAAGCGACGATGGCCTTAATCACTTCCATAGGATTTGTGCTGCCACCTCCTCCTCTAATCGTACGGCCCCCATCTTCAAAATTAGGTAAGTTTGTCGATGCAAAAGCATTATTTTCAGATGTAACACTCATTTCAAAGACTCGATCACTCTCATCTCTTTTTCCCTCAACGGACTCTTGGAAATGCCCCTCTCCCAGGTCGTGCTCTTCAAAGGAAATGTTTCGAACGGAGGGAACCGATACTTTTGAAAGAGAATTGTCCAGTAGGTCCATGGCATTTAAATTAAAACAGCAAAGAAAAATTAGAAGATAAGGCAAGGAACTCTTCTGGATGACTTGAGTCAAATTCTTATATGTCATTTTTTATCTCCTCTTGTAAAAAATACGCTGTTCATCATAACTTAAGGAAAATCAAAATGGTATCAATTTGGGACCAAAAAATAAGGGATTAAGATAGGGTTTTAAAATATATTTTCTTATTAAGAAAAAGCCCCTAAAAAGGATGTCTTCGAAACTATTAAAAAGGATCTTCGGATTCAAACAACATTCGGTCAAAAACCAGATAACCGTCTAAAGTTTAGGCGATTTTAGAGAAATGTTTAAGTTTTATAAACTATAAATGCTTGAAATTAACATAAAGCTAATTTTATATTGGGCATTCTTTTTGCTACTTAATACTTAAAAGCAATGTGTTTTTATAAATGGAATTTAGGAGTAATCAATATGAGTCAAATATCCAGTCACGAGGAAACTATTCACTCTGATAGCTTTCCCAAAAAGAATCAGTTTTTCATTGAAACAATAGGAAGGTTTTTAACTGTTCTGGCGCTTCTTTTTGCCTTCCTTATTGGAGTTAAAATCTTAACTTCCGGTATAAAATTAATGGGAGGGGGCTTTGCACAAACCCTTTTTGATGTAACCTCAAACCCTCTTTTAAGTCTAATGTCAGGTTTGCTTGCCACAGCACTCCTTCAAAGTTCTTCGACAACGACCTCCATTATTGTTGGTCTTGTTTCAGGTGGTGCCCTTAATTTAGCGGGTGCAATTCCCATGATCATGGGAGCTAACCTCGGCACATCTGTTACAAATACACTCGTTTCCCTGGCCTACCTGAAAGATAAAGGTTCTTTTCAACGTTCTTTTGCTGCAGCTACCGTCCACGACTTTTTCAATATTCTTTCCGTTCTAGTCCTCTTACCAATAGAACTAGCGACAGGCATACTTGAAAAACTGGCCACCTCTTTCTCAAGCTTTCTTTACGGAAACTTAACAGGATTAACTTATTCATCTCCCCTTAAAACGGCCATAAAGCCTTTTGCTAAAGAGGCCAAAGTCTTTATGACTCAAACTCTTGGCCTGGAAGGAAATGCAGCAGGAATTGGGCTCATGCTTTTAGGTGCTACGGTCACCATACTGGCCCTTACAACAGTCGTTAAAGTTATGAAAGTCGTCATTGAAAGAAACAAAGGTGATATCGTTGAAAAACTCCTATCAAAAAACCCTTATACGGCCATTATATTTGGAGGAGTGGTCACATTTTGTGTTCAATCAAGCTCGATTACAACATCCCTTCTTGTACCAATGGCAGGTTCAGGACTCCTAACTCTTGCCTCTATACTGCCAGTAACGCTAGGAGCAAATATTGGAACCACAACAACGGCCCTCTTGGCCGCTCTTACGGGTAACAGCGCAGGTCTTGCCATAGCTCTTGTCCACTTTTTCTTTAATATTCTTGGAATTTTAATCTGGTTTCCAATTCAGAAGATGAGGCAAACCCCTATCATTCTTTCCACGAAATTGGCTGAATTAGCATCAAGAAACAAAATGATAGGGTTACTTTACATAGGAATTGTTTTCTTTGGTCTTCCTCTCTTTGGAGTGTTTATAACGAATTAAAGAAAAACCTTTAAAAAGATAGGCAACTATTTTCTCTCTTTAAAAAAAGACCATCCACTTAAGATGGTCTTTTTTTTAGATCCTTTTCATTATTTTCTTTTAGGCATAAAATTCCTTCCATGGCCCACCACTTTTTCTATAAAAAACTCGTATGGAGTCAAAAAAAAGGGAACAAATACCATGGAAACTGAGCCCACCTTTGGACCAGATGTTGATGTAAAAGACTGTGCCTACATCCACCCCACAACACAACTCTATGGAAAAATTGAGGTCTCCAAAGATAGTTCGTTTTGGCCATACTCAGTCGTAAGGTCAGAGATGAATAGTGTTAAAATTGGGCCTATGACAAATATCCAGGATTTTGTCATGATTCATATTGGAACAAAGCAGGGAACAACTATTGGAAAGTACTGTTCAATTACCCATAGGGTAACCCTACACGGATGTACGATTGGTGATTATTGTCTTATTGGTATTAACTCAACCATTATGGATGGCTGCCAAATAGGAAACAATTGCATTATAGGGGGTCACACCTTTTTAAAAGAAAATACCATTATTCCAGATAACTCAATCGTCATGGGAACTCCTGGAAAAGTCGTGAAAACAAAAAATAATAAGCTAAAAAATAAGCTCAACGCTCTCTTTTATTATAAAAATGCTCTCGCTTATAAGAAAGGAATTCATAGGTCCTGGTCTAGTGAAAATCTGCTTCAAGATATTTTAAAAACAAGTCAAAAATTATGGGAAACAGATACTTAAAAAAATTAATGGCAAAAAGTTTTTACTTTTTCTCTGTAAACTCTCACCAACTCACTATCATCTTCGTCACTTGGGTGAAAAGATGACGCAAAAAAGGCACTGTAACTCCCAAAAAAAGGAGTTACGCTTTTAATTAAAAGCCTTGAAAAAAGGAAAAACTCCCTTAAAGCTTTTAAAGAAAATAAAGATGACCTATCCAACCACAAAAAGCACACCATTAACTGAAAAATAAAAAAAGAAAAAACGATGAAGGCCTGAATGAGAGAAAAGACTCTTAACCAATGAGAACCTCCAACTTCCTTATATAAATCAAAGGCCACGCATTTATGCTCTAATTCCTCTAAAGCGTGATAGTGCCAAATCTTTTTATAATCAAAAGAAGCTCCTTCAAGCCAACCGTTATCTCTTAAAACGAGCCTGGCGAGAATCGTCGTTAGGTGCTCACAGGCGACTGTCAAGGCCAAAGCAAAGCCTGGGCTTAAACGGCTATTACCTAACTTCATAAAGACCTTAAATGGATAAATCATTCTATCTATAGGATAACCACTCTCTTTTAGATTCCGGTTAAACCACAAATCATGTTCACTAAAATGTTTTGTTTCCTGGAAAATAAAAAGCTCTACATTGTTTCTTAGCTTTTCGCATTTGATACTTTTTTGATGAAGTTTCATGCTTTTTATAAAAAATAGTTCACCTACTGGAAGTATGAGGCTCAAAGAGTTGAAGAAATGGTTAAAAAACCTATTTTCCTCCCACCAATTTTTAGGGATCGAAGTTGGTTTTTTAGTAAAAACCCTTTTCTCATTAAGAGAGATTGTTTCCATTTTGCTTGTCCTGCCTAGCAAACTATTGAAAATACTAGGATACCCATAGCATATTAGGTTCAAAGAAGGGTTCTATGAAGCATGCCTGAGTACATTTTATAGACTTTTTTGGGTATAAAAACACCCTTAAGTTCAATTTAGAGGGGCTTAGAGGGCAAAAACTAAAAGAGGTTTAAGACTCTTAGTTCAAGGCCATTTCTTCTGAAAGAGAGGTTAAGGTTATTTCGTTAATCTAATTTAAATGCTTTTCGACGGAATCTAAGATTATTTTTTTAATATCATCTTTGCTTCCGTCAATAAAATTAGAGTCAATTCTTTTTGAAACTAAATCAGTAAAAACATCACTGATAACTTTAAAAACCCCTTGAGTATCACCCAAAAGTTTTTCTTCCTCTTTAGATAGCTCTGAAAACTCCAACTCTCCTTCAGATGCATCAATCCCATTAAAGAGACCTTCCAGTCCACTTCTAATAGCATCTTCAGTTGAAAGGTTTCCACAACGAACTCTATAACTTGATATTTCCATCATAAACTTAAGGACATTTTTACGGGCTGCATTTTCATCGCCGTATACACCCTTATCGATATCTCCATTTAATTCGCCAAATAAGCTTATTATATGATCTTTAAGACGGGCCTTTTCCTTTTTAAACATCTCTTCATCCTTTTGGGTTTATTTGGACATTAATTAAACATTCGGCAAAAAAATGAAAAGCTGTAATAAATTAGGCCTTTTTGAATAGGAAAATAAATGAAGCTTTGAAATAGCTTTTTGTCCTCTTTTTCTTCCGCTCACGAACTTCATTTTTTGAATTATAAAGTACTGATTTTACTAAAAAAATTGTCATTATTTGTAATCTTCAAATAACAATAACACTTTTTTGAAACTGATAAAGATAAATTAGGCAAAGATTAGGGAAAGCCGGTTACCTAAATCCTTACATTACTTATTTTAAAATAATTTTTCTAATTATTTTCTTTATTTTTAAATATTCTTTGGCCCATACTATAAGTAGCAATCCTTTTGACAAGCTCCGAACTATCTTTTTTTAGCTCAATTAAAATGGCTTCAGGAGTATTTCTATTAATTCCTACAAGTGCTCTTACTTTTTCTGATGGATCAAAGGCCAATTTTAAAAGAATCTCTACTGGCGTCTCACTGTCCAAGGCCATCGTTTCTTTCTCTCTCTCTGTAAGAAAAAGCTCATCCTTTTTGTACAAACCTGATTCTTTAGTCATCAAATGATCCTTTAAGTTTTGTTTCTTAATAAATCAATAACTATATCGGGCTTTTCCATTAAGGCTTGATTTAAATCAATGAATTTAATGAGTTGACCATGACAAAAAGTATTACAAAAAGGGTCTAAACCTTGAACTATGGCCCATACCAGATGGGAGAGCTCCACGCCCTCTCATAAATAAAAGGAGTATAGGTCCCAAATTGTGTTTTCTCCCACCGCTTAGGATTTTTATGGGCCACATTAACATGCCGGCAACAACCTCTAAATCCTTTAGGAATCTTCTTTTGAAGCCTCCTTTTAGAACAATTCTTTAAAAAATAACTTGTTGGAGTCATTTTTGGATGGTCGTTTCTGACATATTCCACACACTGATGCCAGGACCAACGGCAAACAGGTTTTTCTATAACTCTCGCATAATAAAAGGCCCTTTCCTTTGGGTTAAAATCAGGATCTTTCCAAAAGCCACAAAGCTCACTAGAACCTTTTTGGACCTCTTCACAACTATTTAAGTTATATTTTTCATTCTTCTTACCAACACCAGAAATATCGTAGACTTTTTCATGACTTTTACCTTTCTCGTCTACCCAACCCTTTATAATTTGGATCACTTTTAATGGTGTGCTTTTTTCTCTCAAGTCCTCTCGAAGCTCCCCAGCATTTTCTTGTTCTTCAGGTCTAAATCCAGGATCCTTTAAGGCGGCCAATAAAAAGGTTGGGGCCTTGTTAGCTCTTCCTTTTGTTGGAAGGTCTCCTCCCATTGGTACACCTTTTTCATAGCCGGTCCTAACAAAGTCTCCTCCGTTTAAGGCGACCTGGTTTGGTGAAAACTTTACATTCTCACAGAGCTTAGTGCCCTCTTCTTTTGTAAAGTCCCATCCTCCAAAAAAGCGCAAGGCGATCCTAGTTCCACTCGTACCGTAAGTTTCCTTTCTTTTTAGCGCATCAAAAATATAATCCCTTGAATTTTCTTCACTCCAAACAACGGCCAAGCCTCCTGGCCCATAAGACATAAAGTCTGCTAAGCCAGACTGGCCACTTTCAATAGGAAATCCATCTTTTCCCATTTTTACAGAATCTTTTCCTTTGTCCTGGTTCGAAGCCCCTGCCCCACCATGGCCCTTAAAATTTATTTCATTTGTGGCCCCTGGGGCACCAATATGCGTGTCCGTACTTCCTATAAAACCATATTTAAAAGGATTAACGTCCAGCTTGTCTTTTAATTGGAGACCTCTTTTGAGTGCCTCTCTTATAAAGTTCCTTTTCTTTGGATAGGTTGAATACCAAGAAAAAATGAAGGGAACATCACCAAGTAGCCATTTTTCAAACATGTTTTCTTTATCGGCCGTGAGGTTGTTATAAGGCATCTTTTCAAACTGACAAAACTCATCAGCGTTGTTCACGACTGGCTTTTGGCGGAACATTGACCCTGCTTTATAATAGTGGCACTCTGAGTCGCCTTTATGCTGAAAAACTTCAATTAAAGGCTCTAATTTTGCTCTTTTTTGAGCATACTCTTTGGTAAAGTCTTTTTGATTTTCACCTTCTTTATTAAAAAAGCTTCTTACCTTTCTTTCAAACATTCTGGCATTACTCATATTTGAATTATGGGGAATGGCCAAAACATCGCATCCTTGACCCTCTTTATTTTTCAGTTTCTCATTTTCAAGACAGTCTTTAATCAACTTATCCCAAAGCGCCTCCGGATGTTTGGCATCCATTGCAGAAACAGGATAGTCCGGAACACGGTTATTTTTAAAAAGAACGTTTCGGTGTAAATTCCAAGAAAGGGGTGAAAGCGTATACTCATAACCAATAAAGGAAGTAAACTTGCAATCTTCAGTCCTATCATAAACGGATTCAGCTGAGTCAATGACTTCTTTCCAACCAACCTTGGCCCCTTTCTTACAACTCTTTGCATTTTCACCACAAAATTTATGTCTTTTAAGAGGATGATCATTATGAGTATATTGCTTGATTCTGGCCCCACCCAAGTACGATTCAATAAGGTTCATGCCTTTATGGGAAAAGTTTTTTCGTAACTTTTTACAGGCCTTTGACTTATAGCCTTTGGATTTAGGGTCAAATTCACCACAGACACGAAGTTCTCCAAAAAATTCAGCATGGTCAGAAACCATAGCAAAATCAAGGGGTCTGCCAAGTTGAAGACTTCGGGTAGGTTTTGCATCAAATGTTGGAATTTTTTTAAATGATTCACCTTTTTTTAAAAAGGTATTTTCAATTCTTATTGTTCCTTTTTTCGATTTTGCAACCCATGGATGTAGAGAGATCCTCTTACCTAAGGCAAATTGATAAGCTTGAAAAGGCGTCGTCCGCGCGTCTTGAGTTGCTGCGTCCAGAGACCTTGAAGTATGAACATGAACATCTCCAAATAGAGCTCTTTTTAAGGGGTTATAAGAGCGGCATCCTTCCCTTTCCTCTGTATAGCTCAAACGCTTAGGCCCTGATGAGAGGGCCTCATTCATGTTTAAATACAATATTAAAAAGAGAACAAAAACCACTCTCACTCCTTATTCTCAACTAACCTTCTCGGAATATAATCAAATAGTTTAATTTTTTAATAAATTTAAATAAAATTATATTTATTGAGGAATAGAAGTTTCGCAATAATTTAAGGCGTATTAAGTCGTTATAATTTAATACGTACAGAAAATTATCTGTTTTCTATTTAAAGAATTTATAAACACTTTTAGCAAATTTTTCTCTGCACCCGACCATTTTATCGTAATACTTATAAATTGTTTGGGTATGCAAGTGCTTGTACCTCTCTTTTGGATTAAAATATGCAGTATTATTTTTACCAAGCTCTTTAACTAGATCTAAATAATTTTTATCATCCATGCATGATTTAAAAGCTTTTTTTGCACAATCTTCTACATTAAAAATACTTTTTGGAAGACCATCTTTTTTTAACATCGGATAAAGTTGACTGAAGTTTGGCTCATAAATTAATTCTTTTAAATAGTAAGTGCATTTATTTCGTGCCTTGATACTGGATTCTTTACTACGGTTATTAAGGTTCCTGGCCCACTTTCCTGGATTTTTTTTCCAATAGTCTTTAACTCTTTTATAAAGAGCATCTATATGCAAATTATCATTGTCTGCGTGGGCCATTACTACAAAAAGTATAGGTAAAAATAGTATTAATTTCATTTTTTTGACTCCACGAAATTTTTTAACAGTTATTTTTTTTACTGATGTTTAGTTTACTTGTATCCATTTTCGACAAAAATTAAAAAAAACTAACCTCTTTAAATTGAATGTTTTGAATTTTTTCCAAAAGTTAAAGACAAATAAAATAAAATCAACATATTATAGGATCCACAAAAACCTTTTTCCTTGATCACAGGCTTTCTTTATGGAGACTCAAAAAGTAGCGGCTATTTTTGGACTTCTTCTTTTAGGTTTTTTTTTAAAGAAGCTTCCCTTTAAAGAAGAAACAAAAGAAAAAATACCCCTTATTTTAAATAAAGTTATTATTTATATCTGTTTACCGTCTCTTATTTTAAAGGTGATGCCAAATCTTGGTTTTAAAGAAGAGTCCTGGTCTTATCCACTCTCTCATTGGTTTACTCTCTTTATTTTGGCCACTCTGACTTATACCATTTCAAAAGCACTCAAACTGGAAAGAAAGACTGTGGGATGCCTTCTTATTCTTGTTCCCCTTGGTAATACTTCCTTTTTTGGCTATCCGATGGTAGAAATCTTCTTTGGAGAAGAAGCTCTTCCCTATGCTATTTTATATGATCAAATGGGGTCTTTTCTCGGTTTGGCCCTTTATGCTCCTTTTATTTTATCCATTTATGGCGGTGAAAAAATTCCTTCTTTCACTACTTTTTTTAAAAAAATAGGAGGTTTTCCTCCCCTTATAGCTTTAATCATTTCGTTTTCATTTAAAGAAGTTCTTTTAAATGAAATTATTCAAACAGTTATTACCCCTTTATCAAAAGGAGTTATCCCTCTCGCGATGATAGCTGTTGGTTTTCAATTCCAAAAACCTTCTCCAGAATTGGGGTTACCTTTAACTTTAGGACTCTTTTTCAAGATGGTTATCTCCCCTCTTATCGCTCTTCTTTTTTTTAAAATATTCGGAACTTTTGATCAACCAGAGAAAGTTGTGATCTTTCAATCGGCCATGCCTCCTATGATTACGGCGGCGATTTTGGCCAGTGAAAAAGGACTTAACAAGAATTTGTCCATAAGCTTAACAGGCATAGGCCTTCTTCTGGCCTTTATTCTTCTTCCTCTTTATTTCGGCTTCCTTAAGCTCATTTAATTTTTTCACCCTTAAATCTCAGAGATAAATTCATTAAATATAATCTTTAAGCAAGCCTATCCTATTTTAAGAGGATAAATCCTTTTTAAATATTTTTAGAATAAAAGAGTATTGAAGACTTATTTCTTTAAGTGCTTCATAACGCCCACTCGCCCCAGCATGCCCACCATCCAAGTTCGTATAGAGCAAACTGTGACCGTCATCTGTACGAAGTTTCCTTAAGCGTGAAACAAACTTCATTGGTTCCCAATAAGTAACCCTTGGATCATTAAGTCCCGCTGTCAAAAGAACATGAGGATAACTTCTTTTTTCAATATTATCATAAGGGGAATAAGACTTAATATAATCATAATAATCTTTTTCTTCAGGGTTTCCCCACTCCTCATATTCCATTTGTGTTAAGGGTAAACTTTTATCAAGCATTGTGGTCACTACATCAACGAAAGGAACATCCCCAATAACACCTTTATAAAGGTCTGGACAAAGATTCATTGTCGCACAAACGAGAAGGCCTCCAGCGCTTCCTCCACTTAAACAAATTTCTCCTTTCTTAGTAAATCCTTTCTCTATAAGGCACTCTGCTGCTGCTTGAAAATCGTAAAAAGAGTTCTTTTTGTTAAAAAACTTTCCATCAAGATACCAAGGCCTTCCTAAAGTCGCGCTTCCCCTTACATGAGCGATTGCGTAAACAAACCCTCTTTCCACAAGAGGAAGAATTTCATCGTCAAAAGAAGGGTCTATATTAACTCCATAGGCACCATATCCATAAAGAACAAGGGGTCTGGGTCCCTCAACATCCTTCTTTTTTAAAATTGAGACAGGAATAAGCTTTCCATCGTGTGAACTGGCCCATAGTCTTTGGCACTCATAATCTTGTGAATTAAAATGAGGAACCTCTTTAACTTTTAAAACATTTGTCTTTTTAGTTTTGAGTTCATACTCCAGGGTCTGAGGAACTGTTTTTAAAGAAGAGTATTTGTAACGTACAGTTTGAGCTTCCCATTCATAGTTTTCAGAAAGGTGGGCGCTATATACCTCATCTGGAAATTCCATGGAATGAAAACTCTCTCCATTATAACGATGAAAGTTAATTTGACTAAGCCCTTTCACTTTAGCTTCTATAACAAAAAAGTCTTTAAAAAAGCTTCCTTGATCAAGGAAACAATCATCGCTTGGACTGATAACTTCTTTTGCTTCCTTTACATCTGTTTCACCCACAGAAAGAGAAATGAGACGGAAATTAGGATGGGAATCATTGATAAGCATAAAAAATTGACCATCTTTATGCTCAGGAAAATACTCTACGCCTCTTTTTTTGGGGAGGACTAATTTTGGCTTTTGAGAACTGTCCTCCGAGGGTACATACCAAGTTTCATTAGTTACAGATCCGTAAGCTGATAAATAAAGGAATTTTTGGTCACTGCTTGTATCCACACCAGCAAAGTATTCTGCATTATCAACCTCGTAAATTTTTCGAGGTTCTGCTCCTTCACTTTCCCCCAAAGTATACTGCATGACTGCATAGGGTCTTTGACTATCATCTAAGATTGTATAGAGGACCGTTTTATTGTCTTTATACCAGGAAAGGCCTGTATAAGCATTTTCAAGTTTATCTTTTAATATTTTTCCAGTTTTAAGATCTTTAAAAAAGAATGTATAAACTTCAGATCCATCTGTATCACAAGAATAGGCCATCAACTCATCATTTGGCGAAACTTCCAAACTTCCAAGGGAAAAGTACTCTTTACCTTCGGCCAATTCATTTTCATCTAAAATAATGACCTCATCCCCATCTTGACCTTTTTTTCTACAGTGAATCGCGTACTCTTTATCCTTTTCAAAGCGAACATAATAGTAATAATCACCATCTTTTGCTGGCACGCTTGATTCATTTGGTATTTTTCTTCCCTTTAACTCTCTATAAAGTTCATCTTTTACCTCGGAATCCAAGACCTCAGAAACAAAATCATTTTCCTTTTTAAGATGTTCCATAACATCTTTATCTTCTGGATGATTTTTCATCCAAAAAAACTCATCGACCCTTTTATCGCCATGAATTTCCAACTTTTCTTCTATTTCTTTGGCCTTCAGTCCTTTCATCTTAAACACCTTTAAATTCCTGGAAAGGAATTAACATATTTTATTTTTATATCTGGAAATGAATTAACAAACTTAACCGTAAAATCGGGAAAACTTTCTACAAAGGTCCATTCCCCGCACTTGTCAGCAAAGGAGTTAACCTTTTTAACTTTAAGGTCTGGAAAGGAGCTAACCACTTCTACCAATATATCTGGAAAAGACTTAACAACCTTGACTTTTCCATGCAGTGGAATTCCATTCCAAGTACAATTCCTATCGACTTCTGCTTTGGCCTTTATACAAAAAATGGCACAAAAAAGAAAAAGAGGAACCCATAAAATTCTTTTCATCAGATGCTCCTTGTGATTCAAAGAGGGAACCCTACCACAAGAATAAGAGAAAGAGGAGACCCTTATGGATACCATCGAATCTGGACTCCCCGGGTTATTGGATCTTGAAAAGGATGAAACTCCATTAAAACCCTGCATGAAAAAAAATCAAGGCCCTTTGGCCCATAGAATGAGGCCTCAAAACCTTAAAGATTTTGAAGGTGCCCCCTATTTGCTGGAAAAGTACCCCATTCTTAAAGGAAAAACACTACCCAGTCTCATTCTATGGGGACCTCCTGGTTGTGGAAAAACAACTCTTGCAGAGGTCCTTGCATTGGAAAAGGGCATTCCTTTTTTAAAATTTAATGCAGTGCTATCAGGCCTTGCTGAACTTAGAAAAGTCATAGAAAAAGGTCAAAAATCCGCTGAGCTTGGGAACTCCTCGTGGATCCTTTTCATTGATGAAATTCACCGTTTTAACAAGGCCCAACAGGACGCCCTCCTCCCTTATGTTGAATCTGGTTCCTTTATCCTCATAGGTGCCACGACTGAAAACCCTTATACTTCTGTCAATAAGGCCCTCTTAAGCCGCGTTCAACCTATAAAACTTCCAAAACTCACAGAGAGCTCTATCCGGTCCTTATTAAGAAAGGCCCTAAAAAAAGAAGGAAAAAAGGCCTCTCCAAAACTTATTGATGCTTTTTCTCACTTATGTGATGGAGATAGTAGAAAAGCACTTAGTTACCTTGAAAACTCTTTCCAATCCCCTTACCTTGAAAAAGAAGATCCAAGCCCGAAAGAAATTCAATCTCTTACTTTAGGGGCCCACAGGACTTTTGATCGAGATGGTGACAGACATTACGATGTTATTTCAGCTTTTATTAAAAGCATGCGAGGCTCGGATCCTCACTCTGCAACTCTCTGGCTAGCAGTCATGTTAGAAGGGGGGGAAGACCCTCAATTCATTGCCAGAAGACTTGTTATTTTTGCTTCCGAAGATATTGGAAATGCTGACCCAAGGGCCCTTACACTGGCCACCAGTTGCCTTCATGCTGTGCAATCAATAGGGATGCCTGAATCAAGGATCATCCTCTCTCAAACCACAAATTACCTTGCTTCAACCGTTAAAAGTAATGCTTCTTATCTGGCCATTAACGAGGCCATTGAATTTGTTAAAGAAAGACCCACAATTGAGGTCCCGCCATATCTAAAAAACAAAGGACCCAAAAAAAAGGAGTACAAATACCCTCATAACTACCCCGAGGGACACGTCCCACAGGCATATTCATCACATGATACCCCACATTTTTACAGGCCTCCCGCAAGAGGGCAAGAAGCCTTTCTTCTGGAAAGGCTCATAAAGCTAGGTCTTTTAAAATGAGATTTATTTAGATAACAATTAGGTCAGAAGGGTTTCAATAACCTTGAGAAAGCGAAGCTCTGAGATCGGTTTAACAAGCCAGAACGAAACTCCACACTCCTTACCTTGCTTTTTTAACTGAGGATCAAACTCCGTAGTACACATCATTATTGGAGGGCACTCGTAACCGAGTCCTTCTTCTTTTATTTTTTTAAGCATTGAAAGTCCATCAAGGCGAGGCATATTAAGGTCGGTAATAACAAGGTCTACTTTGTTTTCTCTTAACTTCTCAAGACCTTCTTGACCATCTACCGCTGAAGTAACTTCATACTCATCTGAAAGGAGGTTTTCTAACTTTCTCCTAAAGTCTTGGCTGTCCTCAATTATCATGACCTTCATAATTTATTACCCCTTAAATAATGAACTACAAACAATTTCCTATGCCCTATAGAGAATTGTGCATCATAAGTTTCTAAACACCCTTAGAAATTCCATCGGTATTCCTTCTAAAAAGGTTTAAATGTATAAAAATTAGTTTGTTAGCGACCTTACCTTAAGATTAGAAGCAAAAATTGATGGAAAAAAATTAGAATATAAACTCTTTTAATTTGTTTTCTTTATCTAAAATATACAAAAGAGAATTCCCTTTATTTTGAAGCTCATCAAGAGAAGCCTGGTAGCGGGCAATGACTTTAAGAGGCTTTGTTTTTTTAGTCGGAGTGAGAAGGCCGTTTTCTTCTGTAAAAGGAGGTACAAAAATAAATTTTTTTGGAATTGGATAAAATTTCTGTTTCTTAAGCTCTTCAATGACAGAAGAGCACTCATTGTAAATCCTTTTAAGTAAATCAGAATTTTCAACGTCTTCAGTATAGCCCAAGGCTTCTTCTCCCAAAGTTACAAGTCCTACAGGATTAGGGCTATTTAAAATATGGACAACAACTTGTTGGATATTATTTGATTTATCAAGAACTTTCTCCGCTACCTCTTCAATATTATAAAAACGACCATCAGCTGCTTTTAGGAAGTTTTTAGACCTTCCCTTTAAAAACAGATAACCATCCTCATCAAAAACTCCTCTATCTCCAGTTTTAAACCAACCATCTTCATCAAAATTATCCTGTTTCCCAAAGTTTAGATAACCATCAAATACATTTTTGCCTCTGACCCAGACATCCCCAACTCCACTTTCATCCTTCTCTCTAATATCAATTTCATTGCAAGCCGCTCTTTTTCCACAGGATCCTCTCTTTCCAACCCTATCAAAAGTTAATGTACAAGTCGTTTCACTCATTCCATAGGCTTCTACAATTTTTATCCCAAAAGTATGAAGGAAAATATCATAGGTTTTACCATTGAGGGCCGCCCCTCCAGAGAGAATATTTTTTAAACGAGAAAACCCAAGCTTCTTTTTAATTGCCTTTGAAAGGATAGGCTTTATAAAAAGTCTATTTTTCCAAGTTGGTGAAGTTAGATCCTTCTCTTTAAAAAAGCCGCCGAGTATCTTAGTCAGTTTTTCTTCAACCCCATGGGCCAGTGTTTGAAAAAGAAGAGGAACTCCGAACATATATGTTGGTTTAATTTTAGGAAGGTCTTCTAAAAAAGTATCTTTTGTTGTTATATAACCTTGAAAAAGTCCCATATAAGAAAGCGCAAAAATGGACGTTTGAAAAATATGTGCATTTGGTAAGAAAAACGGACAAATCTCCCTCTTTGAAGCGCCGTCAAACATATTTTTAATAAATCCAAAGCCAGAATAAATAGAGTTTGCATTTGTAATAGGAACACCCTTGGGAGTTCCTGTTGAACCCGAAGTATAAACGACTTTAAACACATTATTCTGTTCTTTTTCTGGATCCGGAATAGGAATTTTAGGAATCACAGAATCATCAATTGGTAATTCAAGTTTTTCCAGACGAGGAAATCCATGATCTGCTTGCGCTTCAGTTCCCTCGACTAAAAACACTTTTTTAAATGAATTCTTAATGCCAGAAGGAAGTAAAACAGCTTTTTCTAAACCTGCTTTGTTAAGAACAAGGATATCAACATCTGAGTCAACGATCTTAAAAGAAATATGTTCAACACTGTCATTTTTATAAAAACCTGTCGTATATTTTTTATTCATCCAACAACCCATATCAACACCCATGATATCAACGTGGTTGTCGCTAATATAGCCGACATTATGCCCTTCAAGTTCTCTATGAATAAGAGAAAAAGCATACCCCTTACTTAAAACATCACTTGCTCTGTAATCTCTTTTGAAGTCACCATGAACGTCTCTCATTTTTACAATAATGGGGTTATTCTGCTCCTTATAGGTCTTGAGTAAAATTCCAAGTAGGCTTCCTCCTTCTAAAACCTTTTGATATTTACCCTCAAGTTTTTGAAATAATTCTTTCATCCTTTTACCTTTAATTTTCTGATAATTAGTGTCTAGGTTATCACTAAAAAGGGAAATTTTTTTGAAAAACCCAAAAGTTTCAATTCTTTTGACATAATATCTAAGTAAACAAAAATTATAATTGGGATAAATTAAACTTTACTTAAAAGGAGTGTAAAATGATCGGCCAAACGGTGTTTCCGAAACGAACCATGAAAAGAACTTTGTTCTACTTGCTTATAGCCCTTTTAATTCCTCAACTCCTTTTTGCCAGAACAACCCAATACGACAAAATGGTAGGTGTAAACTCACCATGGAGGTTTTTAAAAAATTATACGACTAAATTTGAAGAACTTCCGACTGAAGGATCGTTAGCTGATAAACCATGGAGTGGCGATTATTGGGCAGACTTTTTAGGTGGCACAGCATACAGGTGGTACCCTCTTCCAAAGAGTAAGCAGGATAAAAGAAACCCTGCAAGGTTTGGCTATAAACATCCAACACTTGAAGAGATAAAAAAAAATGGACCTTCGCACCCTTTCCCCCGCTGAAAAATACGACCTCTATATGGGTGATTCAAACTGGACAATCACAAAACAAGAAAGAGAGAGAACAGGGGTTTTAAAAACAATTAAAGGGACTCCTAACTACGATCCTTCTTTTAAAGTGGAAGGTTGGTGGGGTCTATGCCATGCTTGGGCACCTGCTACTATTTTATACAAAAACCCGGCCCCCATAACTTTGAAAAACCCTCAAGGAATTAAAGTACCATTTGGTGCCTCCGACATAAAAGCACTTTTATCCCTTCATATGCACGAAGTTCCGGAAAGATCTTCTGAGTATACATTTTTAGGGGATAGATGCTTTACAGATTTAAAATCAATTTTTGCTAAATGGGCAAAATTTTGGAATACCAATTCGCCTGGTGCCGATGAAGCAACTCTTAAAGAATTAAGTAAAAAAGCAAAAGAAGGGTTGGATAATGAACTGAAAGGCTTAAAAGAATGTAATGATATGAATCCTGGCGCCTTCCATGTAGCTCTTGGAAACAGCATTGGACGCAATAAAGATGGCTTCGTCATGGATAAAGACAGAGGAGCTGAAACGTGGAACCAAGGAGTTTAT